>JASJDJ010000002.1 GCA_030065635.1 Xenococcaceae cyanobacterium MO_188.B32
CGCGCAATGGAGCTTCTATTACCCCTAACTTAAGGCTCACATCCATAGATTAAAGAAGATTAAAGCTCCATTCGCGCCCCGCAGGCACCGGAGGGGCTGTCTCTTGAGGTTTCCTCAAGAGTTTATACGCCCCGTTCGTTAAAAGGCGGTGTAACGGTGACCAATAGACTTATTTACCTTGAACTTTTGTCTGCCAAGAACTATTCCATTGCTCGATCGCTTTAATCAACTGTAGCGGTTGTTCGACTAAAAAGTCTGGTTGTTGCTTGGCTAAAACCTGCTTAGAATTAAATCCCCAAGCTACTGCTACTACAGATATTCTGCTCTTTTGTGCCGAGCGAACATCTCTTGTTTCATCCCCTACATAAATTATATCTGCTCGGTTAATTTTCCTTTTTCTAATAACTTCATTAATTACTCTATGTTTGCTAAAAATAGTTGTTTCTGCATAAATAAAATCAAATAGAGAACCCAAATGATGATTATTTAACACAATTTTGACGTTTTTTTCGGTATTAGAAGTAATAATCCCTAAACGATAGCCTCGATATTTTAGCTTAAATAAAACTGACTCAATTCCCAGTATTGGTTTGACTCGATCGATGTCTTTGCCTAATTCTATTTGGATTCTTTTAAACAAGAAAGGAATTTTAAATAAGGGAATTCCTGCCTGTTTAATTATTTCCCAGGAACTTAAGTCTTTTAGTTTTAATAATTCATCTCGCTCGAGAGGTTTATAATCAAATTCCTTTGCCAATTGATTGGCAAGATTAACAAGTGCATGGTAAGTATCGGCTATCGTGCCGTCAAAATCAAAGACAATTATTTTGTCATTCATTGAACTTTAATAATGGGTGAGGAGTAAGGTAAAAAATTAATGTAAATTGTGAATTTTAGGCTCAAGTTATATTGAGCCCTGACTTTAGATTAGCACAAGCATTGCGTCGTAGCATTTGCGGTTTTATTCTTCTTAGAGCGGATGCACGAAAACGATAATCCCATGCTGTTTCAGAAATGTTAGCTAATTCTTTTAACTTGGGTTTGACGTTTTCAGGATAGGGCTGAAAATCTTGAATATCTGTTTCTTTAGCAAAACGCTGATTCCAGGGACAAACATCTTGACAAATATCGCAACCAGCTACCCAGCCAGACATTCTTGAAGCTATGAATTCTGGCAATTTTTCTGCTCTGTTTTCGATCATATGATAGGCGATACAACGATTGGCATCGACTACAAAAGGTTTGGTAATAGCTTGGGTAGGACAGGCTTCTAAACATCTAGTACAAGTTCCACAATGAGAAGTATGGGGTTTATCTGGAGCTAACTGCAAATTCGTTAAAATTTCTCCTAAAAAAACCCAACTACCATATTCGCGAGTAATCAAATTGCCATTTTTGGCAATCCAGCCAATTCCCGCTCTTTCTGCCCAAACTTTATCTTGTATGGGACCAGTATCGGCATAGTAGCGAGTTTGTATCTTATCTCCTTGAGTTTGCAACCATTTACTCATTTTTTTGAGTTTTTGGTGCATCACTTTATGATAGTCTCTTCCCCAACCATAGCGAGATATTTTGCCGTATTCTCGCTCATTTGAATGTTGATGGGGAGTGTAATAATTAAGAGCAACACAAATTACAGAACTTACTTCTGGCATACAAGCCGTAATTTCGCTGCGTTTTGGATTTGCCATCCATTCCATATCTGCATGGTAGCCAAGAGCAAGCCATTGTTGGAGGCGTGTTTTAGTTAAGTTTTTTTGTTCTCCATCTACAGAAGCAATTCCTACTTTATGAAATCCTAAAGAATAGGCAAATGCTTTAATTTGACTGCGATCGATTTCCACAATAATCAATAGTTAACTAGATTATTATCTAGTATGATTCATAAATTCCCAGCTAACTTTATTTACTCTAGCTTTTAGCTTTAGTAAACTGACGACTTGCTCTAACATTTCTAATTCATCTCTACGTCCTTCTGACAGAAAATCTGCTTTAATTTCGACTTCGCTCAAGTCTTCCATATCCTCATCTTCTATATTTTTGCTCTGTATCGCTGTTAGTATTAATCCTTTTTCTCTAACTGATTTTAACAGTAACGCCAATACATGAGCTTCGCCTTCTGATTGACAGAGTAAACGACAACGATATCTAGTTGCTGTTTGCTGGGGTTCTACAAATTCTTTTTCTGATTCTACTTCTGGCGGTAATTTATTATCAGTTATGTTATTTCTCTCTATGTCGATTGATTCACTATGAACTATTACGGTTTCATCATCAATTTTGGGCTGAAATATTTGGACTACAGGTCGCAAGAGTAAATTTGCTCCCACAACTGCTATGGTACCAAAATAGGCTTGTAACAAAAATCCCGAACCTACTAGAGAGCCAATGGCAGCAGCACACCATAAAATAGCTGCCGTATTAATACCCCTGACACTGGTTCCTTCTCTTAAAATTACCCCTGCTCCCAGAAAACCAATTCCAGAAACTACCTGGGCTGCCACTCTTGTTGGGCTACTATCTCCAGGAATCATCGCTGCCATCATCACAAACATAGCTGCTCCTAAAGAAACTAGTACGTTTGTTTTGAGTACGGATCTGCTTTTTAACTTTGTGAGCGGGAAGTCCCCCATTTTTAATGGCGGGATGAGAGCGACTCGCGCGTTCCTTAGCTCGGGAAACCCGAGCAGGGTCGCTCGTCTTGACAATAAGAACCGAGAATCTTCATATACTAAGGCTTCTAGGCGTTGTATAATACTTGTGTACGAGACATCGAGCTATAAATTGCTGTAACTTCGTACAATTAGCGCACCTTGAAAACTTGGATACGGGTTCGACTCAGGAGTTGAGTCGGTAAAAATCCAAACGTACAAAGATGTATGAGTATTTCCGAAATACGAGTAGTACCGCAGGACGTGCGGGGAAAGAAATTGTCTGTAAAGTCGTACTGTCGGGGATATGTGATAGCTGTCATATATCTAGATAAGTGGCATAGTACAGAAAGCTCTCAGTCGCGAGATTGGGAAGCCCTCGTTTTTAACGAGGGAGGAAGTCACCCATTGTCTTTCTATCCCAATACCTGCACCGAGAATAAATGCCAGGAAAAGGCGAATCGCAAAATCTATCCAAGTCATTATCGGTTTTTCATAATAAAGTCTCTGCATAAGCCCTCTAACTGCTACGATACTTCTCTTGAGTGATATCAATCAATTAAATTTGATTGATTAGACTTAAAGTTGATGAGGTAAATACAAGACTGTGTTTTAGTTTAAAGAAATATCTTGAGGTTAATAGTGTTGGTTAGGCAACGGAATTTAGTATAAATATATACTAAAATTACTACAACCCAGATGTCATTATATTTGTTGTTGGGAGAAATGAAGTTAAGTAGAGGTTAAAAATTTTTTTTGTGTGCCAGTCTCAACTTAGCAGAACGAGAACGAGGATTGAGTTTTTGTTCATCTGCTCTAGCAGTGATGGGTTTTTTGGTAATTACCTGAAGTAACTCGCAGTCGCGAAACCGATGTTTAACAATGCGGTCTTCCAGACTATGAAAACTAATAATAGCAATAATTCCCTCTGGTTTAAGCCAATAGGGAGCTCGCTCTAAAAATCTTTCTAGAGATTGTAATTCTTGATTAACAGCGATACGTAAGGCTTGAAAAACACGAGTAGCTGGATTAATTCTGCCGTAGCGATATTTAGCAGGAACAGCACGGGCGATCGCGTTAGCTAAATCGGTAGTAGTCTGGAAAGGACGCTCCCTGACAATTTGACGAGCAATACGCCGAGAAAACCTTTCTTCACCATATTGAAAGAATATATCAGCTAATTGCTTTTCTTGCCAATGATTGATAATCTCAGCAGCCGTAAGAGACTGAGTAGAGTCCATCCGCATATCTAAAGGAGCAGAGTGGCGAAAACTAAAACCTCTTTCTGGCGTATCTAGTTGGGGAGAACTTACACCCAAATCGGCAATAATCCCATCAAATAACAAGTCTTGGGGTTGGTAGTCAGCATAGTTACCATGCCAAAATTGAATCTGTTGGGGATAGTACTGAGCCAGTCTAATTTTAGCTGCTGCGATCGCCTCTAGATCTCGATCGATCGCTATGACCTTAACTTTTTCGGCTGCCGCGAGAATTTGCTCACTATGACCACCACCACCTACCGTAGCATCTAAATACTCTCCTTCTGGAGCAATTTTTAATCCAGCCAGTAATTGGCGACTGAGAACAGATACATGACTAAAGCATTGATAATGCATAAAATATAAGTCTCATTTATGCGAAGACCAAGAGTAAAATTATATAACTAGAGGGGCATAAAGGGTTTAGTTCAAAAGAGGTCTTCATAAGTCAATGCAAAATGACAAATCAATTAGGTTTAGCTCTACAAAATTATCAAACTGCTCTTGGCAATTTAGCGTGCGAGTGGGAAGCCCCGCGCTAAGAGCGTAGCATGAGCGTCGGGACGGGGCGTATGAACTGCGGAGGAGACCTCCGCAGACAGCCCCTCATGAGAACGAGCGCGATAACCTGTCGGTCATAAATTTACAGTTTTGACACAGAATCTTTATGTAGCAAGGCTTCTGATTGCTGTACAATTTACTTGAGCGTATCAATGGGTCGCTAGCTACCGAAGATCGGATAAACAAAAACCTAAAGCTAGCAAGTACCTTGAAAATCAGACATATGGGGTTGCAACCAAGAAATAGTCTCGGTTGGAGACTCGGTGGTTGCGTAAAATGTTTGCCGTAATAAGGAATCATTTTGACGAGCGCGGGAAGGGGAGCTGAGAAGCCAATTGAATCGACTTTCGGATTCAGAGTTTAAACCTTTTAAAAGCTCCCCTTCTCCCCCCGCGTCGGCGAAAGACGCAAGGGAATGCGCGAGTCGTGAAAACTGTACCCAGGGACGCTGGGGAATGGAAACTGCCTGCTGACAGCGTACTGTCGGGGTTGAATAGTCTTGTACTGTTCATCTAGATAAGTGCTACGCAGGAATACCTGGTCGTGAGTCCAGGGAAGCCCGCGCTATACTGCTTGCAGTTAGCGTCGGGAGAACGTCACAAGTTTTCTTTAGTGAGTTTGATGGCGGTAAAGATCGTCGCAGTAAGATGCCCAGCCAATACCTAACAAGCTAGTAGCTAAACCGGCAATGATACCTATAACTACCCAGCCTATTACTCCTAACCAATTAGTGATATCGTTAATTAAAGCAGTAATACCTTTAGCTGTAACGTAGGCAGTAAATGCACTGATTACAGTTACGATCGATAAATCTAGCAGAATAGAAATAATATCTTTTTTTGACAATTCCTCATCAAAATAAATATTCCAAACAAGAGCACACATTGCTACATTGGCAATAGTCAAAAAGACTTGCTTAGAAATTTCCAGATTGGGTGTAGGTGTAGCGGTAACGACCCCAGTACCGAAAACCGTAGCTAAAATAGCAATAGATACCTGTTTTCTTTTATGATGTAGACTGCTCACTGTTTTTCTCTAAATCTATTTCACTGAAAAAACCATTGGACAAAACTTACTGCTATAGGATTGATTAGGTAGACTTATCCCCCTCAACAGATAATTTCTACAAAGTACGCTCATTGAATTTTAATTAAAGCCAATGTATGGGATAAGATCTTCCTGGCATAAGGTTATTAAAAATTACAGTACAAATCAACAATATGATAGAACCAAGTAGAACTGGTGTAAATAAAAAACTCCATTTAGCTTGACTCATTACTCCTACCAAAGCTACAGCACCACCAGGAGGATGTAAAGTTTTCGTAACTTGCATAAGTTTAATAGCAGTAGCTACCGACAAAGCCATTACCCAAGGTTCGGAGCCGAATAAGCTAACCATCACAATACTAACTATCCCACCTAAAAGATTGCCAAAAATTAAATTGCGTGGTTGTGCTAAAGGGCTATTGGGAACGGCAAAAACTAAGACAGCAGCAGCACCAAAAGGTGCAGCAATTAGAGGATAGCCGGAGCCAATACTTAGATAGGCTAATGCACCTATTCCCACGAAACTACCGAGATAGGAAAAAAATACTTGTTGGGAAGAAAATCTAGGTTGATAAGTCGAACTACCATGAAGACTAGCTAGATATTTAGTTATTTTTGCCCAAGTATTTCTATAATTACGTTTTTTTCTCGCAGAATTTTGCTGGAGCTTTGTTAATTGATTTTGTAGTTCATTAATCTGTTGCTGTTGAATTTTAAGTTGTTGTTCATACAATTTCTTTATTTCTTGTTGTTTTTGGGTCATTAGTACAACAGAAGAAAATTGCTTGGAGTCTGTTGAGTTATCAATTTCAGACTGCTCTACAGAATCATTATGAGTAGTAATATTGTTCACGATTAACTATTTCCAATAAGATTATTTTTTGCTGCTGTTGAGGAAGCTAAAGTGCAATTTTTGTATCATTTTACACTATATTCTAAATTTTAGGATAAGACATTATCCTGCTTTAATCAATAAATTTAGATTTTTTTAAAACAGTATTATTGATTACACATTGATTTAATTATTTATACTATCCTCTTAACATGGCTCGAAGAAGAGACAATCCTAATTTTCAGAAGTTTAGGCATATTTCACGACTTCAAAACATTACGACACAAATGTATATTAGATAGCAATAAAATTTACATAAAATTTATTTTTAGCTATTAAAATGTTCTTATATAGAAAAAATTATCCAATCATCAAGCTTAGTACGTACGTATATACTTACGTACTAGGTTGGTATTGGTCAATTTGCCTTGATTCAGGCACATATAGCGTTCCTCTATTTAGCTCTAAAATCAACCCAATCAAATAAGTGGCTAATATATGCAGTGTTTAGAACATCCTGTATTAGATATCAATAAATTTACTCTTCCTGCCAAATTTCTTACAGAAATCTCATGGCTCGCTCAAGAGATTTCTGAAAATAGAATGAATGATTGGAGTGCAATACAAAGTAGATTAAAAACAATAGTACAAGAAAAAATTCCTCGCTTAGAGGAATTAGGTATTCAGATTGTTCAAAGGCTTAACTCCGAACAGGGATTTGTAATTGTCAAAGGCTTATCTTTTCATCTATATAAAAGACCCATAGCTGATTATTTATATCTTTCCTTAGCTGCACATTTGGGCAAGTTTACGGTTCATAGTAATTCAAAAAATGTAATTTGGGATGTTACCCCCCGTCCTCTTTTAAATCAAAGAAAACCCACTTTTTCTGAACTTGATGCAGAAGCTCCTTTGCATATTGACTCTGCTTTTCGTCATAAACCTGAAGAATATTTTGGTTTATTTGCCATAAAGTCAGCCAAAGAGGGAGGAAACAGCATCATTGTCAAAGCAAATGACTTGATTCAATCTTTACAAAGTTCTTCTTTTGGAGTGCAATGCTTGAGGATACTTCGCGAGCAAAATTTTCCTTTTCAGGTACCATCTGCTTTTGTAGGGGCAGGCAAATCTAATATTATCTTAGCTCCAATTGTGGCAGATAAACCTTTGATTCGCTTTCGTTTAGACACGATTGAAGCTAGCTTTAAATGTTACCCAGAATTAGCAACTCCCGCTCGCTTATGGGCACTAGGCTATTTCGAGCGATTTATTAAGTCCTATGAAAATAAGATTGAATTTAAACTGACTGATGGAGATATGGTCTTTGTCAATAATCACAAAGTATTGCATGGTCGTACAGCATTTTCTCAGAACGATCGCTTGCTTTTACGAGTAAGAATAGAGCAAAATTCTCAAGATACTTCAGAAATACAAAACTTAAACCAAAAGATGAAAGTTATCGCGTAGATATATATAGATGAGAAGGAGTAAGATTGTCTCTTATATATATCTTGACTCAAATCAGTGAGGTACACTTCCATCGACAATTCAAAATCAACAATTCACCAAAGCTCCGTATCTTTACCTTGTCTATTTTGGACATTTTTTAAAATAGGTAGTACTTCATTCGGTGGGCTAATGTCGTTAATTGCCGTTGTAGAAAATGTAGTAGTTGAAAAAATGAAACTGCTCACCCATGACGACATACTAGATGGCATATCCTTAACAACTTTTCTTCCTGGCCCTATTTCTACTAATGTAGTAGTTTATGTCGGCTATCGTATCAAAGGAATCTGGGGGGCATTCGTTAGTTTATTTGGTGTAACTTTACCTTCTTTTGTCTTAGTTGTTGCCTTGGCAATACTCTATTTTAGAGTAGGCGAAATTACTACCATCCATAATATGTTTTTAGGCTTCACTCCTGCTGTTGCAGCTATTATTCTCAATACAGCATGGCAGATGAGTCGCAAGACACTAACTGAATGGCGTAAAGTAACTATTGCAATTATTGCTGCTTTACTTTTAATCACAGTAGGTGGTGTTTATATTACTACATCTATTATCATTGTTTCTGGTGTAATAGGCTGGTTATTTTTGGGTAAATCTTACCCAAAAAAATCTTCCAGAAAAATCTTACTAAATCGCCAGCATCATAACAATTTCCAGAATTACTGCTACTTATTGAATTCTTTTCCGTCACATCAACCTTTTTACCTGTATATTTGCGGTCTTTTAGCGGAAAAATTCTCCAAAACCAACAATATTGCTACGTTAAAGCCCTTTAGTCCACTTAAATCTAAATGGTCTTATCAAAAGGTCAAATTAAATCTGACTGAGCAAAATAATATTAATTTAGACAATTATCAAATACTTAATCGATCGAAAAAAATTAGTTTATTTTCTTTATTATCTAGTTTTTTAATTTTTAAGTCTTTTGTTTTGAATAAAATATTAGCGAAAAAGAATCAACTAATTAATAAAAAAAACTT
The DNA here is from genome assembly GCA_030065635.1 of Xenococcaceae cyanobacterium MO_188.B32. Taxonomy (GTDB): domain Bacteria; phylum Cyanobacteriota; class Cyanobacteriia; order Cyanobacteriales; family Xenococcaceae; genus JASJDJ01. The sequence continues at coordinate 8,840 of JASJDJ010000002.1, forward strand.
TTTTCTTTCTTTATTTCTGTTGCCTAGTGCATTATTAGCATATTTTGTTTCATCATTAATTTTTAAAAAATACATTATTATTCAAGTTTTTGTGACATTTGTAACTATCAGTGTCATGTTGTTTGGTGGTGCTTATGTAAGTATTCCTTTAATTCAAGAAATTATCGTTCATGACTTAAACTGGTTGACACAACAAGAATTTACTTACGGTCTTGCCGTAGGTCAGATTACACCAGGGCCAATCGTCATTAGTGCTGCTTTTATCGGTTACAAGGTTGCGAATATATATGGTGCGATCGCTGCTACTTTTGGTGTATTTCTTCCACCATTTCTATTGATGATAGCAGGAGCCAATCTCTTAGAACTTTTTAAAAAATCGTCTGCAATTCAAGCAGCAATGAACGGCATTAGACCCGCAGTAATTGGTATGATTTTTGTGGCCTTCTGGATCGTCGGTAAGACTGCCTCACCAAATTGGGTATCTGCTCTAATTTTTTTTGCTTCTTTATTTGCCCTAGTGCAGTGGCGTGTAAATGTAATCTGGATTATCCCCTGTGTTGGTTTGGCCAGCATACTTTTATACCATTGACATCCTCCCGCCACTAAAGTAGGGGGATTCCTAACCTCACGGTATTTAGGAGTTTCTGCTTCTTATCCTCTTATCTAGCCCACTTTGGTTCAAGGGAAATGTTAATTTCTCCCACTGGTACTGACCCTGACAGAACGGTCGTCACGAGTGCCTGGGGTTTCCCCAGGCAACGCGACCTCACGAATCCACAGACATTTTGTTTTACTTCCACGCTATGCCCTAACGCAGAACGGACATCTCACGTTTCTGAGGTTTCCTCAGAAACCGTGTCCTCAGGATCTAAAGACTTATTTAGTTTTATTTTCTCTTTCTTAGACTATGTCGCCCCTGTTCTTCAGGTATTTTCTTTTGGTCGAGCATTCTAATTGGGGAGTTCCCAATTCTGCCTCTCGTGGCACACTTGGGTGCATTGGCATCTATATTGTACAACGTTCAAGATCCTTGCTATATGAAGATTTCACGTCAAAAATGTAAAGCTATGTCCGTTGACTTATCTCGCTCGTTTTCATCTCTCACTAAAAGTGAGGGTCTTTCCACTCGCAAAGATAAAGTATGCTGATAGCACTTTGCTCTTAGCGTCTTAGTTGAGGTTCAAACTTTTCAAAATCGTAGCCTATGCCTGACTTATTACCAGGTCTTATTCTGACTAATGTTCCTCTCATATTGCGATCGCCTGAAGGTATAAATGTAATTTTATTGGTCGCTCCCTCAGCATAAAAAGAAGGATTAGCTAATGCTTCTTGTAAGTTTTGACGGCTAGAACCTAATTTAAGACTGCTCAATAATGCTTTGGTGGCATCGTAAGCCATGGCAGTACGCCAATTAACACTACCACCCCATAGTTTAAGAGCATTTCTAGAAAAATAACTTTGAGGACTAGCTTCTGGATACCAAGCTACCACTAACACCATGCCATTAACATCGATTTTTCCTTCTTTGAGAGTAGTATAAGTATTCATTGAGTGGTTGCCAAACAAAGTTAATCTTCCTTGATTAGCTTTAGCAACCTCGATAGCCTGATTGATTTTAAAGATAGATGGCGCTAGTAGTAAAGCATCTGCTCCATCGCTGACCGCTCTAGAAGTAACTTGATAAGGATCGAAGTTGGGCGCAGAAAAATCGCATTTAGTTAGGGCAATTTTTCCACCTCGATCGTACAAGGTATAGATAAATTCTTCCTTAAAAGAATTGCTTGCTGATGAGTTGGAATCACTGCAAATAGCAATATTAGTTTTACCGGCTGATTTAACAACATATTCAGCCAATTTATCTGCTAATCCTCTGGTACTGGGGGTTGTACGAAAGATGTAGTTTCCTAATTGGGTTAAATTTTTAGCAGCACTAGTAGGAGAAATCATTACCAAACCGCCCTGTTGATAAATAGGAGCAGCAGCTACAGATATATTGCTAGCGTTATGTCCAATTACGCCAAGAATTTTTTCATCTTTGACAAATTCAGTGGCAATTTGTCGGGCTAATTTGGGATTATTATCATCATTAGCAATTTGGACTTTAATAAATCTACCGTTGATACCTCCGCTTTGATTAATTTCTTGTTGCGCTTGAGCTACACCACGAAGAATTTCTTTGGCTACATTCAAGTTACCACCGATAGGAACACTTACTCCAATTCTCAGTTCGTTTTTTTGGAGATTGGCGATCGCATTATTGGCATAAATTAATGCTTCTGGATCGTTGGCATATACTTGCAGAGATGAAAGGAATTGGGTATGAGCAGTGTTGTAGTCCCCATTAGCAAAGGCTATCATCCCTCCTTGTTTGGTAGGATTATTGTCTGCACTTACTAATATTTTTTCACCCAGACTCAAACGATCTTGAATGTTTATTTGTCTTTTGTTGCTCGAGCTATTGTTAAATAAACTATTGCTTTTTGCTGTTCGATCGACTTTATCGAGTTTAACTACAGCATTATTATTAGTCTCTTGATTGCTTACCCAAAAAATAAGAGGTCCAATTAGACTCAATATAATTACGTAAACGAAGAGAACAATGTTTTTTTTCTTAACGTTAACTTTTTGATCCCACATAGCTTTCTACCCCCATAGAATGCAGTAACTGCTCTAAATAAATTTATCAATAAAGCATATACTAATGTTAATGTTATCAATCAATACTTTGAGACAACCAAGTTATGTTGACGCGGTCATCTTCTTAATCTCTTCTTAACATACATTGCCATAGCCTCAAGATATTCCTATAAAAACGCTCTAGAGAGCAACCGTAAATTTACTAAAAATTTACCAAATAAGTAAATCCTATTTATGTAGTAAATTCCGTGATTATACGGTAAAAAAGTATTAACCTTCCAAGTCGTATATACAACCGCGACAAGCTCTGATTTTAGTTGCGTTTTATCTCAACTCAATAACTAGCGCAAAATCCTTATGTCTCCGCTCTTAAAATGAGTCTACATCATTTGTTTTCTGACATTCAATCTACAAACTACGAAGGGATGAATATTATTTGCTCTGAAACTTGTAGATTTAACGATATTCTAGTGCAGAATACGTAAATTATCTGTAATTAATTTAACAAAATTTTAAAGTTTAATCATGATACCCAAAGTCCCCTCTTACTGGTTGACTAATGCCCATGTACCAATATGCTCGCTCGCGCCCAATAGTTTTAGTTCACAAACACCAGAAGAGTTATGTTTAGTCAATATAAAAATAGAACAAGGCACGATCGGTCAAATTCTGCCGAATAGTGTCAGTCTAGACGACGATATTGCCATAAATTTGCAGAAAAGCATTGTTTTACCTTGTTTCATTGATGTACATACTCACTTAGATAAAGGCCATATTTGGCAGCGTTCTCCCAATTGCGATGGTACTTTTGCTACTGCCCTGGCTACAGCGATCGATGATGGACAAAAGTACTGGCAGCCAGAAGATCTTTATCCTCGGATGGAATTTGGGTTAAAATGCAGCTACGCGCATGGTACAAAAGCAATTCGCACCCACCTAGATTGTTTCGATCGACAAGCAGATATTAGTTTAGAAGTTTGGCAAACTCTGCGATCGCAATGGATAAATAAAATTACTCTACAGGCTGTTAGCTTAGTTAGTCTGGACTATTATCAAACTGACGCTGGTGTTGCTTTAGCAGATAAAATTGCTGACATTGGGGGAATTTTGGGTGGGGTTGCTTATATGAATCCCGAATTAGATGCTCAACTAGATACAGTATTTAAACTCGCTACAGCCAGAAATTTAGAGCTAGATTTTCATGCCGATGAAAACGGCGATCCTAATTCTATTTGTCTGCAAAAAATAGCTGAGACAGCTATCAGACATCAATTTACGGGGAAGATTACCTGCGGACACTGTTGTAGTTTAGCCGTTCAGTCAGCAGAAGTAGTTAAGCAAACGATCGATTTAGTTCGGCAAGCCAAGATCGCTATAGTCAGTTTGCCGATGTGCAATCTTTACTTACAAGACAGACAAGCAAATACTACTCCTTATTGGCGAGGAGTGACTAAGGTAAAAGAGTTAAAACAGCACAATATTCCTGTAGCTTTTGCTAGCGATAATTGTCGCGATCCTTTTTATGGTTTTGGCGATCACGATGTTTTAGAAGTATTTACTCAAGCTGTCAGAATTGCCCATTTAGATACACCTTACAGTAATTGGATTAACAGTGTTACCCAAACACCAGCCGATTTGATGGGATTATCAACAGCAGGAAGAATTGCCGTAGGGTTACCAGCAGATTTAATTATTTTTAAAGCCCGTTATTTTAGCGAGTTATTATCTCGTCCCCAAAGCGATCGTCTTGTTTTACGTGGTGGTAAGGAGATCGATACCACTTTACCAGACTACTCAGAATTAGATAATTTAATGATTAAGTAGTAAGTAGAAGCCATCCATAATTTAAATCGCGGGTAGTTCACATTCTTCAAAAAATAGAATCAGAAAAAGAAGTGAATAGTTCACCTATTTCTAAACCATTCTTATCGATCTCGGAGTCCGTGACGCTAACTTCTAGTGGCTTTGACCAACCAATCTGAGCATCATTGTCGATGGCGCGAACTTGTAAAATATAGTCTCCAGGAGCGTCAGGATTCCAGTCAACGTTCCAACCGTCCGAATTATCTCTATCCTCAGAAATTAGTTCATCATTGAGCCAAAACTCTACTCGTTTTATTTGCCCTAAATAATCCTCCGCCGTTGCTTCTCGCTCAGACCAAGTCACATTGAGATTGTCATCTAACTGTTCTTCAAACAGCCAACCAGGATTGTCTGGAGTACCAGACAGAATACTGAGAGAACTTTGCTTCCATTCCATGGCAATTGGTCCGCGATTACCCGTATCCGAGGCATTGGCATTGATTGTGACTGTTTCCCCCACACTAAAATTTTGACCGGCAGTTAAACCCACAATTTCTGCGGTGGGTGCTTGGTTGATGCTCCGATAGAGAGCAAAATTATCTGGGTCAGTAAAATCGTAAGCTTGAGAGCTATTGCGATAGACAGTCGGTAAGTCGGTCAGAGGATTGTGAATCATCCGCAAAAAAGAACCATCCGTTCCATTCAGGGTGACATCTCCTTGGGATAATTGGGAAAGATCGAGTGTCTTCGATTTGACGGCGTTTTTGAAGCTATCGAAGTCTGAGAATACGCCAGGTTGGTTACTATTTCCTTGTTCGCCAATTTCGAGGGCAAATCCAGCGTAGTTATCCCCTACTGTGTCAAAAACATACTCTATTTCACTAGCATTTTTAACTCCGTTAGCCTGGGTTCTAAAAACTAGATTAATTGGTCGCAAAGCAATCCAAGTGTTTTCTAACTGAAAGAACCAAATACCCTCATCTTGAATTACCGTGCCAGTACCTCCTGGTGCTAAAGTTGGATCGGGAGCCATAAAGTAGAAAGAGTTACCATCAGCAGGTCTTAACCAGAGAGCCATATTTTGATATTGGGCAATCCGATCCTCAAGGTTTTTAGAGGCTGCAAGATCGAGGGAACTAGTATTGGCACCAAAAAAATCTACCCCGCGAACAGAATTATCGACAGTTAATTTAAAGGTGGTCACATTCCAAAGTTCTGCCTGATAATCGCTAGGGGAGTCTGGTGCTACTAAGGTTCCTAGATGATAGGTGTTCCCGTAGTAGTTGGTTTCAAAATATCTTGGTGTATCAATGGCAGGAGTTTTGGGTTCAGATGGCTTAGAGGCAATGTCTTCTAAATAGGGTGATTTAGTGGCTAAAATCTCTATATGTTTGCTAAAGTCTTTTTGCGCAAGATCGACTACAGCTTGAGGTGGTCTGTAACTACTTAAAAGAGCATGAATACTATTGCTCTTGTCAGGATCGGGATCGGATAAGGGTGAGTCGCCAAAATATAAGTGGTAGAAAGAAGCAGAACCATTAAAGGGAAGCTGAGGTGTAGTATTACGCAGATTTGTCCCCCCAAGACCACCACGGTAATATTTAAGGGCAGCAGCAGTAAAGTTTTGGTCTAAAGAGGCTTTAGCTGCTTTTTTGATTTTTGCTCCCTCGCCTTCTTCTGGTGCAAAATCATACATATTGAGGTTAGCTGCTGCTGTCCAGGCAAAATAGTTAGGAGAATCCCATTCTCTGATGCCAGTTTGCCAATTACTGGCTACTCTTTCAAGATAATTTTGGGCATAGCGATCGCGATTAACGGTATTACCTGTTTCCTCTGCCATCAGGTAAATAGCTACTTCTCGCATTGCTTCTAAGTTATCGGTATTGCGGATATCAACCCAACTGTTGCGACCACTAGGTGTCCAGTTTTCTCCACCGACTAACTCTGGGTCTTTATCGGGATTATAAATCGGATTGGGTCGCCATAAAGGATCGCTATAAGCAATTCCCGTCTCCGCATCAACCCAGTTATCGTCTACCCAAGTATCTGCCCCTAAATACATGGTATCGGTATAACTAGAGTCGAGATAATCCAGTCCCAAACTCTGACTTAATTGACCAAAATAAAAATATTTAGTTACCTGAGTTTTGAGAGTAAAGCTAGGGAAATAGTCTACACCTTGAGTTAAAAAAGATAAACTATCTCCACCCACATCGCCAGCTTGCAGAAAGTTTTTTGCTTGCTCGATCGAGTTACTGTTATTATTGGCAACACCCCAAATATAGGAAAGCATGGCACGGGGATAGGAGCGTTTTTCTTGCTCGAAAAATCTACCGCCGTAACTTGTCTTGCTTCCTTGTGCTGCAATAACCTGGTTATAACGCTTGATAAATTCGTTTTCCTGCTCCTCTGTCCAGCTTGTATTCAGAAACTGCTCGGAAACTGGATAGGGAGTAACATATATATATTCTGCTCCGTCAATTTCTTTCTTAAAGAAAAGCTCATTAGCAACAGTAGAACTAGAACTATAAGAATTATATGCCACTACATCTACTAGCCGTCCACCACCAGTAGCAAAGCCCACTTCCACCTTGCCAAAATCATTTAGGTTCAAGCCTGGGGCGAAAGTAGCAATGGGAGTCAATTCAGTCGAACTAAATCCATTCAAGTCCAGATCGAGCCATTGCTGAGTATTACCTACTGTCTGCATCCACCAATTACCGTTATTAATTGGTTTAACAGAATTAGCAACTTGTCCGCGAATTATCCAAGCATTTAAAGCTTGACCTTTAGTATTGACCAATAGTTCACCAGTTTGTCGATTATAGGCAAAAATTGGTTCTTCTTCACTGCCATTAGGAATAATATAGTCATTATTTAAGGCTGAGTCGGGATTATAAGTATAAACAGATTGACTTTCCGCAAAATTAGGGTCGTGAATTTGACCGAGGTAAAGCTGCAACTGCGCTAAATCATCGCGATCGATATCACCATCATTATCTGCGTCTCCAGTCTGCATAGTGGGAGTTCCGCCTAAATTTTGATAGGTATTCCAGCGAATGAAATCAGCAGCATCGGTACGATAGTCTAGATTAAAATCGGTTTTTTTGGTGATACCCACATGAATATCCTTAAGACCAATTTGAGCATCGTTAACATTGACATTGTTGCGGAGCAAATCTACATTAGTTCCACCACGCTGGAGAAAAATTTCAATCTCATTAAATAGAGAATAATTGGGGTCTTGGTTGCGTGGTAATTGATTAACCATTTCACTAGGGACATAGTAGTCACCAAGTCGATTATTACCCCATTGCTCAATATTCGTTGTTCCCGTGCCCGATCGATCGCGCCATAAAACTAGATTAGTATATTCTCGATCGAGATCGGCTGCGGTCATGGTTGCCTCAAAGTAAGCTTTCTTTTGCGCTTCTTTCTGAGGATCGCTACCGTCAATTTCCTGATTTTCTACATTAGCAGTGAGTTGAACGCGATCGGTACTAGCGACATTAAGACTAACAAATCTGCTTTCGGTTTCAAAAGATAAATCGTGTCCGAAATCAGGAGGCGGAGTTAATTCGGGGTCAGCTTGCACCATCGCCACTTGGACGTGAAACCTTTCCCGTGAGTTTTTGGCAACATCACTAAAAGTTTGGTAGCGGACTACTGCTACTTCATCCAATTTATTGATGCCAAACTGTCTCTTTCCTGAAGGATGGGTAGTTTCTGGATCGGGAATATTAAAAACTAAGTTATCAGCAAAAGAACCCCCACCTTCAGCAATCCGATTAGATAAAGCAAAATCAAAGTTACGCTGGTTGGGAGGGCGAAAAGCTATGCCCGAACCATTAATTGTCCAGTAATCAGAAGTATCTGCTGCAAAAGCACCAGTAGTAAAATCTTCATCAACGATAACCCCTGCACCTAGAGAATTGGGGCTAGTCAAGGCGATCGCTTCTGTGGGTGTACTAACTCCCGTATTAGTACGATCTACGATAACTCCTGCACCTAAAGAAGTAGGGCTAGTCAAGGCGATCGCCTCTGTGGGTTTACTCGCTCCCGTATTGCTATCATCACTTTGAATCGCTACAACTCTGTAGCGGAGAGCCCGATCTCTTGGTGCCATAAAATCTACCCATGCTTGTTGATTATGAATTGAACCCATACTCTGGCGAGGTCGATAAGCGATGGTTGTCCATTCACCACCCTCTATACTTCGTTCGACTCGAAAACCAATTTCATTAGTTGTTGTATCTTCCCAAGTAATCAAGACACTATCTTCTTCTGGCTGTACTTTTGCCGTTACCTTAATTGGTGCAGAAACTGAACCTAGAGGATCGGCAGTAATTACATCCCTAATGCCTCCAGCGTCAGTCCTTATACCACCCTCCGCATTATTAGCAATAAAAGCACTATCAATCAGATCGTTATTACCTGCTTTAGCATGACCTACCCATCCAGGGGTTTGATTCCAAGCACTGAGATGACCGTAATTATGTACATCGTAACCACCAAAATAACCTGCTTCTCCAGAACCCTGAAGGTGAGTATTATTAGTTATCGCCACAGAATTAATGTCCGTACCACCGTGACGCTGCCACAAAATTCCCTCACCATCATTACCAGGATCGGAACCAGTATTATTTAAGGTGTTACGATCGACCCAGATCGCTTTACCACTAAGATCGAAGGCGCGGGAAAGATTATCTGAAACCGAACCACTACCCCCAGCTTGACTTTCTCTATAGCCATCTAGAGTAAGTTCATAAGTACCATCAAGACCATAAATAGCGGGAACATTTTCGGTTAAATATTCTCTTTCATTATGATTATTCCGAACAGTCATCCAAGTACCTGAAAGATCGTAACCTTTGTGACCGTGATTCCCAACCCAGTTATCTATAACCGCTACCCCTTCAGCATAGTAACCAGCATCACTTTGATATGCCCCTAACATACTTTTATTGACATCGATACCGAGAGTTTTACCGTAATCAAACAATAAAGTACTTTCTGAATGGTTGTTAGTAATTTGATTGTATTTAAAGTTTTTCGTGCTAGGAGGTAAAGTATTATTAGCAACTAAGACTCGCGAACCATAAACGCCAATACGCGGTCCAAATTTGGCCATGTAAAAGCCATCTTTGCCAAACCCTTCATCGATCGCATTATTAATAACTGCCGAATCTGTAAAACTACTACCAAAAACTAAACGACCTTTACCTATACCCACTTCTGTACCCGATGTAGGCGAACCAGCAAAAGCATCCCAGGGATGAGTACCATCGGGTATGCGATTTGCCCAACTTGGTTTAACGCGATCGCTTTTCCAACCCCCAGCAGTCGCCCAAGTTTCGCCCCATTCTCGCTCTGGTCCCCACCATAATGTTCCGCCAACCACATTAACCCAGACAAGTCCAACATTGCTTACATCTTCGCTCGATTCATTTTCTGTGGGCATCAAGCCAATAAAATTCCAGTCGCGAGGAACTTCACCGCCTGCTTTGGTTTGCCAGGGAAATTTAAAAGTGGTTAGCAAGTCTAAATTGCCATCATCTCTGGCAATGTTATCTTCTATAGGTGTAGCACCACGAATAACTACACCACTTTTGAGCATCAATCCCCGACCATTGAAACCATCAGCGGGCATGGCAGAAAAATCATACTCGCCAGGAGGATAATATAGTACTCCACCTCCTTGGGCGTATAATTCATCCCGTGCATTTTCAAATTTGGCAAAATCATCAGAACCATTAGTATAAGTTCCCATATCGATCGTGTTATCCCACTTAATCTCATCAGTCCAGGCAGGATAGCCATCATTGCCGTTGTAATAAGTCGCGATCGGATTATCTGTCGGTACTTTAGCCATCATCATTGATTGGAATTGTTGATAGTTAAAATGAAATAAGATAATAGTGGAGATAAACAAATAAAATGACAAGTAATACTGAATTAAATAAGGATAAATTGAAGATAGAAGGTTTTATTGTCAAAAATCTCAATATACAAAAAAATTCTCAGGCAAACTACTTTTGAGAGAGCAGACCCATAGAAGTAATATACAGAATATCTTTCCGCTCAAAAATTACCTTTATTAATATTTATAATTGGATAACTTGGATAACTTATTTATTACCTATTAACGCTCCATAGCTTTACTAGTAACTTGCTCGACAGCTACAAATTGCGTAGAAGCATGAACTAATGATAGTAAAGGGCCTGTTTGTTCTGTACCGTTGACTCCTAAATCGCTGTGACATAGGAAAACTCTTTCTTCTGCCCTAGCTAATAAATCTCTGACGATACGCTGCAAACGCTGTTTATCCATCTCATAATCATCCTCTGGCATCCAACTACGTCCAGACCATTCTTGCAGAAATAGAGGTGCTGCAAAGAGGGTAGCTGCACCGCCTTTATTCCAAAAATGAGAAGATACATCGAGCCAAAATTGCCAGCGATGAGAAGAACGAAGGGAACGATATTGGAAAATATTAGCTAGGGTAACAGCACCTTGTTGAGTAGGAAATTGACGTAAGGGTAGAGGGTTAGCCGTAATTGTACCTCGGCGTAATAGTTGGATAAATTGAGCAACAGTAGCAGTTTGCGATTGGAAACTAGGTTCATTTTGTCGCAGTCTACGATCGACTTCCCAAAAATGTTGGGCAGTTTCCATCAATTCTCTTAATGCAGCTAAAAGATCGTAAGGTAAATCAATAGTATTGCTAAAAAAGTGTTGAATGGCTCGGTCTAGTAACAAGATAGGATTGAGCCGAGATTGTTCTTGTAGTTGAGATTTGTGTTTCTCAATCCAAAGAGCGATCGCGCTGTAAGCTTTACCTGCTTTATGTCCTAATCTGTCCCAACGAGAAAAAGATTCTATTGGTAATAAATAAGGTCGATCGGGATCGATATGATAGCAGTAATCGGCAAGTAACCCTGCCCGCACTGGATCGATATCTGGTATTAATTTTTCTGCTACCGATCGACGAGAGAGAATTACTAACATTTCAGCAATGGCATCGCGATCGACTAATCTGCCCAAACCTGGATAAACTAGAGCTAGAAGAGTAAGTAAGGCTCTAATGGCAGGAGAACTAATTAAAGGACGTTGTTCGCTAAGAGGTTCGACGGGAATATCTCTAGCAGAAAGCATTTCGATTAAACTATAACGAGCAATTTCATCTAAACCAGGAGCAATCAGAGCTATTTCTGCTGGTTGTATTTCTCCTTGTTTAACTGCTTGAATGATTATATCGGCAGTTGTTCTTAATAGTTCTGCGCGAGAGATAGTTTGAATAGACTGTATCGAGTCTGGCAGAATACTAGGGAAAAAAGATTCACTACCTAAATTAGTTATGGTAGTGGCTAACTCTGGAAGTAATCCTCTATCTAGTGAGGGTAATTCTTCAATCTGACAACGGCTAGCTAAACCTTCTAAGTAATTAGGATCGGCATTTAAACCCAAGCGGATTTTGCCGTCGGGGTTATAAGTAAAGACAGCAAATGCACCGCGATCGATTAATAATTCAAATAAATCTCTGGCGATCGCTGGATAGTCATCGACATCATCAGCAAAAATAGCTTGATAACGGCGTACTAAATGCGATCTATAAGTAGGATTGGGTAGTAAATAACGCCAATACAATTCATAAATAATGCCATAACTCAGCAATCCTCTCTGCAAGCACCAATAACGCCAATCTAGCAGCAATTGACCCATTTTTTGCCACGATCGGCTATTTAATTGATTTTTTGGCTTATTGACTGCAACATCTAATTCTAAGTTAGGTAAACTCTCTTCTAAAATTGTGGGGATGTCTTCGGCGGGGATACCGCTTGCTCCTGCTAGTTGTAATAAATCTAAAGTTTGACGCACTAAGCGATATTCACTAACAGTTTGAATTAAAATATCCCACTCAGGTCGATCGCGCCATAATTTTGTGGCTAATTCTTGTTCTGTTTCTGGACGTAATCTGAGGGGAAATTGGGCTTTTAGCTTTAGTTGTTCAAATAATAAGGGCCAAAATAGCATTACCTCATCGGAAATAAAGCCTACGGGAGTTTTACAGATAACAGGATAAGTACCCTCTACCGCTAAAGACAAGCGATCGGCTAATTTGCGTCGGTTATTATTATTAGCAGCAAAAACTAATATAGCTGAAGTTAACTGTCTCTGAGGAAGGACTTGCCGAGATTTCTTGACTGGTTGAGTCAATTGTTTTCTCACCCATTTACAAAACTCTTGAGTCAAACGAGAGGTTTTACCCGTGCGAGATGTTCCTGTTATCCAAAGCATTGCCAAATTGTAGGACGTACCTAGTACTTATCTACTAATAAATATTAATCTATATAATCTACTACATCTTCAGTCGCATAACGAACTTTGGGCATGGTAGCGTATTTATCGTCAGCTGCTCTATATCCAGCAGGGCAAACTACTACAGCACTATAACCTTGTTTGTCTAATCCTAAAACCTCATCATACTTGGCAGGAATAAATCCTTCCATAGGACAGGTATCGATACCTAAAATGGCTGCACAAGTCATATAGAATCCTAAAGCAATATATGTCTGTCTAGCTGCCCATTCGTTTACATTTAAGGGATAAGGAGGATTTTTTAAATATCCTTTGACCATATCAGCATACCCTTGGAGATCGGATACAGGAATCCCCCGAACTTCAGACATTCTGGCTACATAGCGATCGATATCTTGATTATCTACATCTTTTTTAATCGCCAAAACTACCAAATGAGAAGCTTCTACAACCTGTTTTTGTCCCCAAGAATGTTCTAATAATCGATCGCGAATTTGAGGACTTCTAACTACAAAGAATTTCCAAGGTTGCAAGCCAAAAGAAGAAGGAGAAAGAACCAAGCTTTGTTCTAGAGTTTTCCAAACCGACTCAGGAATCTTTTTGGTTGGGTCAAACTTTTTAGTCGCGTAACGCCAGTAAAGTTGCTCTATAACTTGTTCTGGTGTTGATAATGTAATAGTCATAGCAAATAAAGTAAGGGTTTGCTGTTTTTATAATAGGATAAAGACAAAAGTTTCTATAGCCGTCCGCACCCTCCGACAGCACGGACAACAAGACCGTGCTTTGGTGACGGTATGTGGGCGATCGCGCAGTGCCAGGCTACGCCCGATCGCAATATCCAGTAAACTACTAACCATAATAAAATTCGGCATTGGGCAATTTGCCCTGTAGTAGCTTAGGATTTTTTTCCATCAGACGGGAAAACCAAAACTCTAAATCTTCTTGTGCTTCAACCGCCGTAACCATTTCTAGAGGTGTTTTCGCCAGGGAACGTTCAATTACAGGTGCTTTCAATCCCAGAGATTTTGCTCCCAGTTGGGCTGCTTCAGAAGGGTTTTTAATTACCCAAGTAGTAGCATTTTTCAGTTCTAATTGCACTGCCTGAATTACTTCTGGATGCTGCTCGATAAGAGACGTTAAAGCTAAAGTTCCAGCTTGAGGAATACGGGGTTGTCGCCCAGTTGCTTTTCCCCATTCTTCCTGAAGATTCAACACGGTGCGTACTGGTGTACCTTTATTTTGACCTTGAATTTCGGCACTGCTACCTGCTGGTTCGGCAAGAAGGGCAACATCTCCTTCTCTAGCTAACAAGAACTGAACTGCTTGGGTAAAGTCAGTTGTATATTGAATGTCTAGCTCCTGTTCTGGATTTAATCCATTTTCACCAGCGAGATAAAAGAATAATTGCGCTGGCAACCCTCCTCGGAAGGGAATCAAAATCTTTTTGCCTTTCAAATCTTCCCAACTGCTGATACTTTCATCTCCACTCCAGAGATACAATACGCCCCAGATTAAAACGTTGAGTAGCTTGAGGGGAACACCTCGCTGATAGAGATTCGCTGCTAAGGATGTAGGAGTAGCGGATATTTGCAGTTGACCAGAAACCATCTCGGCGCGGAGTTGGTCATGGGTTTTCCAAAGACGGAAATCAACTTCTCGCGCTAGAGATTGAATCTTCGGTTGTTCCGATAAGTACGCCAGCAGCACTGTAATTACAATGGGAGAACCCCCAATAGTTAATTTTCCTAGCTGTTGGTTCTGAGATGGAGAGGAATTTATACTATTACATCCCCACAGGTGAGAGGTTAACGTTAACCCTGTAGTTGCTGTAAGGAATTGTAAAAAACGACGGCGGTCAGAGGGAAACATAATAAATCAGTGAGCAGTTATCAGTTATCAGTTACTTTTGATGAAGTTAGGATGAGAAGCAATATTGTTCAGACGAAAGCATCTGCTGACTTGGGGTAGGCTGAGAAGTTGCGTAATTTCTCGATAGATATAGGCTTCATCTCTCACAACAGGAGATAGAGAAGATTGCCACTGATGTACTATCCGACTGGGAGAAGGTGACATTACTAAAATGCGATCGCCCAAGCGGACGGCTTCAGCCAGGTCATGGGAGATAATACAGGCTGCTAAATTGCGATCGCCTAATAATTTCAGTAATATTTCTTGAAATTCCCTTCTTCTGCCTACATCTAAGCCTTTGAATGGTTCATCTAGCAGGAGTAAATCGGGATTAATTGCCAAAGCTCTACCCAAAGCTACGCGCTGTTGCATTCCGCCACTAAGTTGATGGGGGTAATGATTAAGGGCTTGCTCTAAACCAAGCTGTTGTGCCAACTTTTGAGAATAGCGGTCGCGTTTTACTTGGGAAATACCTTGAGCTTTGAGTCCAAAAGCGAGATTTTGTTGAGTAGTTAGCCAGGGAAGCAGTCGGGGTTCTTGAAAAACGTAGCCAGTACCTGTAAACGTGTTATTCACTACACCAGAATTGGCAGTTATCAACCCCGCAGCAATTTTCATTAGAGTAGTTTTCCCACAACCAGAAGGTCCCGTTATGCAAAGGATTTGTCCTGGTGCTAGAGTGAGACTGACCCCATCAAGAACGAGGTTAGGATCGTATTTGTAGTAGATGCGCTCGAGAACTAACAAAGTTGAGAAAATTTAAAATATATTTATTTAATATTCACTGTCATTTGGCTATGTTGCCAAGGTTCTAATTTTCGATGCAAAGGACGCAAAAGCAGATACTCAGACACCCAAATCGAGAGTACCACGACCGCTATCCAAGCCATGACTTCATCGGTATCTAGGTTAATACGAGCTAGATTTAACTCCGCCCCAATGCCCATATCGGAAGATAATAGTTCTGCCATTACTGCTACTCGCCATGCCAATCCCAGTCCTGCCACCAGAGAAGGAAAAATGTAAGAAAGTAAATGGGGCAAATAAAGATCGCTTAACAGCATATTTTGAGGCGTGCGAAACAGACTAGCCATTTCTAACAAAGGAGTAGGAAAAGTTTGTATGGCTTCTACTGCACCCAAAAATATAATGGGTAAAGTAGTCACTGTAATAGTAAAAATGGGCACTCCATTGCCAGTACCAAACCACAGCAAAGCCAGGACAATCCAAGCAATAGGAGGAATACCCTGGAGTGCGCTAATAATGGGGCTAATTGCCTTTTTAAACCACAATTTAATACCTGCTACAATGCCTAAAATAACTCCTAGTAAGAGAGCAAGAGTGAAAGCAGCCAGCAAATGAAAACTAGTAATTAAAAGAGCATTTTCTAATTTTCCCGTTGTAGCCAAACGCCAGATAGCAATCCCTGTTTCCCAGGGGGAAGGTAAAACTATAGAGCCATAGTGCATCGCCCCCAACTGCCATAAAATTAAAAAGATACCTAAACCAACTAGCTCAGGCAAAATAAGTTGCAAAGGACGCAGAGGATTTTTACTCCACAAAGTTGGGTTCATGGGATTTTTGATTGATATCCTCATTAATCTTAGTAATGCTCGTATAAAAATTATCTTTTTGTCAAAAGACAGAACGTCAAACTTATACTATTTATCGTTCTACAGTGACTAAGGAGAGTTTTAGAACCGACTGTGACCAGTTGTCTTTTGACTCAGGCTGTTTTTGTTTTTTAGACTATCTCGATAGAAAACAATTCTCAGTTTTTAGTATTTTGCTAAAAACATTGAACTTAGGTGTGATGAGTCAATAATGTTAAAAAATCAGTGGACTATTTTGGGACTCAGCTCCCTCGTTTTGTCTTGGATTTCTGGTCTTGATAATAAAGCGATCGCTAGCGAAATTGAACTAAAAAACTCGATACAAGATTCTAGCCCAGAAAAAATTTTACTCGAGCAACTGGAATATCAATATTCCCCAACATTACAACCATCAGCACAAATTAATTCCGTTTTTCAACTGCGAGATGTTTCCCCAGAAGATTGGGCTTATGAAGCATTACGGAGTTTAATCGAGCGTTACAATTGTATTGCTGGTTTTCCCAATGGTACTTACCAAGGAGAACGAGTAATTACTCGCTATGAATTTGCTGCTGGTTTAAATTCCTGTTTACAACAAATAGAACGGTTGATTGCTGCTAGTGAAACTGTATTAGAAGAAGACATCTTAACTTTGCAACGCCTTGTCCGAGAATTTGAAGCGGAACTAGCCACCATAGGGACTAGATTAGATAACTTAGAGGGTCGTACGGCTTTTCTCGAAGACAGTCAGTTTTCCACTACTACTAAACTGATAGGGGAGGCTGTTTTTAGTGCCAGTGGAGCTTTTGGAAACGAAAAAGCTAATAGTAGTGGGGAGGATATAGAAGACCAAATCGTCTTTAACAATCGAGTGCGCCTCAATTTTAATACCACCTTTACGGGCAAAGATTTATTGCAAGTCCGTTTAGATGCTCTCAATACCGTTCCTTTTGGCACAAATGTTACGGGGACGAATATGACTCGTCTCGCCTTTGAACGCAATACCAATAACTCTCTGGTAATTGGTAAACTGTTTTACCGTTTTCCAGTGACAGAAAAACTGCGCTTTCACGTTGACGCTACCAGAGGTCGTTTTAATCTCAATGCTTCTAATAACTTCAACAAACTTTTTGCTAGCCCTATAACTGGTTCTATATCTCGTTTTGGACGGTTCAATCCCATTTATATTCAAGGGGCTGGAGGTACAGGTGTAACTGCTGTGTATGACTTTAGCGACTCTGTGAGTCTGACTTTAGGATATCTAGCGAGAAATGCTAACAATTCTGATGAGGGTAATGGATTGTTTAATGGTTCTTACGCTGCTTTAGGACAATTAGCTGTCAAGCCTATTGACAATCTCGATATAGGTTTAACCTATGTCCGTGCTTACTATCCTCAAGGTCAAGCCTTTGTTTCAGGGTTGACAGGAAGCCGACTGGCAAACACCCCTTTTGGTCAAGTTGCCACTTCTACCGATCATTTTGGGGTTCAATCAAGCTTTCATATTAGTTCAGCTGTTACACTGTCGGGTTGGGTTGGCTTGACTTTGGCTAACGCAGAAACTAATGGTGTTGGTTTCAACGGTGCTAATGTAGAACAGGATGATGAGGCAACAATTTTTAATTGGGCTATTACTTTGGGTGTTCCAGATTTTGGTAAAGAAGGAAGTCTAGCTGGGTTAGTAATTGGTAATCCCCCAAGAGTGACCAGCAATGATAGTAATCCTGAAAATAAAGATATCCCGTGGCATTTAGAAGGATTTTATCGTTATCCCGTGACGGATAATATTAGTATTAATCCTGGTTTGCTAGTTGTAATTAATCCCGAAGGAGATAATGATAACGAGACCATCTATGTAGGAACGATTCGCACTGTCTTTAAGTTTTAAATGATATGGCACTCTAGGTTTTCTAAATTTGCTGGCATATCAACTCTACTAATTCCCTAAATCCTTCTACTTCTGCTTTACTGGTAACATAAGTCGGCTGATGTTGTAATTGTTCTCGGTAGTGTAAGACATTAGCGACACCCACAGAGAAAGGAAATTGACTAGCCTCAAATAGAGATTCATCGTTAGGACTATCGCCTACTGTTACTACTTGTGTCGATTGTAGCTGAGGAAAATATTGACTTAAAACAGATTTTAAAGCGATCGCTTTATCTTGTCCTAAAGGTTTAATGTGGCACTGTACGGTACTGTAGGTAAAACTCCAACCTTCTTGTTGGCAGATATTATCTATCAGTTCTAATTCTGTGGTGGTTAATTCTGCTACATCAAAAGTCCAGTCAGTAAGACGAAAACGATTATCCCTTGATTCTTTAAGATGAGGAAATTTAGATTGTAACAGTTGGAAAGTTTGAGCTAGTCTCTGACGATGTAAATCAATATTGTCTATTGCTGTGGTTAATCTACTAGTCAGAAATTGATTATCATAAAAAAGACCGCCATTTTCGGCGATCGCACCTTGAACGGGTAAATAGTGGGCGACTGCCTCAACCCAACCCGCGGAACGCCCCGTAACGATAATTACATCTATCTCCGTTTGGGCGATTTTTTCTAAACTCTGTAAAAGTTCGGCTGTAAATTTTCCCTCCCTGGTAAGTGTTCCATCCATATCGGTAGCAATTAGACGTACATTTTTCCAGCAATTAGGGGAAGCTTCCGCAATCGATCGACTCATTATGTATAATTCACCAGTTGATTATCTCAGCTACAAAGCATTTTTAATAATGGCTTGACAAAAAATAGGAGTGGAAGACTTTCCACTCTTTTATTAATTGTTGCTTAGCATTTAATCTTCATGATCCTCAAACGGATCGCTTAATTCAGCCGATGGTGGACCAAAAGCTGTATAAATTGAATAGCCAGTAATGGCGACTACGATCGCGCCGATAGTGATGCTAAGAACTATTGCAGGTTCCATAAGTCAGATAAATAATGATTACTCTTCCTTTATAATATTACAGAAGATTACGAAAATTAGCTTAGATAGACTATTTGGTGGATTATGACACAGCGTACTCGTTTGGGAGATGTCCTCAAACCTTTAAATTCAGAATATGGTAAAGTTGCTCCTGGTTGGGGAACTACTCCTTTGATGGGAGTATTTATGCTCTTATTTCTTGTTTTTCTGTTAATTATTCTGCAACTTTACAACTCTTCACTAATATTAGAAGGAGTTGATGTGGATTGGACTAGTTTGGGTCGTTAAGGCTCATCACCTCATAGCTCATAATAATAATAGATTAAGAAAAATACCCCCGTTTTGTCGGGGTTTTTTCTCAGGCAATAAATATAACTAAAGAAATTAAGCAGGATATCTCAACATGAATATCTTTGGTATTGGTTTACCAGAAATGGCTCTAATTATGATTGTGGCTTTACTGGTGTTTGGACCCAAAAAATTACCAGAAATTGGACGTAGTCTTGGCAAAGCTATTCGTAGTTTTCAAGATGCTTCCAAAGAATTTGAAAATGAATTTAAACGAGAAGCTCAACAAATAGAAGAATCAATCAAAATGAGCGCGGAGTTAGAAGGAAAAAACAATACTCCAGAAAAAGCTGCTAAAGAGGAGGAAAATTCTCCTACCCCTTCAGAACCAGGATAACCCAAAATATTATGTTTGATTATTGCTTTACTTCACTGGTTTCAGGCTCTACTTCAAACTTATAACCAACTCCTCGAACTGTCTGGATAAAAGAGGGTTCGGCAACGTCAAGTTCGATTTTTTTACGAATTTGACCTATGTGAACGTCAACTACTCTTTGGTCGCCAACATACTCATAATCCCAGACATTTTGAATTAGTTCGTCTCGTCGCCAAACACGACCGGGGCGACTGGCTAAAAAGTGAAGTAGATCGAACTCTAAAGCAGTTAGCGTAATCAAGTCATTATTAATTTTTACTTCTCGACGTACTGGGTCGATACTCATGTTATTAAACATTAAAGGTTGTTTTTCCGAAGCTGTAACTGTTCGCTGACGCTTCAGAATTGCTTTGACCCGATATTCTAGTTCTTGTAAATCAAAAGGCTTAGTCAAATAATCATCTGCACCTTTGAGAAAACCTTCTTTTTTATCAGCAGCATCGGAACGACTAGTCAGCATGAGAATAAATACATCTGTTCGCTCTTGCATGTCTTCACATAGGTTATAACCCAAGGCATCGGGTAAATTGACATCCAGAATAACTAAATCTGGATTGAATTGGTCAAACATCTTTAATGCGGACTGTCCATCGTCAGCTGACTCAACTTGATAATTTTTTTGGCTGAGAAAACGAAATATTAGGTTTCTAATTGCAGGATCGTCGTCTACAACCAGGATTTTAGCAGAGGACATATGCATAATTTTGGCGCAAGAAAAACTAAAGATTCAATTAAGCCGTTAAAATAGGCAAACCGAGTTTATACTCAGTCTTTTAGACAATTATCAACCCTAAAGTTTAAGAATGCCAATAACGTAGATCACTTAATCTAAATATTAACAATATATATTGCCATAATGTTGAGAGATAGTTTCAGTAAAAAAACGCCCTTCTCGAGAAGAGCGTCATCAAAAATGTTACCAAGTATTTACTGATTGCCAGTATTTACTTAATGTAATTTACCCATTGATAGCAGGAGCGCTTATTGCTACGGGAGTTGCTTCTCCTGCTGCTAAATCTAAGGGGAAATTATGAGCATTACGCTCGTGCATTACCTCAAAACCAAGGTTAGCGCGATTGAGCACATCAGCCCAAGTGTTGATTACATGTCCAGTTGAATCCATTATGGATTGATTGAAGTTGAATCCGTTAAGGTTAAAGGCCATGGTGGAAATTCCCATAGCAGTAAACCAGATACCAACTACAGGCCATGCACCTAAGAAGAAGTGTAAAGAACGGCTATTGTTAAAGGAAGCATATTGGAAAATTAAGCGTCCAAAATAACCGTGTGCAGCTACGATATTGTAAGTTTCTTCTTCTTGACCGAATTTGTATCCATAGTTTTGAGATTCAGTTTCGGTAGTTTCTCTTACTAAGGAAGAAGTTACCAAAGAACCGTGCATGGCGGAAAATAAAGCACCACCAAATACACCAGCTACACCCAACATATGGAAGGGATGCATCAAAATATTATGCTCTGCTTGGAACACTAACATGAAGTTGAATGTACCAGAGATTCCTAGAGGCATTCCATCGGAGAAGGAACCTTGTCCTAAGGGGTAGATGAGGAATACTGCTGTAGCTGCGGATACAGGAGCACTGTAAGCTACACAAATCCAAGGACGCATACCTAAGCGGAAGCTTAGTTCCCACTGACGACCCATCCAGCAGAAAACACCAATTAGAAAATGGAAAATGATTAACTGATAAGGACCGCCATTGTAAAGCCATTCATCTAAGGATGCAGCTTCCCAAATGGGATAGAAGTGCAAACCAATAGCATTAGATGAAGGTACTACCGCACCAGAAATAATGTTATTGCCATAAAGCAAAGAACCAGCAACAGGCTCGCGGATACCATCGATATCTACGGGAGGTGCTGCTATAAAAGCAATAATGAAGCAGATGGTAGCAGATAATAGGCAAGGGATCATCAAAACACCAAACCAACCTACATAAATGCGGTTGTTAGTGCTAGTAACCCACTGACAAAATCGCTCCCAGGTAGTGTAATTTTCTTGGTTACGTAACGTAGTTGTCATTAGTATTATTACGGTCGAATTGTGTTCAACTCAGCAAGTCATTACTTGCTTATATTTAAGTATATTTACATCTATTTTAATTGAGACGCATTTTTTAGTTAAATTATTTATATTTTTTTTTAATTAGTTTTCTAATTACTAATTTATTTTAAAACTATTAAATATTGTTTTTTAATATTAAAATTTGATGAAAAATATTCAATATTTTAAATTATTTTACTTAACATTTTGATTTCTGCTGTACTTAATTCTCGCCATTGACCAGGTTGAAGAGTATTTAGACAAAATTTTTTATGAGGAGCGCGTTTATCAAAACCAATAGATACTCTAACTAATCTTAGAGTAGGGAAACCAACCGCAGCAGTCATGCGTCTTACTTGACGATTTCTACCTTCTGTTAAAGTAATTTCTAACCAACAAGTAGGAATATTTTTCCGTTCGCGAATGGGAGGGTTTCTAGGTGGTAAAAATGGTTCTTCTGGTAGTATTTTTACCTGAGCTTTACGAGTAAAATAATCTTTAATTTTGACCCCTTCTTGCAAAGTCTTTAAAGCTAACTGGTCGGGAATTCTTTCTACTTGTACCCAATAAGTACGAGGATGAGCAAACTGACGATGAGCAAGGCGATGTTGCAAACGTCCACGATCGGTTAGTAATAGTAATCCTTCACTATCTAAATCTAATCTTCCCACAGGATAAATGGATGGTATGGGGATATAATCTTTTAAAGTTGGGCGTTTTTTTGCTCCGCTACTATGGTCGGTAAACTGACACAGTACACCGTAGGGTTTATAAAATAAAATACACTTCAAAATGGTGGTTCGGTGAGGAGTATAAATAACTGTTTTTAGCTCTTAGCTTTTTTTAAATTAGATTATTGTATTGGTAATAGGGAATAGGAAATAGTCTGCCTTATCCAACCAGGTACAAGCCACCTAGGGCGAAAAAAAATTTAGTTGGAGTCCACGCTCCAACCAAATTTCTTCCTTCTGCTTTTTCAAGGTTTCGCCTGCTAAATCTAAGCTTCTGGACTAGATTCAGCTGTAATGACTTCTGTTTCTCCTCCTTCTGTAGTCTTGCCAGCCATTTTTGATGGAGCAACGATCGAAAAAACGATTCTTTCGGGATCTTCCATCACGGTAACTCCTTCAGGTAATACTACTTCACCCACAGTTAAATTAGTACCCAGTTCAAAAGTTGAAACATCAATGTCAATTGAATCAGGAATATTTTTAGGCACGCAGATGATGTTAAATTCAGTCAAACTTTGTTCTAAAACACCACCTTCTTTAACTCCAGCAGCTTCGCCAACAATATTAACTGGTACAGTTAATTCTAGAGTTTCGCCAGCGGATACAGAGAAGAAACTTAGATGTAGTAAAGTTTTTTTCCAAGGATGAGCTTGCACTTCTCTAATAATTGCTCTACCATTCCAAGAAATATCAGGAATATTAATCTCAACTAGAGTATTATTGACCGCAGCGTTTCGTAGTAGAACTTGTGCATCTTTGCTTTTCATAGTCAGAGAAACAGACTCAGCACCATTGTGACCGTATAGAGCAGCAGGAATTAGGCCTTCACGACGCAAAGCTCTGGGTTTACTTCCTTCTGGTCTTTTTTGGCATTCGATTGTAATTGACATAGTTTTTACTCAATAGTTAATAATTAAGGAATTTAAAGGGTTAATAAGGAGACAATGACAAGACACAAAGGTTGAAAGCTCTTGTAGACAACTTTCAACCATACTGATTGAGGGAGATAACTTAAGTAGTAGTCACTGGGCTACCATCCGGATCGAGCAATGCTCGTTTAGGGCCGTGAATAGGATCCTCTACTATGATAGTCTGGTCGCGACTCGCACCAAGAGAAACAATGGCGATCGGAACTTCCATTAACTCAGCTAAAAACTTAAGATAATCTAGTGCTTGTTTGGGCAAGTCTTTAAGGGTACGACAATGAGTGGTAGGTTGTTGCCAACCAGGTAGAGTTTTATAAATAGGTTCGCATTGAGCAAATGTACTCGCGTTGCTAGGAAAATGATGACAAGTTTGACCATCAACTTTATAGGCAACACAAACTTTAATCTCCTCGAGTTCGTCGAGAACATCTAGTTTAGTAATTGCCAGACAATCTAACCCATTAATGCGCACGGCATAACGACCAATTATCGCATCAAACCAACCACAACGGCGACGACGACCAGTAGTTGTCCCAAATTCTGCACCGCGGTCGCACAGTAATGTTCCTACACTTCCGTTTAATTCGGTAGGAAAAGGGCCTTCACCAACACGGGTAGTATAAGCCTTAGCCACACCAATCACGCGATCGATTATAGTAGGACCTACTCCTGCGCCAACACAAGCTCCTCCGGCGATCGGGTTAGAAGAAGTAACATAGGGATAGGTACCGTGGTCTAAATCTAGTAAAGTACCCTGCGCTCCTTCAAACAGAATATTTTTCTTTTCTCTTACAGCTTCATCTACCTTAAGAGAGCTATCGATTACAAAAGGACGTAAAATATTAGCGTATTTTAAGTATTCAGCAATGACTTCATCAGGTTTTAAAGGAGTTATATTATATATTTTTTCTAAAATGACGTTCTTATAGTCGATTGCCCATGCTAATTTTTTAGGCAGATGCTCGCTATTCATTAAATCGAGGATGCGAATACCAGTACGTTCTGACTTATCCGCATAGGTTGGACCTATTCCTCTTCCAGTAGTCCCTATTTTGTATTCTCCCCTACGTTCTTCTGCTGCGCGATCGATCAGCCGATGATAGGGCATGGTAACGTGAGCAGTTTGAGAAATAAAGAGATTATCTACAGAAACATTTAGAGCTTTAAGTTGCTCGATTTCTTCGATCAATACTTGAGGATCGATTACTGTTCCTGAGCCAATAATACACTCGGTTTCTGGATATAAAATACCAGAGGGAATCAAATGTAGTTTAAATGTTTGCCCCTGAACCACCACAGTGTGTCCAGCGTTTACTCCTCCTTGAGAGCGCACAACTACATCTGCCGAACGACTCAGTAAATCTGTTATTTTTCCTTTTCCTTCGTCGCCCCATTGGGCGCCGATTACTATAACATTAGCCAAGGGTTTATTAATAAGCTAAAGTTTACACAAACTCTTATTATGATTAGTTGTAGTGGAGGATGTCAACCTTATTGGGAGAAAGTCGACCAAGAGAAAAATAAAAATGACTCAAGAACCTCATCGATCGGATAATGAACTCAGACTGAAAGAAGAAGAGCGTCGTCTTGCTGCTGTTAATTGGAATGCTAAACTGAGGCGTTTGACTGAGGTGATTTACTATCTGACTGGAGCACTCATAGTTTTATTACTTATAAGAGTAGTATTGAGTTTATTTGGTGCTAACCCAGAAAACAAATTTGCTAGTTTTATTTATGGCTTGTCAGCAACGTTTATTGCTCCTTTTCTCGATCTTTTTCCTACCCCTGCTTTAGGTAATTTTCAGTTAGAAATTAATACTCTGGTCGCTCTTGGCGTATACGGACTTTTAGCCTGGCTTGTAGTTAGATTAATTTGGCTGGGTTTTAGCCGTCCTTATGGTTAAAAAAAGCAATTTTTAACGATATTAAGCTACTTGCAGAACTCTTACTGAGTAATAGTTTTTCCCATAGTTGCTACTAGGAGGCTCTTCTTCTTCGGGGTACACTTCTGTTTCTAGTGCTGGCACTAACATCGAATCTGTCCCTCTGACAATCATTGTTCCTTGCGCCAAAGCATCTCGCCATTGACAACCAGTTCGCCAAGCACAGAATTTGGTTGTGTTCCACCGAGGATTGGGTGGAAAACCGACAAAGCCAGACCGAAGAGCTGCATGATTTTCTCTGGCAATATTAGTAGCAGCGCTCACTTTGTCTGTTAAATCGACTACCATGAGGTGGCGATTTTGAATAGGTTTAAACACAGACCTCACCCCCTTTATAATTAAAAGATTCTTCTATATATATAAATTTTATTACTTATGTTGCAAAATGTTAAACTGTAGGATACTTGTAAAGTTATAAGTATAATTCGTTACCAAATAATAATTTATTCGCCAAAACGATATCCTTTGCCATAAACAGTATGAATGAGCTGTTTTTCGGATTTTGTCTCTATTTTACGCCTCAAAAGTCTAATTAAAGCAGCTAAGACATTACTACTTGGTTTTTCATGATCTTTCCATAAATGTTGATATATTTCTTGATGAGTTAGTAGCTGTCCGGGATGACGCATAAATAATTCTAGAAGTTGAATTTCTTTTTCTGACAAACTAATAGCTTTTCCTTGACGGTAAACTAGTTGATTTTCACTATCTAGTTCTAAATCTGCTATTTTTAAGGGAGTCAATGGTGATTCTATTTTTTCCGCGTTGGTTGTATCCGTTTTTGTGGAAGTATGAGTTTCCCAGTTAGGCGATCGTCTGAGTAAAGCCCTGACTCTAGCAAGTAATTCTCTTAACTCAAAAGGTTTAACGAGATAATCGTCTGCCCCAGCATCTAAACCGAGAACGCGATCGTCAATGGTATCTTTAGCAGTCAGAAATAAAACAGGAGTTGTTATAGAAAGAGAGCGCAATTCCTGGCAAAGTTCAATACCAGATTGTTGCGGTAACATCCAATCAAGAATTAGTAAGTCATAATTGTTATTTAAGGCTAGTTCTTTTCCCTTTGCACCATTATCTGCCACCTCTACTTGATAACCCTCGCGAGATAGTACTCGACTTAAAGGCTCGGTTAATTCTGCTTCATCATCAACTAAAAGAATTTTCATTGGCTGGTTAATTGTTGA
Organism: Xenococcaceae cyanobacterium MO_188.B32; assembly: GCA_030065635.1. GTDB lineage: Bacteria > Cyanobacteriota > Cyanobacteriia > Cyanobacteriales > Xenococcaceae > JASJDJ01. The sequence continues at coordinate 35,594 of JASJDJ010000002.1, forward strand.
TGGTTGATAGAACGTTGCTGAATCAAATTCGTCAGACGCTTACATTAGATTGGGATACGCTCTCCAAAATTATTATCTTTTTTATCCAACGATCGGCAATAAAACAAAAGCTAAAAACTAAAAGCTACAAACCGTATTACTAATAGTTTCAGATATTAATTCCCTGGTAACTGGTAACTGATACCAATAACTAAGGTAAGCTGGTTCATAGTCAGTAATTTTTACTCTTAATCGATTTCAATTAGGTTTTTCTGGTCCATGATTACTATTGCCTTACCCAAGGGCGCACTCTTAACTGATAGCATCAATTTGTTTAAAAATGTAGGTTTAGATTTTAGTGCTTTTCTAGATAAAAGCAATCGCCAACTGCAAATTAGCGATCCTACAAATACAGCTAAAGGACTACTAGTTAGAGCGCAAGATGTTCCCGTTTATGTAGAATACGGTCAGGCGCAGTTAGGTATTGTTGGTTATGATGTTCTGCGAGAGAAACAGCCTGAAGTGGCTAATTTAGCCGATCTCAAATTTGGTTATTGTCGGATGTCTGTAGCTGTACCCGAAACCAGTCCCTATCGAAGCTCGGTGGAATTACCTCCTCATGGCAGAGTAGCGTCTAAGTCTGTCAATTGTGCCAGGGATTATTTTCGCAGTATCGATTTACCCGTAGAAATAGTACCTTTGTATGGTTCAGTAGAATTAGGGCCAATTACAGGAATGTCTGAGGCGATCGTCGATTTGGTTTCTACTGGTCGTACTCTTAAAGAAAATGGTTTAATCGAAATTGATGTTCTCTACGAAAGTACAGCTAGACTAATTGCTCATCCTTTAAGTTATCGTCTCGACCGAGATAATCTCTCCAATTGGATTGAGAAATTGCGCTCCGCTTTGCTGTCAGCTATCGAATGACCGCTAAATAGTCACGGAATAACTAGGGTAAGCGCAAGAAAAATTGAGCCAAAATGTGGTATGGAGCAAGGATTACGATCGTATTAAGCCTTGACTCAGGACTATTGCCATTAGTTCTTAATATTGTTGATAATACTCCCTCCTTATTGATTCTTGCGCTTACCCTGACGGAATAATACTTGGATTACTATACAAAAGTAAAACATTGTCTAACTTCTTCTAGATCGATTCCCAAAAATTTTCTCATTTCCCCTACTGTTTTATTTTCATAAGTTTTAAAGTCTATCTGATTGATATTTTTTACTTTAAGTTTTCTGCCATAATCAAACGCTATTTTCAATAGCTCAAATTGTTGACGCTCGAACTTATACTGTTTGGGATACAGTAAATTAGATAAAATTTTAAAAACTGCTAAATGAAATCGATTGGTTTTAATATCGCTACCCATGGTAAAACCGACTACAAAAGCCTCGTCAAGCAAAGATATACCTCGATCCAGTAGAATATGTAAACAATCATGATTATAAAGATTTATTTTTCCAGGTAAAGGAAAAATACTCTCTGGATTTTCCAGTAACCAAACCATAAAAGGAATGTCTGATTGTTCATCACCATTAATGCTTTGCAGACAAGATTTAAGAGTCCGAGCGGATTTATAAATACTCGAATCTCTATCTAATTTCACTGTACTAGTAACCATTTATAAATTCCAAAACTATCAACAAATATAAATAAAGAAGCAGAATAAGCTATCAAAGTCGTATCTTTCATGAGGATGCTAGAGAAAAGCATTTGAACAGAACTCATTCCCAAAAAAATGAATCCATATTTACTTAAATCTGTATTAGATGCTAGTAGCACTCCTCCTAGTAAGGCAAAAAAACTACTTGATAATTTCAAAAAATCCGTTGTTGGATATCTTTTTTTAGGTTTTACTTTTGGTTTTATTGTTTTGATTTTCATTGTTCGTCCTATTTTTGCCAAGTATAAATTATCTTTTATTGTTCGATCGCATATTTGAATCAGGACTGAATGTGATCTAAAGTTTTATTTATTAAAATAAATCCTTTCAATTAAAATAATAGTTTTTGAATTTAAGGAAGTAAATTGGCAAAAACTCAGAATTAGTAGATTAAAATAGCATTAAATAAAAAAAATATAGATAAAAAAAGAGTAAAGCTATGACTGCATAAGCCTCTTTAGCTACGTAAAATCATCCGAGTTGGCGAAAAAAGATGACGAGCCATAGCAGACTTAGATAAGCAATAAGCTAGAATCAACATTGAGGAGAAACATCTTTTTGTTATGTTTCGCTCACTTTCTTAGTTATTTGCTCCCAGATTCGTCGATGGGGTAATTTTCGTAAAATAGAATTCAGTTATCTCAGTAGTTAAAAATACAATGAATTCATCAATCCAAGCTGTTCAAGCTCCCTACAGAGGAGATGCTTTTTACCGAACTCCACCCCCAGACTTACAGTCTCTCTTACTAAAAGAGCGAATTGTTTATCTGGGAATGCCCTTATTTTCTTCAGATGACATAAAACGAAGATCGGGTATAGATGTAACTGAGTTAATTATTGCTCAACTGCTCTACTTACAATTTGATAACGCAGAAAAACCCATATATTTTTACATCAATTCTACGGGTACTCCTTGGTATCCCGAATATGGTTTCTATGGTTATGAAACCGAAGCTTTTGCTATTTGCGACACCTTAAACTACATTAAGCCTCCAGTCCATACTATTTGTATCGGTCAGGCTATGGGGACAGCAGCTATGATTCTCTCCTCAGGAACTAAAGGCTGTCGTGCTAGCTTACCTCATGCTACGATTGTACTCAATCAACCTCGCAGTGGTACAAGAGGTCAAGCAACAGATATTCAAATCAGAGCTCAAGAAGTACTGATCAATAAAAGAAGTACTTTAGAAATTCTCTCCAAAAACACCGGTCAACCGATCGATAAGATTGCCAAAGATACAGACCGCACTTTCTATATGACTCCCGAACAAGCAAAAGAGTATGGCTTGATCGATCGAGTTTTAGAAAGTAGTAAAGAGTTACCTAAAACTCTCAGTCCCGTTGGTTAATTGTCGTTTAATTAAAGAAAAAGTAAAAAATTATGCCTATTGGTATTCCTCAAGTTCCCTATCGTTTTCCTGGTGGTCAATACGAACAGTGGATCAGCATTTACAATCGTCTTAGCCTAGAAAGAATTTTGTTTTTGGGGCAAGAAGTAACCGATGGTATGGCGAATGCTCTCGTAGCTCAATTGCTCTATCTAGATTCTGATGACCCCAGTAAACCAATTTATATGTATATCAACTCTCCTGGTGGTTCGGTAACTGCTGGCTTGGCAATTTACGATACCATGCAACACATCAAGTCTGAAGTGGTCACTATTTGTGTTGGTTTAGCTGCTTCGATGGGAGCCTTTTTGTTGGCTGGAGGAACAAAAGGAAAACGCTTAGCACTTCCTCACTCAAGAATTATGATCCACCAACCTTTGGGAGGAACTCAAGGTCGCTCTCAAGCTACAGATATTGAAATTGAGGCTAGAGAAATTCTGCGGATGCGCGATCAACTAAATCAAATGTTGGCACTTCATACAGGACAGCCTATAGAAAAAATTGAAAAAGATACCGACCGCGATTATTTTATGTCGGCAGAGGAAGCTAAAGAATATGGTCTGATCGATAAAGTAATTGAAGAAAGACCATAGTCAGTTATCACCTCAACAGTTATTAGTTATCAGTTTTTGGCTGTTGTATAGAACAGATAAATCCTATAAGGGCGAACCGCGGTTCGCCCCTACGATGTTATTGTCTACTAACTATTTGAAGGTTGAGGAATAGAAATATCTACTGTTTTGACTTCTCCTAAGTGACTGAGGGCTGAGCTTATTTCTTTTGTGTCACCGACAATTAAAGTTACAATTTTCTCTGGTTTTAGATATTCTCGAGCGACTCTTTGAATATCTTCTACGGTTGTTTCTTGAACTCCTTGCTGATACTGAAAAATAAAATCTTCAGGATAGTCATAGTATTCATAACGCATCAAACGGGATAAAGTTTGACTGGGACTTTGAAAATTAAACACAAAGGAATTAAGAATTGATTCTCTAGCGTTAGCTAGTTCTTCCTCTGTAATAGGATTAGTGCGTAGTTTTTCAAATTCAGTCAATATAGATTGAATAAAGGGAACAGTAGTATCAGTTCTAGTTTGTCCTCCAGCAAAAAATCTGCCTTGATAATCGTAATTAGGATTCCAAACTCCATAAACACTGTAGGCAAGTCCCTGACGCGAGCGAATTTCATTAAATAAGCGTCCAGCAAAACCATTCATGACCCCGTTTAACACACTCAATTGAGGATAGTCAGGGTTTCTGAAAGTACCACCTAAATGTCCTAATAGAATATTACTTTGAGTTAAATTGGGTCGATCGATTGTGAATATGCCACTTTCGTATTTTTGAGTTGCGGGAGGAACGGTTAATTCGGGAGGAGTAGAATTAACTTGCCAATCAGCAAAAGTCTCTTCAATTAATGCTTTCATGGCTGTTGGTTCAAAATCGCCTACAATACCCAGAATTATGTTTTCAGGACGAATATACTGCTCGTAGAAACTAATTATGTCTTCGCGAGAAATATTATTTAAAGTTTGATACTCTACTGTACGGGCATAAGGGCTGTTTACGCCGTAAATTAACTTATTAAATTCTCTTTTAGCAATATCTCCAGGACTATCATTCCGACGAGCGATCGCTCCTTCTTGCTGTCTTTTGGCTAAAACTATTTGTTCTGGTGCAAAAGCAGGTTCTTGAATCACCTCTGCATATAGTTTAAATACCGTCTCTAAATCTTCAGTCAGGGTACTAAAACTGGCATCAGCAGCAGTAGTTCCTATTTGGGTTTCTATGCTAGCAGCCTTTTGCTCTAAGATGGTATTTAAGCGCTCGGGGGGATGAGACTTAGTACCACCACTCCGCATGACTGTACCCACTAGCTGGGCTAATCCTACCAACTCGGCAGGTTCATAACGAGAACCAGTACGAATTAAAGCTTTCCCTTCAACTAGAGGCAAATCGTGGTCTTCTACTAAATAAACTACCATGCCATTGTCTAACTGGTAGCGGTCGTATTCTGGTAACTGTACTTCTGGGGTTGGAGAAAATTCTAACTCGGTATAATGCTTAGGAGTCTGGGCTGTAGCAGGTAAACGAAACAAAAATAATAACAAAACTGCTATTATTCCTAGATTTAGCCATTTAATTATCTTTTTTGATTTATGTTTACTCATAGGTTTAAGTTTAAGCTGTAGTCGATGGACGTGCAAACTAAGATAACTCGTATATACTCAAAACGAATTGAATTGCACTGAGTATAAAGAAAATCTAGCTTATGTCTCAACCAGTAGTTTATATTGCGATTACTAGTCATGGTTTTGGTCATGCTGTCCGTGCTGCATCGGTAGCAGGTATGTTACAAAAATTAGCTCCTGAAATCGAACTTATTTTTGCCACTACTGCACCAAAATGGTTGTTAGAGTCCTACGTTCAGAGAGATTTTCGCTATCATCCCCGTATTTTTGATGTAGGGGTAATTCAAAGCGATAGTTTGCATATGGACAAAAAAGCTACTTTGGCTAAAATGCAGCATATTTATGCCGAAAGAAACTCAATTATTACTGAAGAAGTAGATTTTATCCAGGCAAACAATGTTGGGTTAATTTTAGCCGATATTCCTCCTTTAGCTGTATCTATTGCACAAGCTGCTGGTGTTCCTTGTTGGATGATGAGTAATTTTGGTTGGGATTTTATTTATCGTGCTTGGGGAAATGAGTTTTTAGAAATTGTGACATGGATTGAAGAGTGTTATCAACAATGTGATCGCCTTTTTCGCTTACCTTTAGCTGAACCTATGAGTGCTTTTAATCATGTTATTGATGTTGGTTTAACTGGGGGTATACCTCGTTATAGCGAAGCAGAACTGAGGGCTAAATTTGAGATTACCGCCACGAAAGAAAAGACCATTTTACTCACTTTTGGTGGTTTAGGACTGCAAGCTATCCCCTATGATAACTTACCAAAATTTGCTGACTGGCAATTTATCACTTTCGATCGTCTTGCCCCCTCTGTGTCCAATCTCGTTAAAGTAACAGACAGTCAATATCGTCCAGTAGATTTTATGCCTATTTGTGGGCGAGTTTTTTCTAAACCAGGATATAGTACTTTTGCTGAAGCTTTACGTCTGGATGTGCCTATTGTTTCTCTAACCCGCGAAGACTTTGCCGAAGCTTCTATTTTGCTAGAAGGTATTCAAGATTACGCCCACCATCAAATTGTTTCCACAGCAGAATTTTTCCAAGGAAATTGGGACTTTATGCGACAAAAATGTCAACCTCCTCGTAAACAAGATTCCCTGCCCAAAAATGGTGCAGAAACTATAGCAAGATCTATAGTTGACTACTTTTCTACTGACGGTAATAGTTAATAATTTACAGCAGTTTTCAATTGAATTGACTACGCTTATGATTGGCTGGTTTTTAGCTAATAGCTATTAGCTATTAGCTAATGATCGAGTTTAATCATGTGGTCTACCCAACAGCAAAAGCGCAGTAAGAGTTCAGAACTCCGAACTCCTATCTAATTAAGATTTTGCGGATAACATGGTCATAAATCTTTCTCGATCTGGTAACGAAGGTTGTGCGCCATTTTTGGTTACAGATAATGCCCCGGCAATGTTGCCCCATTCTACTGCTTCTCTTAGGGATTTACCCGAAGCTAAAGCAGCAGCTAAAGCACCATTAAAAGCATCTCCCGCAGCTACTGCGTCTACCACTCTGACAGGGATAGGTTTAACCCAAAAACTGTCTTCTCCCGTGCTGCAAAAAGCTCCCTGATTGCCTAAAGTTATAATTACTTTTTTAGCACCCATTTGATGGAGAAAAGTTGCTGCTTGTCTGGCGGTAGTGACACCATCTACGGTAAAGCCGACTAATTGACTTGCTTCTACCTCATTAGGAGTAATTATATCAACTAGTCGATAAAGCTCATCTGGCAAATTGGATTTGGCAGGAGCAGGATCGAGAATGAGACAGCAACCACTAGCATGGGCATCCCTCGCAGCAGCTAAAATGCTAGACATAGGGACTCCCAGTTCTAACATAGCTACCTTTTTTTGCGGTAATAAGGCTCTAAATTGTGCTAATTCTTGCTCTCCCACTAAACGATTTGCTCCCGCGGCACAGGCGATCGTGTTGTGACCCTCTTCATCTACATTAATAGAAGCTATCCCTGAATGAATATGAGGATTAACGGTAATTTTATCTGTTTGTACTCCTGCTATTCGTAAATTTTGCAGTAGAGTTTGACCGAAATTGTCATCACCGATTTGACCGATCAAATGGACTGGAATGCCCAGTTTAGCTACGGCTACAGCTTGGTTAGCTGCTTTACCTCCAGCAGCGGTAAAAAAGCGATTGCCAATTACTGTTTCCCCCTTGATTGGTAAGTGAGGAACCTCTACTACTAAGTCGATATTAATACTGCCAAAGACAACGACGCTCATGCTCTTGATATCTGAAAATAAATTAAATGCTGTTGGCTGAGTTGTGTTTAATAAGGTTGTTTCCCATAAGTATGTTGCAATTTTAGCCTGGAGTAAACGATCTTCCCATTTCTTAAGAAAAACCCACCAATTATACTAAAAAAATATCTGGAAACTACGATAGCAATTAGCTATTTATAGGAGAGTTGAGTGGGCATAAAAACTGTTAATCATTTTACCTCTGAACTGACAAATCGCTTCAAACAGCTACAAAGTAAATTACGCGATCGCTGGCAAAGTTTTGATACTTTTGACCAGGATAATTACGATATACTAGTTGTTCCCTCTTATAGCATCGATCAGTACGTTGGGCAAAAAGTCGCAGGATTTTTACATTATGAAGAAAGATTGTTATTTTCTTTGATCCGTTTGCGGAAGCCCCATACAAGGGTAATTTATGTCACAGCTCTCCCTCTCTGTCCGATTATTATCGATTATTATTTACAACTTCTGCCCGGTATTCCTTTCTCTCATGCTCGCAATCGCCTGCTCTTACTCAGTACCTACGATGCTTCTCTTAAACCTCTAACTCAAAAAATTCTCGATCGCCCTCGTTTGGTAGATAGAATTCGCTGTGCTTTAAGACCAGATAAGGCTTTTATGGTTTGTTTTAATTCTACCGAACTGGAGCAAGAATTATCTGTCAAACTAGGAATTCCTTTACTCGCTTCTTCTCCTGACTTACTTTATTGGGGCTCAAAAAGCGGTAGCCGAGAAATTTTTGCTGATTGTGACATTCCTCATCCCGACGGCAGTCGTTTGGTTAAAAATCTTGAAGATTTATTACAAGAAATAGTCAATCTTTGGGCAAGACAACCCCAACTGCAAAGAATGGTAATCAAGCTTAATGAAGGCTTTTCTGGGGAAGGGAATGCCCTCCTCAATCTCACAGGTATTAAGCATTATGCTCCTCATAAAGTAAGTAACCATCAAACCATTAAGGCACTAAAGGGACAGTTAGAGCAACTAAGTTTTCAATCGGAAACGGAAACTTGGGCAAACTTTAGTGGACGTATTCCCGAATTAGGGGCAATTGTCGAAGCTTTTATCGAAGGAGAAGAAAAGCGATCGCCTAGTGTTCAAGGTTATATCACGCCATCAGGAGAAGTAGAAATTCTCTCTACTCACGATCAAATTTTAGGTGGTGCGGATGGTCAAATTTATCTTGGTTGTTATTTTCCTGCTGCTGCTGACTATCGAATTCAACTACAGGAGTTAGGTATTAAAGTAGGACAAGCTTTAGCTGCTAAAGGGGCAATGGAGCGTTACGGAGTTGATTTTATTACTGTTCGTCAACCTGGTACTAATAAATGGGATATTCAGGCGATCGAAATTAATTTACGCAAAGGGGGTACCACTCACCCCTTTATGGCCCTCAAATTTTTAACGAATGGTACTTATGATTACGCTACAGGTTTATTTCTCAGTCAGCAGGGTCAGCCCAAATATTATATCGCTTCCGATAATTTGCAAAAAAAACAATATTGTGGTCTATTACCCAATGACTTAATGGATATTATTGCTCAGGAACGATTGCATTTTGACAGTAGTACTCGTACTGGTAGCGTTTTTCATCTGATGGGAGCATTATCAGAATTTGGCAAATTAGGCTTGACTAGTATTGGTAATTCCCGCGAACAAGCTCAAGCAATTTACGACCGTGTTGAGGCTGTTTTGGACAAGGAAACAGCGATGACTATAGATGAATCAGAACAAATTTCTAGTGTACCTATTAGTTGGTAGGAGATAATAGTTAATTATTTTTTGTGATGTTAGCTAAATTTTAATTAGGAAGTAGTAGTGTTAATTGTTTGTTGTATTCTAGCGACCTTAAATGATGGCATGAACCGTTGTTTAAGTATTCTTGAATATCTTGATAAATCTTTTGGGCGATAGTTTTAGCTAAATTGACTGGAACTGCATTTCCTACCATTTTATAACCATGATTTATATATTGATACTTAAAAATAAAATCATCTGGAAATGTTTGTATTCTGGCACATTCTCTCACAGATAATCTTCGATAAGGCTTAGGCGACAAAGGATCGAAAATTCGTTTATCTTTCTCAACAAAAATCATTTTATTTGCTTGAGGATGAATTGGTGCGTGTCTTCCCCCTGCTTGAATTGTAAATGACGGTTCTTGCCAACTTCTTACTCTATTTCTTGACATATAAATACTGGAAAAGCCTGTATCTATGTATTCGTGATTTGGTATTGTGTGATGAATTGTTACTTTATCTTTAAATTTATTAGGTTCAACTGACCACAAATCATAAATTGCATCTTTTAAAGTTAATCCTGGATTGTTATGTTTGGGGAATTGAAATGTACCACCTAACTTTTCATGATAGCCAACAATAATGACTCTTTTTCTATCTTGAGGAACATTAAAATCATTACTGTTTAAAAGCTGATAAGAAATTTCATAGCCAATCTTTCTAAATTGATTAAGTATATTTGTAAAAGCCTTGGTATGTCTGGAAGCCAATATTCCTCTTACATTTTCTGCTAAAAAGAAAAGAGGTTGTTTATCTTCAACAATTCTAATATATTCATAAAAAAGCTTACCTCTGCTATCATTGATTCCCCGTCCTGCACCTGCTTCACTCCAACTTTGGCATGGGGGTCCACCAATTATTCCTAGACAGTCGGGAATTTCTTTGGACTTTATATCTTGAATGTTTCTCCGCTCTAAATGTGTTTTTTGATGATTAAATTTATAAGTTTCCCAAATGGATTTATCGTATTCGTTAGCCCAGATCACATTAAATCCAGCTAGACTAAAACCTAAGTCTAAACCACCGCAACCAGAAAATAAAGATACTATATCCACTTAATTAAACTTTTTCTTTTATCTCGCATAGTTGATAATTCTAACATTAATCATGTTAGCGGGGTTGTTAGGAGATTTTATCTGAGCTTGGTTTATTTTCAGTTGAGAACTAGCCATTGATTCAATAGCAGTTCTACTTTTACTAGATAAAGATAAATACTTAGTTTCTGAGCAGATAGCAATTAATTGAAAATTAGAATTAGGATCATAATTAAGATTTAAATAATTGTAAACTTCAAAAGGGTTATCTATTCCCCACATACCTCTAATTCTTAAATAAGTTATACCTAGAGGATCTACTTTATTAACCCGACCTAATTCTTTACTTTCTGCAAATTCTATTCCAGGTATAGTAATAACACCAGCAGAAATTTGATTTTTAATTCTTTCGTAGTATTCTGCTTTAGCTGCATAACAATCTCCGTAAATCATCCAGAGTAAATGAAGCTTTTTTGCTTTAAAAATTCCAATAGTATAGATAATGTCTTTTTCGCTCCAGTCTTCACAATTACGACAGTCCTTTGTAATCATAGGACTGTCTGCAAGCAATTTGGATTTGGGATAAGAACTATTAAGAGCAAGTTTAGACTTTAATTTGTCAATTTTTTTTACTTCCACCGCATCACCATTTTTGATAATTAAATCTGGTGGATTGTTTTTATTACCTAGCCAAGAAAAAGTTTCACTATGAATTTTAGCCGTAAGGCTAAGATTGTTTTCAGTTAATGTATTGGCAAAAGCATCTTTAATAAACTCTTCTAGGGCATCACCAACTGCATTAATTCTATTATTACTCTTACTTTTGTAGTGACTGAGCAAATCTGGTATGGGATTGTTGACAATATTGATAATTGCTTGCAGTATATCAGTCATCGGTACCAAAACTCAGTCACATTAACTTAAAGCATAATACTAATTAACTAATTCTGAATTAAATTCATTAAAAGAGCGACGTTTTAATTCTACAGATTCAGACCGGGGTAAGAGATTAAATACTTCTCGCAAAGCATCATCTACTTCTTCGTAGGGGATTTGTCCGGACTTATCCAATACTACTTCACCTTGTCGATCTAATACTACAGTCTGAGGCACTATTCCTTTATAGTAATATCCTGGTTCTACGGGGGTGTAGCTAGATTTAAAGGGAATAGAATCAACACTAATAGGAATAATACTAGCATTGCGATCGTAATATTCTTGTATCTTGGAAACTACCCCAGAAAATTTTTTACAATCGCTACTGTCATCGACATAAAAAACCAATATAGCTGGCATTTGACGCTGGAGAGATTCAGCTAAACTGAGACGGGGAGGTACTAGAGAGCCATTACCAGCAAAAAGAATAAAAATATTACCTTCATAGCGATCGTCATTGATGCTAGCAGAGGCTGGATAGTTCGACCACCAAGGAAAACTTATTAAAGCTATTAACAAGGGCAGAAAACAAAATTTAACTAAAAATTCCCTTCTTTGTTTCTGCTCGATCTCTCTGGAAAATAAAAATTTCAATTTAGCCCAAATCATTTTTTAATTTTAGTTTTGCTTAATTTAGTTTTTGAGGTTGTCAAAATTAATTATCTACTGTTTGACAACAATCTTTAGAATAGACTTGATATGACTGCTAAAATTCGCTAACTATTAAAAAAGGAAAAATTAGCTAGATAGACAAAAGACAGGGTGACTCAAGACCAGCAAACCAATAGATTTAAAACTAAATCAATTCCAGCACAAACTAGGCTAGCAAATACATATTATAGTCTTTTGGGTCTACATCCATCGGCTTCGATGTTGGAGATTCGACGTAGTTATCGCCAACTCAGTAAGAAATATCATCCAGATACTACCAACTTTTCGGCAGCGGTAGCCAAGGCAAAGTTTCAGCAAATAAATGAGGCTTATGCTACTTTAAGTAATCCAGAAAGGCGATCGCTCTACGACCTCAAAATTGGTTACTCTCGTATAAATGTTATTCAAGCTCCTCCTGAGTGGGAACAATCACCAGCAGAAAAATGGTCAACTACGGCTTATCTAGACCCTACTGACCGTCCTCTTTCTTCTGGAGAGATTTTTGTCTTAGTACTTCTCGGTCTTACTTTTGTTGGTTGTCTGTGTTTGGTTTTAGCAGTGGCATATTTACGAGGTGTACCGCTTTAAATCGTTTATACTATCTTTGATTAACGATCTCGATAATATGATATTACCCGACGCAAAAACGCCTCTATACAGTCATCCTTTGCCCGATATAGAAAAATGGCTTGCCGAACTTGGCTGTCAGCAAGACAAAGATAATCTTCATTGTTGGCAGATAGACAAAAAAGACTGGAAGGCAGAAATATGTCTAGAAGTGGAAGAATTAACTGTACGTTACCTAGAAGCTAAAGACACGGGAGAGGATCTAACTCGCTCTTTTAAATATTCTCTCAGTCGCCAAGATATTGAAGCAGCAGTTTTTTCTGGCCCTTAGCTTTTACATTTACCATTGAACATTAAACATTAAGCATTGATAAATGACAATTGATAAATGTTTAATGTTCGGGAGTTTCATGGTTTAGAAAACAGAATTTGACTATATTTTGCCAAAGCGTCTTTCTCTCTGCTGATAAGCGAGTAAAGCTTTGTGGAATTCTACGCGATCGAAATCGGGCCATAAAGTCTGAGTAACATAAATTTCAGCATACGCCATCTGCCAGAGTAAAAAATTGCTCAGACGCATTTCTCCACTAGTACGAATAAGTAAATCGGGATGAATTATTCCTTTTGTGTAAAGATGATTCTCAAAAATAGCTTCATTAATTTCTTCTGGCTGAAGAGAACCTTCTTTAACTAAAGAAGCGATCGCTCGACAGGCTTGAATAATTTCCTGTCGCCCTCCGTAATTGGTCGCTACTGTAAATTGGATACTAGAATTATCTGCTGTATCCTTCATCGATCGCTCGATTTGTTTTTGGAGTGATGGAGGTAAAGCTGCTAAATTACCGACAAAACGAATTCTGACATCTTCTGCCATCATTTCATTTAGTTCTCTTTGTAAAACTCGCTCAAAGAGGGTCATTAAAAACTGTACCTCTTCCATGGGCCTACCCCAATTTTCTGTGGAAAAAGCATAAGCTGTAAGAGCAGGTATTCCCCAATCTTTACAGCAACGAAGTAAGTCTTTAAGAGCATCTACACCCTTCTGATGCCCCATAATGCGGGGTTTTCCTCTTTGTTTAGCCCAACGACCATTTCCATCCATAATTACCGCTACATGCTTGGGTAGACGGTTTTGTTCTAAATCGACAGGTAACTCTTGTAAAGCAATTGGCTTGGCAGTCATTATCTAAATAATGAATTAATCCTAATTAATTCCCCATTAGACTTTATCAATAAAATTTCGTTAATTATTTTTTTTCTTGAGAAGTTGATGAGGGTAGGCGAAAAATACGCTGGAGTATAATTCGTCCTTGAAAACCGATTTTACGGCTAATGCGAACCGCATCTCTTTCTACTGTAGGCGAAAATCTAGCTTGAAGTAATTCTTTAAGTTTACTACTGGTTAAAGGTCGATTTAGAATACCCTTCTCGGCTAAAGATATCGACCCTGTTTCTTCAGAAACAACAATACACAAGCAGTTTTCTAGTCTTTCTGTCATTCCCATTGCTGCGCGATGACGAGTTCCTAATTGGCGAGAGGCAGTACGTTCGGATAAGGGTAAGATAACAGCAGCCGAAACTATTCGAGAACCTCGAATCAAAACAGCACCATCATGTAACAAAGTTGTGGTTTGAAAAATAGTTTGCAATAATTCTTTAGATACTTCCGCATTAAGATTGACTCCTGGAGAAACAAAATCTTCCTCTTCTAGAGAACCGCTAACTTCAAGCAGAATTAATGCACCTGTTCGATTTTGGGACAATTCTTTAACTGCATCGACAATCTGGTCGACAACACTATCTGGCTGGACACTCGGTCTTGCCGAAGCTTTAAACAACTGAATTAATTCTCCCCGACCAATTTGTTCGAGAAAGCGACGAAATTGGGACTGAAAAATAACTGCCATAGCTACCGCAGCCCCTAACACTAGTTTTTCGAGGAGAAATCCCAACAAGTTTAGCCCCAGTCTTCTGCTGACTACTGTGGCTAACATTAGTAAAATAAAACCTCTCACCATCCATAAACTACGTCGTTCTCCTTCTCCAATTACGAGAAGAAGAACATAACTCAAGGCAAGAACCAATCCAATGTCAATGGTATAGGGCAGCCAGGAGGGTATCCAACTTAAGTCAGGAACAAAACCCGACGACTCCATTATTTTTTGTATTTAAGCTATAAATGATTTGCAAATTACTATGCTCTAGGATCGAAGACCTGGTTAACAATATCTACTTCAAGCGAAAAAAGCGATCGCTTTCTCTGTGAATACCCAGATAAAATCGGGCAGAGAAAACAGCTATTGTTAGCAAAGAAGATTTAACCTGAGTCTAGATGCTAGCCTATAAGCTAACCTATCATTTGTTTTCAGTCACTTGAGACAGTGCCACTAGAGACATTGCTAAGAGTGACTATCATCTGAATTAATCAGTCTTTCTGGCAAACAGTCTTGCCTGAGTAAATCCTGATAACCTTCTCTTTGTAAGATGAGATTAGCTTCACCTTGATGGACTAAAACTGCTGCAGGACGACCAATACGATTATAGTTGGATGCCATGCTGTAGTTGTAAGCCCCGGTACTCAACACTACCAAGACATCTCCTGGTTCTGTTGAGGGAAGTAAAGCATCTTTAATTATGACATCGCCAGATTCACAATGTTTACCTGCTACGGTCACTTTTTCTGTCAATGGTGCCGACATACGATTAGCCACTACTGCTCGATAGAGAGACTGATAGGTAATTGGACGAGGATTATCTGACATCCCCCCATCAACAGAAATATAAGTACGAACCTCAGGAACTTCCTTACGGCTACCTACCATATAAGCAGTGACACAAGCAGAACCAATTAGCGAGCGTCCAGGTTCGGCAATTAGCTTTGGTAGAGGCAACTGGTATTGATTACAAGCTGACTCTATGGCTTTAGCTACAGCTTTGACCCATTCCTCAATTGTGGGTGGATCGTCGGCTTCAGTATAGCGAATACCTAACCCACCGCCAACATTTAATTCTGTTATGGTTAAATTGTATTCTTGGGCTTTTCTCATCCATTCTACTAACACAATTGCTAAATCTTGGTGAGGCTGACGTTCAAAAATTTGCGAACCGATATGAGCGTGTAAGCCAATACAATTGAGGTGCGATCGTTGAGTTAGGTAATTAAAAACTTCTTCTAGCTCATTGGGATCGAAGCCAAACTTACTATCTAAATGACCAGTACGAATATATTCATGAGTGTGACATTCAATGCCAGGAGTAAGGCGAAGCATGATGCGAACCGATTTTGCTTCACTCTGGGCTGCAATGGCTGAGAGAGTTTTTAACTCTAGCCAGTTATCGACGATGATAGTACAATCGCAATCCACAGCATATTCTAGTTCCTCAGCAGATTTATTATTGCCATGGAAGTAAATGCGTCCGCTGTCTACTCCCGCCTGTAGAGTAGTGTATAGTTCGCCTCCAGAAACAACATCAAAGCCTAAGCCTTCACTGTCGATGACTCGACAGACTGCCAGACAACTCCAAGCTTTGGAAGCGTAGATAACTTGAGATTGACCACTGTAGTATTTTTTAAAGCTTTCTCGATATTGGCGACAAGCTGTTCTTAAGGTTTCTTCGTCTAAAACATAAAGAGGAGAGCCGAATTGCTCGACCAATTTACTCAGATCGCAGCCACCAATTTCTAGACAGTCGCTACTGTTTACTTTGGCGGTTAGAGGGAGCAAAACTTGATTGGGGGAAGATAAGGTTGTAGTAGGTAAATAGCGATATCCAGAGTTTTCCTGGCTGATATCTGTGATTAACATAGTGCAGTTTTTGTTCGGTTATTGAGACCCAAAAAGTCTATCTTTTTAAGTGTACAATTGAAGATTGTGAAATTATTAACTATTAAGCCACTTACCTACCAACTTTTGGCAAAAGCAGTTGAATTAGACAAGTTATGTTTTGGTGGATTATGGTCAAAACAAGCTTACTCTAGGGAAATAGACAGCCCTAATAGTAGTTTACTAGTTTTGTCTTATCAAAAAGAACAAGAGTTAGTAAGGGACAATGAGCTACAAAACACTAAATTAGACCAAAAAATTATTGGTATTGGCTGTTTGTGGGCAATTGTTGATGAAGCACATATTACCTTACTGGGAATTCATCCCCATTATCGGGGTCAGAAACTGGGCAGATTATTATTGTATATTTTGCTGCAAGATGCTGTCGATCGCCAACTAAAAAGGGCAACTCTAGAAGTAAGTGTCAATAATCAGCCAGCTATTTCTCTCTATCAAAAATTTGGCTTTGAGATAGCAGGAAAACGCAAAAACTATTATCCAACCACAGGAGAAGATGCCCTAGTTTTATGGTTAAAAGGATTAGATCGACCAGAATTATCCAAAAAACTAGTTGGTTGGCAGGAGCAAATAAATCGGCAGCTTAGTCATTATTCCTGGCAAATAGAAAAGACAATTTTTACTAATAGATAAAACAAGAAAATAGCTACATCTTGAGGCTGTGTTAGAATCAGCTTACAAGGGCAAGCAGCAGGTTATGGATATAGGTCATGTTTGAACGCTTCACAGAAAAAGCTATTAAAGTGATTATGCTAGCCCAGGAGGAAGCACGCCGCCTGGGACACAACTTTGTCGGCACAGAACAAATCCTTCTGGGCCTAATTGGCGAAGGAACTGGTGTCGCAGCCAAAGTACTGAAATCTATGGGCGTTAATCTAAAAGACGCACGGATCGAGGTCGAAAAAATTATTGGTCGCGGTTCTGGTTTTGTGGCGGTGGAAATTCCTTTCACCCCAAGAGCCAAAAGAGTTCTAGAGCTTTCTTTAGAAGAAGCTCGTCAGCTAGGACACAATTATATTGGCACAGAACATCTACTTCTCGGTTTAATCAGAGAAGGAGAAGGAGTAGCTGCCAGAGTACTAGAAAACTTGGGAGTTGACCTATCTAAAGTCAGAACTCAAGTAATTAGAATGCTAGGAGAAACAGCAGAAGTTGGTGCTCCTACTGGGGGAGGCGGTAGAAATAAAACCCCAACCCTGGATGAATTCGGTTCTAATCTGACTCAGTTGGCTTCAGAAAGTAAACTCGATCCAGTTGTCGGTAGACAAAAGGAAATCGAACGGGTAATCCAAATTCTAGGTCGCCGTACCAAAAATAACCCAGTTCTGATTGGAGAACCAGGGGTTGGTAAAACAGCGATCGCGGAAGGTTTGGCGCAAAGAATCGCTAATAAAGATATTCCCGATATTCTCGAAGAAAAACGAGTTGTTACTCTCGATATCGGTTTGCTGGTAGCAGGAACTAAATATCGGGGTGAATTTGAAGAACGACTCAAAAAAATTATGGATGAAATTCGCCAAGCAGGAAATGTCATCCTGGTAATTGACGAAGTTCATACTCTAATTGGCGCAGGGGCAGCCGAAGGCGCGATCGATGCAGCCAATATCCTCAAGCCAGCTTTGGCAAGAGGAGAACTGCAATGTATTGGGGCAACAACCCTCGATGAGTATCGTAAACATATCGAGAGAGATGCAGCCCTAGAGCGTCGTTTCCAACCAGTAATGGTCGGCGAACCTACTGTAGAAGAAACTATAGAAATTCTTTACGGTTTGCGGGAACGTTACGAACAACACCATAAATTGAAAATTTTAGATGAAGCTTTAGAAGCAGCAGCTAAATTATCAGACCGCTATATTAGCGACCGCTATTTACCAGACAAAGCCATTGACTTGATCGATGAGGCTGGTTCGAGAGTCCGTTTGATTAACTCTCAACTGCCTCCCGCAGCTAAAGAGTTAGATAAAGAACTGAGAGAAGTCCTCAAGCAAAAAGACGATGCCGTCAGGTCTCAAGACTTCGATAAAGCTGGAGAATTGCGCGATCGCGAAATGGAGATTAAAGAGCAAATTCGTTCGATCGCCTCAGCGAAAAAAACTGAAGGAGAAGGAGGAGATCATTCTCCTTTTGTCGATGAAGAAGAAATCGCTCATATCGTTGCTTCTTGGACTGGTGTACCAGTTAACAAAATTACTGAATCTGAATCAGAAAAACTGCTGCACATGGAGGATACTCTCCATCAGCGCATTATAGGTCAAGAAGATGCAGTTAAAGCGGTATCTCGCGCTATCCGTCGTGCTAGAGTAGGTCTGAAAAATCCTAACCGCCCGATCGCTAGTTTTATCTTCTCCGGTCCTACTGGGGTTGGTAAAACTGAATTGACCAAAGCTTTAGCAGCCTATTTCTTCGGTTCAGAAGAGGCAATGATTCGCCTCGATATGTCTGAATATATGGAGAGACATACTGTTTCTAAATTAATCGGTTCTCCTCCTGGTTATGTAGGCTACAACGAAGGTGGTCAGCTAACCGAAGCAGTACGCCGTCGTCCTTACACTGTGGTGCTATTCGACGAAATCGAAAAAGCCCACCCAGATATCTTTAATATGCTGCTGCAAATTTTAGAAGACGGTCGTCTTACTGATGCTAAAGGAAGAACAGTAGACTTCAAGAATACCCTGCTAATTATGACCTCGAATATTGGTTCTAAGGTCATTGAAAAAGGTGGTGGTGGTCTTGGTTTTGAATTTGCTGATAACGAAGCCGAATCTCAGTACAATCGGATTAAATCTTTAGTTAACGAAGAACTGAAAAACTACTTCCGTCCCGAATTCCTTAACCGTCTAGATGAAATTATTGTCTTCCGTCAACTGAACAAAGAAGAAGTCAAAGATATTTCCGAAATCTTACTCAAGGAAGTCTTTGCTCGTTTGACAGAACAAGAAATTACTCTAGAAGTGACCGATAAATTTAAAGAACGTCTGATCGAAGAAGGATTTAATCCTGCCTACGGTGCGCGTCCTTTGCGTCGAGCCATTATGCGCTTGTTAGAGGATGTATTAGCAGAAGAGATTCTTTCCGGTCGTGTTGGCGAAGGCGATGTAGCGATGGTAGATGTGGATGAAGAAGGCAAAGTTAAGGTAATTCCGCAAAAGACAGAACCCGAATTGTTACCTTCATCGTAAACTCTGAAGCTCAAAAATTGATTTAATAAAAATTTAGGGTAGAGAAGTCAACTTCTCTACCTTTTTTTTCAAAGCTTATGCCTTGTTAGGGTATGGAAAACAGAGTACTATAGCAGTACGTAATTTATATGAGGACGTGAATTATAGGGTTTGCTAATGGCTAATGGCTAATTGCTAATCGCTACTTTACCTTGAGATGTCCTAACTTTTGTTGGTATTGCTATACTTTGTCAAGATTGATTTGAGAAATAAGGTAATTAAATTTTTTCCCGTGTCTTTCTTGTCTCATCTCAAGCCATCATTTCAAAATTGACAGACTATTAAGTAGGTAGGCAAATTTATTTGTATATTTTAAGACATAGCCCTAATTATCTTTTCTCCCCTGCTCCTCTGCCCCTACAAGGGTATGTTTTTTATAATTCCTTGAAAGCTCCTCTGCCCCCCTGCTAATTTTTAAAGTACACGGGTTTATTTTGCTTAGGTACTTACTGGTCGTTTTTGGGCGAAGGACTCAAGATAAGATCGAATGGTTTATCATATCTTGCATAAACTAAACATGGTTGTTGGCCACAAACGACGGAATGTTTTGTACCACTCGGTAAATTGAGATAAGAGTCTGGTGCTAAATTCTTTTTGCTTCCGTCATCAGCAATATAAGTAAACTCGCCCTCGCTCCAAAAGAGAACCTCCCGACTGGTATGAGAATGATGGGGAAAAAGATAACCCGCAGGTAAGCGAATGGCAACCTCTGAAGCTCCTGTGGCTGGGTTGCCACTCAGCACGGCAACTTCTGCTCCTTCTGGAATTCCTTCTAGAGGTTTCCAGGTTAAAGTTGATGGATCGACAATTTCACTGTTAGTATTCTCTACTGAAAGGGCGGATGAAGAAAGAAATAACATTCCTGCCAACAAGACCGCCAGAATAACCGCAGTTCTGATGAATTTGAATGTTACTATTTTTGCTTGTTTTAAAGTTTGAGATATCATGGTGTTTCTCCTTATAACTGCTCAATAAATAATTAAAATTGTGAAGTGAGTGAGTGAGTTAGTTAGTTAGAGAGCGATGAGAAAAAACTAGATAGGTTTTTTGGTCGAACCAGGTTAATTTGAACTTCCCCTATAATTGCTTCCCGCTAAGGCAATTTGAGTGCTAAGGGTTTGTTTAGTCATGGTTTTGCCTCCCAATTAGTTTCTGTATAATTCGACTTGTTTGTATCTGTGGAAAGTAGTTATTCCTAAAAGACAAAGTTCACTGTTAACGTTGGATAAGCTTTTCCCATCAATGCAACTTTTTTCTGCTCACCAAGAAATTCACTATAGTCGGCTAAGTTATCAAGTCCGATCGAAGTGAGCAAAATTTCTGCTCCTAACCAAAGGATAATTTTTAACCATAGTTTTTTCCATTGAATTTTCATAATTCCCTCCTTAGAGTTAGTTTGAGGGAAGGAGAATAATTTGGTTAGAATTGCTGCAAAAGTTGCAATTCTCTCAGTTGAGTGCTTAAGTGGTAGATCGAGGACTAAGCAATTAAACTTGATACTTTTAGTGTGCTGTAGCTATTAGATAGTGTCCAGGAAAGATCGCAACTTAAGCAGGTAACTTAGTAAATAACTGATTATTCTTTTTAGTTAGATACTATGGTTCTAATTGTCTTTCAGTAAGTTCAGCTTAAATTTCAACAAAAAGCCGATCTTGACAAAATTTTTCTGGTGTCGAGATAGCAATAGATTTTTCTGGCTTCTCGGTAGATATAAACTCCTCTTCAATAAAACTAGTATAAAAGGTAGTTAATTTCATCAGTCCATCGGCGATTTCTTCTAGTCGGGTTTCAATCAGTTCACTTTTAGCTTGGACAAAGGGTTGGTTATGGTAAGTTATTTCTAAATTTACACTAGCAGTGAATGTGTCTAGTTTGTCTTGAGCCATAAGTTTCTCCTCTCCGTCAATACTGATAAGTCTGAATTTGGATTTTTTAATTACTTTTTTGCTGGGACTTTGGACAAAATTTGAATTTCTGTCTTTATTTTTATTCGTTAGTATTATGCAGTTAGCCTGGGGAAAGAAAAAGGGGAAAAATTCAGGTGGTTTCTGAAGAGCAGACGGGTTAAACCATGTCTGTTGCTTTTAGTCCTCAGGGTGACACCTCAATCACTTTTTTTCTCAAGTCCAAGTTTTAAACTGTATATTTGTAGTCTGCCAATATTGCCAAGTTTATACCAGGCAAAATAACAAGTTAAGCAGACAACTTAAGAGCCAATTTTACTTACAACTACCAATACTAATTACCAAGCATTTTGTGAGACTTACAGAATCTAGGGATCTAAATCAAAAGGCAACTTAAGCCTCAATTCGCCTTAATATAGAAGCAAAAGGCAAGCAAATCGGGCACAATCTTTCGATCGCGACTTCCCCCTCCTACCATGCTTAATTTCCATCAACGGTCAAAACGCAAACGGGGAGTAATTCTCTCTCCCGTTGGTTGGCAGCGTCTCCAGTCGGCTCAAAAACAATCAGAAACAGAAGCAAACGGAGGACATCCCTACACTCTAGAAGACTTAAATGAGTTAACGGGACTCAGTTCCCATACTCTCACCAAAGTACGTCGGCGCAAAAGTCCTATAGATAAGCGTTCGCTAGAAGACTACTTTAATGCTTTTAATCTTACCCTCACTCCTAGTGACTACACTAGACTAACTTCGGCAACACAAATCCCCAGCGAACGAGTAATTCCCCGTCAACAAGATTGGGGAGAAGCGATCGATGTTTCCGTATTTTATGGTCGCACTTCAGAACTAGCTACGTTAGAAACATGGATTCAAACCGCTCGTTGTCGCTTGATAGCAGTCTTAGGTATGGGAGGCATTGGCAAAACCGCTTTAGCAGTCAAAATAGCCCAACAGCTTCAGGAGCAGTTTGAATATGTAATTTGGCGCAGTTTACGCAACGCTCCTCCTCTAAAAACTCTTTTGGGCGAGCTAATCTCATTTTTATCAGGAGGGCAGGAAACCGAAGCAGAAATTAAGTCACTCCTTCAGTGTTTGCGCTCCTCTCGCAGTCTAGTAATTTTAGACAATGTCGAGACAATTTTACGAGCGGGCGATTGCGCTGGACAATATCGAACTGGCTATGAAAATTATGGTCAACTATTCAGGTTAGTGGGGGAAACTGCCCACTCTAGCTGTCTGATGCTGACTAGTAGAGAAAAACCCGCTGAATTTGCTGCCCTAGAAGGAATAGAGTTATCAGTTCGCTCTCTACAGTTAAAAGGTTCTGCCGAGGCTGCCCAAAAATTAATTCAAGCCAAAGGATTATCTGGTTCAGAGCAACAGCAGCAACTGTTATGCTCTCGCTATGGTGGTAATCCTTTGGCTTTGAAGATTGTAGCTACTTCGATACAAGACTTATTTGATGGTGAAATTGAGGCATTTTTAACTCAAGACACGGCAGTTTTTAACAGTCTTCAAAAATTGCTAGACCGACAATTTGAACGTCTTTCTGATTTAGAGAAGACGATTATGTATTGGTTAGCAATTAATCGAGAGTGGACGACTATTGCTGAGTTATTAGAGGATATTGTGCCGAAGGTTTCTAAAGGAAACTTATTAGAAGCTCTAGAATCTTTGATTTGGCGAAGTCTTATTGAAAGACAAGCGGGTAGTTATACTCAACAGCCAGTAGTCATGGAGTATGTCAGCGATCGCTTAATTGAGCAGGTAACTTGCGAGCTTACCCAGGCTAATTCTCTCCTACCCCCCTGTCCTTCCGAACCTTTACCCCTTTTCCATCGTCATGCACTGCTTAAAACTACCGTCCAAGACTATGTTAGAGAGAGTCAAATTCGCCTCATATTAGAACCGATCGCTGCTCGACTACTTACTACTTTTGGTTCTCTCACGGCGATCGCACAGCAAATCCAGAAAATCTTGCAGTTATGGCGAGATTCACAGATATCATTATCTGGCTACGGTGGTGGGAACTTAATCAATCTTGCTCATAGTCTCCACATAGATTTAACAGGCTATGACTTTTCTGGCCTGAGGATCTGGCAAGCTTATCTTCAAGGAGTAAATTTACAGCAAGTCAATTTTGCCTACGCCGATCTAGCCAAGTCAGTTTTTACTCAGACCTTCGGGAGTATTTTAACTGTAGCTTTCAGCCCTAATGGCAAATTCTTAGCTATAGGAGATACTAAAGGAGATGTTCATCTCTGGCAAGTTACTCCATCGCGATCGCTCTTGACTTTTCAGGGACATACTAGTTGGGTTTTATCACTAGCCTGGAGTCCCGACGGCAATATACTTGCTAGTAGTTCCTATGATAAAACCATCAGGCTTTGGAATCCTCTTACAGGTCAATGCGTAAAAACTTTTACAGGACATACCAATTGGGTTTTATCAATAGCCTGGAGTCCTGATGGCAATATGCTTGCTAGTGGGGGGGATGACCAAACCATCAGGCTGTGGGATGTCCGTAAGGAGAAATGCCTTAAGATTTTATCTGGACATACTAATTGGGTTATGTCAGTAGCCTGGAGTCCTGATGGCAATATACTTGCTAGTGGGGGGGATGACCAAACCATTAGGCTGTGGGATGTCCGTAAGGAGAAATGCCTCAAGATTTTATCTGGACATACTAATTGGGTCAGATCGGTAGCAATAAGTCCTGATGGACAAACTATTGCCAGTGGAAGTGACGATCGAACAATCAAACTCTGGCATCTCCATACCGGTCGATGTCTCAAAACTTTAACGGGACATACCTATTGGGTCTCATCGGTAGCTTGGAGTCCCAAAGGACAAAACCTTGCTAGTAGCTCTCATGACCAAACCATCAAGCTTTGGGATGTTAATAAAGGAAAATGTCTCAAAACTCTACATGGGCATACTAAATGGGTATGGTCATTAGCTTGGAGTCCCGATAGTAAGGCTCTTGCCAGTGGCTCTTACGACCAAAGTGTAAGACTTTGGAATCCTAGCACGGGTCAATGTCTCAAAAATTTGCAAGGCTATACCAATTGGATATTTTCAGTTTCTTGGAGTCCTGATGGACATATAGTTGCCAGTAGCAGCGAGGATCGAACTGTAAAGCTCTGGGATATACGACAAAGAAAGTGCCTCAAAACCTTGTTTGGACATACTGGTCTAGTTGGGTCGGTAGCAATAAGCCCCGACGGAAAAATAGTTGCCAGTGGCAGTGATGACCAAACCGTCAGACTCTGGGATACCGAACGGGGTAGGTGCCTTAAAACTTGCACTGGACATACTGGTTTGGTTTGGTCAGTAGCAATAAGCCCCGACGGAAAAATAGTTGCTAGTGGCAGTAACGATCGAACTGTAAAACTCTGGGAAATAAGTACAGGTCAATGTTTGCTCTCTTTAGAA
Source organism: Xenococcaceae cyanobacterium MO_188.B32 (assembly GCA_030065635.1). Classification (GTDB taxonomy): domain Bacteria; phylum Cyanobacteriota; class Cyanobacteriia; order Cyanobacteriales; family Xenococcaceae; genus JASJDJ01. Next base: position 60,479 of record JASJDJ010000002.1, read on the forward strand.
GGACATAGTGATTCAGTTCATTCTGTAGCATGGAGTCCTGACGGACACATCATCGCTAGTGGTTCTTACGATCGAACTGTGAGGTTATGGAACCCCAAAACAGGTCGATGCTTGCTCTCTTTACATGGGCATGAAAATTGGATTAGGTCAGTAGCCTTTAGTCCCGACGGACAAACTCTAGCCAGTGGGTCTTATGACCAAACTGTTAGACTTTGGAATATCGATCGAGGTAAATGTTTCAAAATCTTGCAGGGGCATAAAAGTCATGTTTGGTCAGTAGCCTTTAGTCCCGACGGACACATCATCGCTAGTGGCAGTGAAGATCGCACTATCAAACTCTGGGATGCTAAACAAGGTAAATGTCTCAAAACCTTGGAGGGACACGACAGTCAGGTTTGGTCGGTAGCCTTCAGTCCTGACGGACAAACCCTAGCCAGTAGTAGTTCTGATGAAACAATTAAGCTTTGGGAGCTTAAGACAGGTGAATGTCTGACAACTTTGAGAGCTGCACGACCCTATGAAGAAATGAATATTACGGGTATAACTGGTTTAACCGAAACTCAAAAAGAAACTTTGAAAGTTTTAGGAGCAGTGGAAAAGAAATAACCAATTTTGTCGGGGTATTTAAACTTTGGGCAGTGTTACTTTACGGGGTTGATTTTGATATTTACCTTTTCTGTCTTCGTAAGTTGTTTGACAGGGTTCACCTTCAAAGAACAGTAATTGTACTACTCCTTCATTAGCATATATTCGACAATCCGCATTAGAAGAATTAGAAAATTCTAAAGTTAAGGAACCAGACCAGGAAGCCTCGGCAGGAGTAATGTTGGCTATTAAACCGACTCTGGCATAAGTCGATTTTCCCAGACAAATAGCAGTTACGTTAGGAGGCATTTGTAGTTTTTCTAGAGCGACCCCTAAACCATAACTGTGTGCCGGAATAATAAAATAATCTCCATATTCATCATGTTGCAAGGGAACTGGTTCTAAGTTTTGCGGATTAAAGTTTTTCGGATTGACGACAGTACCAGGAATATGCTTAAAAACTAGTAACTCAGATTTATCTAAGCGAAGATCGTATCCATAAGAAGATAATCCGTAACTTAAGGCTGGAACGGTTGCTCCGGATTCTAATCTCACTTCTCTCACTAATTTTTCTTCAAAAGGGGTAATCATCCCCTTTTTTGCTTGTTCGATTATCCATTTGTCATTTTTGAGCATAAAATAAATTTATCCTAGTACCTATATACTTATGTTTTAGCCAGTATTAGCACAACAGAATAAATCTATCATTACTATGCCAGGTCTAAAAAATCTTCTTATTACTTTATTAATAACTATCTCCATCAACTCGATCGATCTTGGTGGTGAGTTTGCTGGTGAAATGTATTTGAAAGGAGAAGTCGAGCGAGAACTGTCTTTAATTGGGGTAGAACAGTCTGGTATCGATCGAACTATAGATAAAAGCACTGGTACTATTGTAACTAAATAATATGAAAGATAAGTTGTTAGTGGTTAGTGGTTAGTTGTTAGTTATTAATACTCACTACTCGCTACTCGCTACTCTACAAACTAAAAGCTAAAAGCTAATAGCTAATAGCTAATAGCTTCGATCTAAGCGTTCAAATCTTGAAAAGCAAAACGAATTTGTTCCAAACGTCTACGGTTTACTCCTAAGTCAGATTCTCCTAAGCGAGATGCCGAACGCAAATGAATCACTTTTTCATCTGGAGGAAAATAAAATTCTAGATCGTCGATAAAACCAATAAGTCGACTTTCAGATTGAGCATAAATGTAATTGTCTGTCTGTTCGACAACCTGGGTACGGGGAACAACCGTAAGTACTTTTAGTAAAGTTTCTCTGGCTGTATCTAAATCTGTATCGTAAACGATAGGGGCAATGAGATGAGAATCATCAGCGTCTTGACTGAGGACACAATTGGGAGAATTAGGACAAGAAGATAAATGACCTTCATTGACTCCTAAGCTATCGGGAGCATGACCGGCAAAAATGTTCTTGACTATCGGCAATGCTGCTATTTGAGAGGAGGGAATAGCCCAAGCAGTAGTAGGGAGAATAAAGCTACTGGTGAGGACAATTAATATTCCTAAAATAGTTGAGATAAAACGGTACATTTGTTGTTGATTGTTAATTGTTGATTATTTTATCTTTAAGATTAGATTTAGGGTTCGGTAAGTTTGTAGCTACCAGTGATGGCGAAGAGATTACAAGACCTCGGTTTTTCAAAATATTACAGCGCAAGCTTGAATTGCTGCAACGTAGACTAAGAAACAAGCAAAAAGGTTCTAATAATCGGCATAAGTTAAACCAGAAAATAGCTAGACTACATCAGCGTATATCCGATACTAGAAAAGACTGGCATTTTAAGCTAGCTCATCATCTCTGTGATGGTGCTGGCATGATATTTGTAGAAGATATCAACTTTGTCTCGTGGGCTAGAGGGATGCTTTCTAGTTCTTCCGCCGATGCGGGATTCGGTCAGTTTGTGAACATCCTGCAATGGGTATGCTGGAAGAGCGATACCTACTTTGGCAAAGTAGATAAAAATGGTACTTCTCAAACTTGCCCAAACTGTGGCGCACATACAGGCAAGAAAGAATTAGAAGTTAGAATCCATAATTGCCCTGAGTGCGGATATTTTACTACGCGAGATGTAGCAGCAGCCCAGGAAGTGAGAAACCGAGGGATAAAGGCGGTCGGGCAGATCGTCTCAGAAAATGTCTGTGGACTCAGAACGACGGGGAGTATCACACGCGATGCTCTAGTTGGTGGGGAACGAAGCAGAAAACTAGCATCATGAGGTGCTAGAATCCCGCGTCAAGGAGCACGGGAGTATGTCAATCAGGAGGTACATTTGATGGCAGTTACTGGTGACTGGGAAGAAAATGACGCTTGTATGCCCTAATCCCTGAAACCGACGAATTATGTACCTTATAAGTCTAAGAATTGCTAGATTACTTTAATTGCAAAGCATGAAGAATAGAACCAATTAATCCTACTTGAGGATTGAGAATAATATGAAGAGGAATTTTGTCTAGCAATGGACTCATTCTTCCTTTTTCTTTAAAAGCTAATAAAAAACGTTCTTCTTTCATTAGAGGCAAAATTTTAGCAGCAATACCACCAGCAATATAAATACCGCCATAGGGAAGAAAGTTGAGAGCTAGATTGCCTGTCTCTGCACCATATGCCTCAACAAATATTTCCATAGTTTTGATGCAAAGAGGATCGCTCCTATTAAGAGCAGCTTGACTGATAATAGCAGCAGCATCGATCGTTTTGTTTTGTTGTTGTTCCCAACTCCGAATTTTATCACCTATTGCCGAGGATTCTCGCTCAAAATTAGAGTCTCGTAGATATTGATAAATATTCACAATTCCTTGACCAGAAACTACCCTTTCTACAGAAATATGTTCTTGGTTAAGTTTAGTTTGTAAATACTGTAAAAGGTCAATTTCTATTTGATTACGGGGAGCAAAATCTGTATGTCCTCCTTCTGAAGGAAATGGTTGATAATCTTCTTTTCGAGGAATTAAAAAACCTTCTCCTAAACCCGTTCCTGCACCAATAATAGCTATGGGTGAGTTTGAGTTAAATTCTCCTATTTGTAGAGTATATAAATCTTTTTTTTGTAATCCTAAAACTCCATAACTATTAGCAGCAAAATCGTTAATTAGACTAACTTTTTCAATTTCTAATTCTCGTTCTAGTCCTTCGCTATTTAAAGTCCAGTTTAAATTAGTTAAATTTGAACTATTGTTGACAACAGGACCAGCGATCGCAAAACAAGCTATTGTTGGTTTTTTATTATTTGCTGTAGCGAGAAATTTTTGTACCATCGGTACTAAATCGGGAAAATGATTACTAACATAAGTAGATTCGGTGATAGTGTCAAAAGATTTGTTATTTTTCTCTACAGATACCAAGCGTAGAATTGTTTTAGTTCCGCCTATATCTCCGACTAGTATTAACATAGATTATAGATTATAGATTGATTATTTAAAATTTTGCACCAGGTTGTTGAAGAAATTCTTTTTCTTCTGGAGTACTTTCTCTACCTAATATACGATCGCGATGAGGAAAGCGTCCAAAACGTTCAATTACCTGAAAATGACGATAAGCATAATCAATAGTAGTTTGACTATTAGGATCGCCTTTGAGAGTCTCAAATAATTTTACTGCTGTTTGTCGATCTGCCAAGTTCTCACTGTGTTAAAAAGGAAGATAAATAAACCAACGTTGTACTGGCAATAACTGTCGATCGAAACCTTGAGATACAGCCTGCTTAGATAAATTTAGAGTTTGGGTATCGGTAACAAAAGCTTTGGGGAAATCACAAAATATATTTCGCGGAAATCGATCTAGAATAATAACTAATGCCAGATAACTTAAGGCTTGTTTTTGCCATTGAATTAATTTTCCTTTTGCTGCTTGTTGATGAATTTCTAAAAAGCGCGATTGCAATTGTAGATTAAATTTTCGCTCTTTTATAAATCAAAAATCAAAAACTGTTATCCAGACTACTAAAGTTTCTTTTTTTTGTTTCACTAGTTACAGATAAATTACTAATTATATTTATAATTACTTTTGGGTTTAGATAACTTGAACACTCGCTCTGAGAACATATAAAAATATTTTTTTAAATTTTTTATATGTTCGTCTTTGCTATAAAATAGTGTCATGGAAAACAATCGAAGTATATTTGAATTAAAATAATAATTGAAAATATTTAATTATTTATTGATAAGAATATTTTCGATTGAATCAATATTTAAATATAGAAATTATCAGAATTAACTGGCAGTTCTGTTTAATTAAAATAACTTAATACTAGTTAGTGGTTTAATTTCTCTTGGACGAACAAATCAAGGAATATTTACAGCAACTAGAGGGGAAAGTACAAGATTTAACTTTATCTCTTCACCAAATCGAATCTCGATTAACCGATGAAATAAATCAACATCGGCAAGCTCAGATTGCCTTTCAAAAGGTCAAACAGGAGTTAGAATTTTTGGCTACCACAGATAGCCTGACTCAAATTCCCAATCGTCATTGTTTCGATCGATATCTCAATCAAGAGTGGACTCGCTTGACCAGAGAACAAGCTTCCATATCTTTATTACTTTGTGATGTAGATTATTTTAAAGAGTATAACGATGCCTATGGTCATCAAGCTGGAGATAATTGTTTGAGAATGGTGGCTCAAACTCTTAAAAATGGAGTTCAACGACCAGCAGACCTAGTAGCTCGTTATGGCGGTGATGAGTTTGCGGTCGTTTTACCCAAAACTAATTTATTTGGGGCAGTTAAGATTGCAGAAAAAATGTTGATTGACGTTGCTAAACTACAAATTCCCAATCCTAGTTCGGATAATAGTCAAGTAGTTACTATTAGTATCGGTATAGCGAGTCAAATTCCCGCGTGCGGACAATCAGTAGAGACTTTAATTAACCAAGCAGACCAAGCTTTATATCAAGCTAAGACAGAAGGAAAAAATAGATTTGTCGTCAGTTCTTAGTCTAACTTGTCACTAAAAAAAACTTAACCTTTACTTTATTTTTAACTTAAATTAAAGCAAATTATCTTTTGCACCAATTGTCAATTTAGCTTAAATAGTAGTTTTACCAGGAAACTGGAGCAAAAGCAAAATGACGAGCGATCGGCTTAAATAATATCTAAATCTCGGACAAGGATAAATTGAATATTTTTTTTGTTCACTTCGGTCTTATTTTTTTGGTATCTTATCGTACAATTACATCCCAAATAGTTAAACAGATCGATTAAGAGCGTTGTAACTATATGTCTTTGTGCATATCATGCTATAGGTCTTAAGAATGGTTACTAAAATTAAAGAGTGAGAGTGATGTCAAAATTAGGACGAAGAAAATTTTTACTATATGGTTCGATAGGTATAGGAACTAGCCTGTTATTGAAAGCTTGTGGTAGTAGTGAAGAAGTATCTTCCTCCGATGGTACTACTGTAAGTGATAGCGGTGAAGACACAATTAAAGTAGGTATTTTGCATTCTCTGAGTGGTACGATGGCTATCAGTGAAACCACGGTTGTAGAAGCAGAAAAACTAGCGATCGAAGAAATTAATACTGCGGGTGGTGTTTTAGGCAAACAAATTATGGCTATTGAAGAAGATGGTGCTTCTGATTGGCCTACTTTTGCTGAAAAAGCCCGCAAGCTCATCGATAAAGACAAGGTAGCAACAATATTTGGTTGTTGGACTTCTGCTAGTCGTAAAGCAGTTTTACCAGTATTTGAAGAGAAAAACCATATGCTTTGGTATCCCGTCCAATATGAAGGACAAGAATGTTCTAAAAATATTTTTTATACTGGGGCTGCACCTAACCAACAGATTGAACCAGCTGTAGATTGGCTACTCTCTAATAAAGGTAAAGAGTTTTTCTTGGTGGGTTCGGACTATGTCTTTCCTCGTACAGCCAACACTATTATTAAAGAACAATTAAAAGCTAAAGGGGGTAAAACTGTAGGAGAAGACTACCTTCCTTTAGGAGATACAGAAGTCACACCTATCATCACTAAAATCAAAGCAGCTTTGCCTAATGGTGGAGTAATCTTTAATAGTCTCAACGGTGATAGCAATGTTGCTTTCTTTAAACAAATGCAGGGTGCTGGTTTGACTCCCGATAAATATCCTGTTATGTCTGTAAGTATTGCCGAAGAAGAAGTAAGACAAATCGGCACAGAATATCTTAAAGGACATTACGCAGCTTGGAACTATTTTCAAACTGTAGAAAGTCCTCAAAACGACCAATTTGTAACAGCTTTTAAAAATAAATACGGTGAGGACAGAGTAACTAACGACCCCATGGAAGCTGCTTACATTATGGTTTATCTCTGGAAACAGGCGGTAGAACAAGCAGGAACTACTGACTTAGAAGCAGTTCGTAAAGCAGCTATCGGTCAGGAATTTGATGCCCCAGAAGGAAAAGTTAAAATGCATCCCAATCATCATATCTCTAAAACTGTCAGAATTGGTCAAGTAAGAGATGATGGTTTATTTGATATTGTTTGGTCAACTCAAAGACCTCTAGACCCTATTCCTTGGAATCAGTATGTACCCCAAACTAAAGGTTATGGTTGCGATTGGACTGACCCCAATAAAGGCGGTAAGTACAAGGTAGAAGGAGTCTAAATTGTAAGGTGATTTTAGTAGTTAGTAGTTAGTTTTTAGTTTTAACTAATTACTAATTACTCAGTTTGTTTAGGAAGTCTTGACGATCGATGTCAGCATTAATAGAAGGATTATTTAACGGAATCAGCATTGGTTCGGTGTTGCTAATTGCTGCGTTGGGATTAGCAATTGTCTTTGGACTGATGGGAGTGATTAATCTCGCCCACGGTGAATTGATGATGTTAGGGGCGTATAGCACTTTTGTAGTACAAAATGTTTTTAAACCATTAGGAGAACCTTGGTTTGAACTCTACATTCTTTTTTCTCTGCCAGTAGCATTTATAGTATCTGCGTTAGTTGGTTTGGCTTTAGAGAGGGGAGTAATTAGGTTTCTCTACGGACGACCGTTAGAAACTCTTTTGGCTACTTGGGGAGTGAGTTTAATTTTGCGCCAATTTGTTCGCAGTGTTAATTGGTTATTGGTAATAAGTATTGCGGTATTTTGTCTTTTCTTTTTTGGTGGGATGACAATACTCAAACGTCGTTCTAATTGGGAAAGAATTAGGAATTGGGCAATAACTATTTTACTGGTTATCTCTAGTGGAATTGCGATCGCAGTTGGATTTTTAATCGATCGAGTTGGACAAATAGCTTTAACTAAGCCATGGTTTAGTGCCAGAAATGTAGATGTAACTGCCCCAACTTGGCTGCGGGGAGGCTTAAAAGTTTTGGGCTTTCAAATGCCTTATGCCCGTCTATTTATTATTGCTTTGACAATTATTTGTTTGCTTGGAGTTTATTGGTTTTTAAATCGTTCTACTTGGGGTTTACGTATTCGGGCAGTAACCCAAAATCGTAGTATGAGTGCTTGTTTGGGAATTCCCACAGCTAAAGTAGATGCCCTTACTTTTGCTCTTGGTTCGGGACTTGCTGGTATTGCTGGTTGCGCGGTTAGTTTACTTGGTTCAGTAGGACCAAATACAGGTCAGAACTATATTGTCGATACTTTTATGGTAGTGGTTGTTGGTGGTGTAGGTAACTTATTTGGCACAGTTGTCGCGGGTTTGAGTATTGGTATTATTAATTACCTTATTGGTTCTGGTACTCTGGCATTAATATTTACATCAATGGAAGGTTTTAAACCTCTAGTAGATTTTTTCCTCTTTTTTGCCACTAGTAGCATGGCAAAAGTTATGGTTTTTGCTTTAATTATTGCCTTTTTACAAGTTAAACCTGCTGGTTTGTTTCCGCAGAAAGGTCGTACTGCTGAATTGTAAGTAATAGAAAATAAAAAATAAATGATAGATATTAAGTAATTATTAGGTAAAAAATCAACGTTATATTATTTAAATTTGGGCTTGGATCTAAATACTAAAATACTAAATTAACCGTTACATATAATATGAATTATAGGTTATGGATTCTGAATTGAATATTGGTATATATAAAAAGAAAAAGCAGCAACGAAAACAATTAATTGAAGCGGGAATTATTATAGCGATCGCGCTTATTTTCGCTATTATTTTACCGATAGTATTACCTGCGTTTCGTTTACGATTATTTGGTCGCTTTTTAGCTTTAACTATTGTTGCTCTAGGTATCGATTTAATCTGGGGATATACAGGTCTTTTAAGTTTAGGGCATGGTATCTTTTTTGCTTTAGGCGGTTATGCGATCGCCATGCATTTAAAGTTACAAATACCTGAGGGGCAATTACCAGATTTTTTCACTCTTTACGGAGTTAACAAGTTACCTTGGTTTTGGCAACCTTTTTACTCTTTTCCTTTCACTTTGGTTGCTTTGGTTGTTATTCCTGGTATTGTAGCAGGATTACTCGGATATTTGGTTTTTCGTAACCGCATTAAGGGAGTTTATTTTTCGATTTTAACTCAGGCTGCTCTACTCGTTTTCTTTAATTTTTTTAATGGACAGCAGAAATTAATTAACGGGACGAATGGCTTAAAAACCGATACGGAAAGAATCTTCGATCTACTAGTAAGTTCGGCAACAGTTCAGCGAACTTTTTATATTTTAACGGTTATATTTTTAGTCTTAATTTATTTATTCTGTCGTTGGTTAACTAGTGGGCGTTTTGGACGATTATTAATCGCTATTCGTGATGATGAAACGCGGGTACGTTTTTCTGGTTACGATCCTACTGGATTTAAAGTATTAGTATTTGCTATTTCAGGTGCGATCGCGGGAATTGCAGGGGCATTATATACAGTACAAACGGGAATTATTACTCCTGCTATTATGCAAGTAGCTTTTTCTATCGAGATGGTAATTTGGGTGGCTGTAGGTGGAAGAGGAACATTAATAGGGGCAATTATAGGTACTTTACTTGTTAGATTGGCTCAAACTTTTTTAAGTGAAAGATTTCCTCAAGTATGGCTATTTTTTCAAGGAGCATTATTCTTAACTGTAGTTACAGTCTTGCCTAATGGAATTGTCGGTTGGTTTAAAGATTATGCTTGGCAAAAAGTTCAATTTCTCTTGGGTTTACGTCAGCCATTAGTTACTTATCCGCAGATAGAAGAAGATCCAGCAATACAGAGGGAAAGAGAACAGTTAACAAGGGAATAGCATCAGTTCGGAGTTCGCAGTTAGTAGTTCGGAGTTATAAATTTTTGACTTCATTGAACTTAGTTATAGTGCAGTCAAGGAGGATAAGGGAGATAGGGAAGATAAACAAACTAACTAACAACTAACAACTAACAACTAACAACCAATGACCAATAAAATCTTAGAAATAGAAAATTTAACTGTTAGTTTTGATGGCTTTAAAGCTCTAAATAATTTAAATTTCAGTATGAATGCTGGAGAATTGCGAGTAATAATTGGTCCCAATGGAGCAGGAAAAACTACTTTTCTTGATGTTATTACTGGTAAAGTCCAACCAACTAAAGGAAGAGTATTATTTAAAGGAAAAAATCTTAAAAAAATTCCCGAACATAAAATAACTCGTATGGGTATTGGACGAAAATTTCAGACACCAAGAGTTTATTTAAATTTAACTGTACGAGAAAATTTAGATTTAGTTGCCAATCGTAATAAAAATGTTTTTCCTACTTTGTTTGGGTATTCTTCTTCGACGGAAAAAAGAAATGTAGCAGGATTAATTGAAACTATTGGCTTAGATGCTAAAGCGGATTTACTAGCCGATTTACTTTCTCATGGAGAAAAACAACGCTTAGAAATAGGAATGTTAGTTGCTCAATCTCCCGATTTATTATTAGTAGATGAACCTGCTGCGGGATTAACCGATGAAGAAACAGCTAATGTAGGGGCTTTGTTACTTTCCTTGGCAGAACGCCATTCTATTATCGCGATCGAACATGATATGGAATTTGTACGTCAAATAGCCCAAGATAAGGTAACAGTATTACATCAAGGTTCGGTACTTTGTGAAGGCAAAATGGAACAAGTGCAAAACGATCCTCGTGTAATTGAGGTTTATTTGGGAGAACCTCCAGAGGAGTAGTCTAGGGAGTAAGTCTTTGTCGGTTAGGAAAGATGGGGAAGATAAGGGAGATGGGGAAGATAGGGAAGAAATTAACTTTTATCAGAACTCTAATTAGTAACTATTCACGGTGAACAATCAACCATTAACAATTAACGATCGATCGATAGCAACAGATTTAATGTTACAGGTTTCTAACCTCAATGTTTATTACGGTGAAAGTCATATCTTACGTAATGTAGATCTAAGCGTTCCTTCAGGACAGATGGTGTGTCTTATTGGGCGTAATGGAGTAGGAAAAACGACTCTATTAAAAACGATTATGGGGTTGTTAAAATCTCGTACAGGAGAAATATTATTTACAGGAAAACCAATTAGTAAAGTAGCAACAGATAAACGGGTAAGAATGGGTATTGGCTATGTACCCCAAGGTAGAGAAATTATTCCTCGCGTAACTGTCAAAGAAAACTTATTATTAGGTTTAGAAGCTCGTCCTCAAGGTAGAAAAGGTAACGAAGAAATACCCGAAGAAATTTTCGATCTTTTCCCCGTACTCAAAACTATGTTATCCCGTATGGGAGGAGACTTGAGTGGAGGACAACAACAGCAACTGGCGATCGCTCGTGCTTTAATGGGTAAACCTCGTTTGCTATTATTAGACGAACCAACAGAAGGAATTCAACCCTCTATTATTCTAGAAATTGAAGCAGCAGTAAAACGGATTATCGCTGCAACAGGTATTTCTGTTTTACTAGTGGAACAGCATTTACATTTTGTCCGTCAAGCAGATAAATACTATGCCATGCAAAAAGGTGGTATTGTTGCGTCAGGTTCGACTAGTGAATTAAGTCAAGAAATTATTCAGGAATTTCTGGCAGTGTAGTTTAAGAATGGACAGAAGAAATACATAATAATTGAGATTCCTGAAGATAAATGGAAAATATAAGATCTTATCCCTCTTTTGTCACTAAAGGGATTATTTTTCCACTTCCAAATCTTGAGGATTTTGCTTGTGATGGAAACGGATCTACTAATCAACGATATAGTGACGAATCGTTCGATATTTAAATATATGCGTGTGCTTAACCCCCATGGTACTTATGTTACAGTTGGAGGCTCAACAACTCGACTTCTTCAAGCGTTATTCCTGGGGCCAATAAAGATTTAAATCGGATGAATGAGCTTTTTGAATCTGGTAAAGTCAAACCCGTGATAGATAGACCCTACAAGTTAAGTGAAGTGCCCGAAGCAATTCAGTATTTTGGAGAAGGCAAACATAAAGGTAAAGTAGTCATAACCTTGGAGCACGATAACAAAACCTAACAAAAAAATGGAGAAGGATTGCTTACACTGTGCTCCTTATAATTAGGGTTTAATCAAAAGCATCAGGGACTTTTTGGTTGACGATTCCTTTTTCAATTTCTGGCAACTGAAAAAGTAAATTGTTAAGAATTATCAAACCCGCTCGGAGTATGGTTTTTATGTCCTAAAATCTACAATCTACAATCTCCAATCGAATAATGACTTGATGATTAAATCTTCTCCCCAACTTAAATGGTACTTACCTCTCATTGCTGTGACCGTTGTTGGTGCACTGCTTCGGTTCTACCACCTTGGAGCAGAACCGATTTGGAAAGACGAAGCTGCCACTTTATGGTTTGCCCAGTTACCACTTTCTCATCTTTGGGGTGAAGATGCTGTATGGGAAACAAATCCGCCACTCTATTATACATTGCAAAAATTCTGGCTGATCTTTGGCGAATCGGAAGTTGGGTTACGCTCTCTTTCAGCCATCATTGGTACACTAAACATTCCGCTCATATACGCATTAGGTCGAACTCTTGGCGGTCATTGGCTTGGTATTATTGCTGCTGCACTGCTAGCAACTTCAAGCATCAATATTCAATACAGCCAGGAGGCACGGGCCTACGCGCTACTAACTGCATCTGCTACATTAGCAATCTGGGGTCTAGCGCGCCTATTAACAGATCCAGTGGGAGCTAACACGCCAGTTGGTCGAGTATCAATTCGCCTTCTCTTGCGTGATTCTCTAGATACTGAAGCTAAACATACCAATTCGACGACTGATTTAGCGTGGCTTGCTTATATAATCGGTGTTTCTGTTGCTCTTTATTCCCACAACACTGCTGTTTTGCTCCCCATATTGGCTAATATCATTACCTTTATATGGTGGGCAAAAGTTAGCCGTTTTAGCAAGGGCTTTTTCTGGAACTGGCTAATCGCTAATACAATTCCTTTACTAATCTGGTTATGGTGGTTGCCAATCATATTTAAACAAACAATATATTCTATCAAAGACTTTTGGATTCCTTTTCCTACAATCAAAGGAGTTTTGTGGACTTTAAGTTACCTTCACGGTCATCCATATCTTGGGTTGAAAAAGGGGAGTGAGGTATTCAGATTTGGGATTGATTTATTTATTTGGGGATTAGCATTATTGGGGCTATGGCGTTGGCGTCGTCAGCCAGTCAAAGTTGCTTTAATTGTTACTCTCCTGAGCGGTACGCCACTGTTAGCATTTTTAATCAGTCTTTGGCGACCGATTTTTGTGTTGAAAATTTTTATATGGACAACTATTCCTCTCTTAGTGTCGATCTCTTCGGGTATTTTGGCTTTTCGCTCGAAGTTATTAGTAACTTTACTAGTGACTATATTACTGACTGTTCAGCTTCAAGATACAAGAAATTACTACCAATACTTCAAGAAAGCACCTTGGAATCAGGTAGCCTCATATATTGAACCTCGGGTCAAGCCAAACGATGCGATCTTTTTATTTCCAGAAGGGGTTGAAAGGCCGTTTAATTATTATTTTGATTCTCCTCAGAACAATGTATCTCAGTATGCCTTAGTAAAGAACTATCCCATCCGAAAAAAGCCTTTTCTCCAACTCGAGCAACAACTAATAGCTAATTTATCCAATATAATTCAACCATTTGAGAGGATATGGTTAGTCACCAACAATCTTGATAAAAAAGATCCAGAAGGTTTAATCCTATCAGAACTAAGACAAAGTATGATTGAGAGCAAACATCATGACTTCGATCGTCTCCAAGTTTTCCTATTCAAGAAAAAAATTATTTATTAACTAGCAAATAATCTACTAGATAATTTTCGGTGCTGCATTTGGGCGATATCGATACTGGGAGTACAAGAATACATTTCCTCTAAACTCATCGATTTGGCAGTGTGGTAAGTTTTGGCTATCTCTGGTGCTAACTTCAATAGCAACTGTTGTGCTTGCCTATGTCCTAAGATACTCAAACGAATAGCTGCCCCTAATAGACTGGTAACAAAATTATGTAAAAAAGCGATCGCGGTATCTTCTTCTGCTAAGTCTGCTGCCCTAGCAACTACAGCAAAGATAACTGGATGCAAACAATGAATTTTACCTGTAGCTGCATCTCGAGCGAGGATTTGCAATTGTTCGTCTTGCCAAGTAGAATTAGCTACCATCAGTAAAGCTCGCCCGCTTTTACGTTGAGTTTCGCGGATTTTAGCAATGACAGTCTGAGCAAATAAAATATTATCTACTTGTCTTACTGCCTCTAAATCATTTTTGGCACTTCTTCGATAAGCATGAATTAATGCCACTACATCTGATGTTCCTACTTTATGGCGTAATAATAACTGTAGAAATATTACTAAATCTTGTGGCGATCGCAACTGTTGTGTTTGTACTAAAGATTCTAATCCATGAGAAAGAGTAAAAGAACCGGAAGGAAAAAAAGAATCAGCTAACTGCATTAACGCAAGTTTACGAGAAATAATCGATGATGACTGATTCATATCAAGATGTAAAAATGCCTGACTTTAGCCAACTTTGATTGATTGTATTTAACAAATATACAATTTCTCAACAAATTTCTCTCTTGTCTTTTTCAATCGTTCGATAAAAACTTAGGCTATAAGTCTATTTTGTGACTCCGGCAGTAGCATTATATACATAGAGGAGAGTTAAAATTATTATAGTAATTATTGTAACGACCGAGACACTTATTGCAGTATGTATTTGCTCCATTTTTTTTTCTAACTCTTTATAATATCCTCTGATTGTAAGGATTTGAGCCTTTAATCCTTTCTGTTGGTCTAAAAGTTCTTGATAATCTAAAGATCGATCCGAATTAATTATTTCATCTTTTATTTTTGTTTGAAAACGCTTCATCTGAGAAGCAACTTCATTCATGACCTTATAATTATTTTCTTCGGTTTTGCGATCGAGCTCATCTTGTATTTCTTGAAGATTAGTTTCAATTTTATCCTTTAAAAATGCGTCTAGTTCTGCATTGTTTTCCAGATTTGTCAAGTTACCAGCTAGCTTTTCAGATAAACCCGGTCCTAGTTGAAAATATCCTTTATGTACTGAGCGAATTACGTTAGCTAAATCTTCAGCAGCAGTATTTTTTAGTAAGTATCCCTTAGCACCCATTTTGAGAGCTTGACTGACATAATACTCATCATCATGACTACTAAGAACTAAAACTTTAGTTTCTGGAAATTTATGGCAAATAATTTGTGTAGTATTTAATCCATTCATACCTGGCATTTCAATATCTAGTAAGACCACATCAGGATTCAATGCTTCTATTTGCTCAATAGTTGTTTGACCATCCTGTGCACTCCCCACAACTTCTAAATCTTTTTCTGTTTCTAGATAAACTTGTAATGCGTGTCGAATAAGATTCTGGTCGTCTGCTACCAAAAGTCGAATCATCAAAAGCTCCTGTACGATAATATTGGAGGATTGACCAACGGTCCATGCCGTCTCCGTCGTTTTAGGACGGACTAATCTGTGACTTAGTACTATTAGTCCTCTTCTAGAGTTCCCCAAAATTACGCAGAAGTAACATAATGATGTTGTTCTCAATCTTTAATTGTTTAAGCTAAATCGAACAACAAGATTTCTGTATCATTACTAGTAGTTGCGATCGCCGTAGGCGGCAGGCTTTGCCTGATCGCAATATTTTTTTCTTGAGTAATAGCAGCACCATCACCAGTTTTAAGGGAATGACCGTTAATCTCTACTGAACCTCTGGCTACTTGTATCCATATTGAGGTTCATAGTAGGCTTCTAGAATTGAGCGGATTACTTCCTGGAGGAGTTTATCCGACCAAGAAGGCATACTTAGAGGTCTCAACTTGCCATTCTTTTGAGGAATATACTGATTTACCTGTTCTACTTCGCCCTGTGAACGGTTCTCCCGTTCTCCCTGGTGAGGCGTAACTCTCACGACTACTATTAGAAGTAAGTTCTCAAAAAGCCAGGGGGTGGTCAATCAAGTCAGGACCTAGTTCCCCTCGATAACTTTTATCCGCTAAAATCTTCTGAATCCGTTCATACTGTTCTAGAACCCACAGGAGAACGTACGGTGCAGCTTTGACATCGGCTTGATTAGCTGCACCCACATGACATTTGAGCAACTTACCCAGCACATCTACTGCTGCATGACGCTTGCGTCATGCACACCTTTTTGTTGCCATCAATGCCAATGGCCTCCCCCCTTTTTGCCCCAGTTTCACAGACTGGCTATCGCTCCTCACTTGTTCTGGGGTTCGCTTCATTTGGCTCAATGGTGTAGACAGCAGCGACTGTGGCCATGCGCTTTGAACCTTTTTTCTCCCCCTTTGATAGTTTGCTCCTGAGCCTCTGCTTACGCTTTTGAGCTGCTTTTTGGGTTGAGGAGCGCAGGTCACTCTCGCGCATCACCACGCCTTTTCCATCCACGCTCAAGACCATAAGGTCACCGCTTTCTTGTGGCTCTAGGACTACTGATTCTTGACCAGAGAAGGCATCGAAGTCAAGGGCTGCACGGCTCACCAGCTCTTCGGCTTGGCGTTTAGGGACATGGGCTCCTGTTGTTTTCTCTAGCCCCTCCACGAATGCTAATCAGTTGAGGAACTCCCGAATAGCTGGCGAAATACTTGGTGACACTTTGCTGACGGTTGCGATAGCGAACATTTTGGTTACAGTTCAGTTGGCTAATGACCTGAATTCCTCCGAACATAGCTGAAGCAGCATCCATAAATTTATTGTGACCGTAAAGTGCATCTGCAACTTCGATCGTGCCTTGGTTACTTTAGACAACGTCACTAGTACAGATCTTGATGCTGGTGACTTTGTATTAGCAGTTTAGTCTACAGTCGATAGCAGAATTTGTCAGGAGATGGAAAAAATATCCATCTCTTTAATTCATTCGAGCGGGAATTTATGAATGATTGAGTGGATACTCTAAAACCCCAGGGCGATACCATCACTTCTAGGTTCGGATGCTGCCACTAAGATGTTGTTATCTTGACGGAGAATAATCTGACCTTTCCCAAACATCCAGGAAGGAGCAAGGCATATTTGATGACCTCTTTCCACCAAATCCATCACGATCTTAGGATTAACCCAGCTCTCTAACAAGACCAAATCTCGGGCAATAAATCGCCAGCGAGGTGCATCTAAAGCAGTTTGAGGATTCATCAGATAATCCACTAAATTAACTACCATCTGTAAATGTCCTTGGGGTTGCATGGGGGCACCCATAACCCCAAAAGCTCCCAAAGGGCGATCGCCCACGGTGAGAAAACCAGGAATAATAGTATGAAAAGGACGTTTATTGGGTGCAACGTGGTTCGGATGTTCTGAATCTAGAGTAAAACCCAAACCTCGATTATGGAGAGCAATACCAGTTTCAGGAATCAGAATTCCGCTGCCAAATCCTTCGTAATTGGACTGAATGAAAGATACCATCAAATCTCGATCGGCCGTAGCCAGATAGACTGTCCCCCCTGTGGGTAAACCAGGCGTAGCACTGGGAAGGGCTTGAGATTGAATTAAATTGCGTCTAGTGGCAGCATAATTTTTATCCAGTAAGGCATCAGGAGTTAATTTCATAAAAGCAGGATCGCCGATGTAGTGGTGTAAATCGGCAAAAGCCAATTTCATTGCCTCAATTTGATAGTGGAAGCTAACACCAGAATCGCGATGATAATCGGCTAAATCGAAACCTTCGAGGATATTCAACCCCATTAAAGCTGCTATTCCTTGAGTATTGGCAGGAATTTCCCAGACATTTAGATGACGATATTGAGTTGAAATTGGCTGTACCCAGTCTGCTTGATGGTTGGCTAAATCTGTAGCCGTAATTAAACCTCCAGTATCTGCAGCAAAATTAGCGATCGCTTGTCCTAGTTTTCCGTTATAGAAGCTTTCTCCTCCTGTCTGGGCAATCTCTTGTAAAGTCTCTCCATGCCCTTTACTACCCCAAATTTCTCCAGGGCGAGGAGCGCGATGATGGGGAAAAAATACCTGTTTAAAAGGTTGGTATTCCGGTCGTTCTAGAGCTAAAAACTTACTTTCTGCTCTTTGCCAAGCTCGGGCGGTAACGGTACCTACAGGATAGCCTTCTGTAGCATAACGAATTGCTGGAGTGAATAATTGCTCGAAAGGTAACTTACCCCACTTATCCCATAAACTACGCCAAGCAGATACAGCTCCCGGTACGGTAACAGTCAACCATCCTAATTCGGGAATCTCTTCCCCGAAACAATCTCTATTTAGCCGATGTCCGCTTTTTCCCGAACCATTCAAACCATGTAGCTTACCATCCCACACCAGTGCAAAAGCATCACCACCAATACCATTAGAAGTAGGCTCGACTACAGTAAGAGCGATCGCCATTGCCACAGCAGCATCTACCGCATTTCCCCCCGCATAAAATATTTCCATTCCTGCCAGACTAGCTAAGTATTGACTGGTAGCAACAGCACATTTCTGACCGAAAATTAGCTGTCTTTGGGAAGCATAGGAATAGTTCATTGGCAACAAATTAAAGTTATCGGCAATTTGTCAATAATATAGTTGCAAATCTTTACTTTATCTCGAATGATTTGCTAATTATAGCTTTTAATCCTTTTTTACTTTGGCTATTCTCGTTCATAATACTTTCAACCCTTAGTCAGAGGCATAATCAAACTAGAGGCTATACAAATAATTGTTTGGTGACTGGAGGTGAAAAACATGACCGAAAGATTATACTTGTTAATTTCTGGCTCGGTTTTTGCACTCATTGGATTCTTACATTTGCTTAGAATCATATCTCAATGGTCTATTCAAGTAGGAGCTTTAGGTATTCCCCTCTGGCTTTCTTGGTTAGCGATTATTGTAGCTATTGTCCTATCAACCTGGGCTTTTCGTCTAGCCAGACTCCTTAGTAGTTCTCCTCGTGCTTCTCACTGAGTCTAATCGAGCACCCACAATTCAGGGCTAAAAAGTTAGCCCTGATGATACTTAGATAAAACATACATACATATATTTATAGCAGTTCTCATAGATTTTCAATGCTCCAATGTTCTCGAATCGCTCTAGCTAATAACCGAGCATTATTGGGAAGATTACTAATAAAATATCTTCTTTGTAGTAAGGGTTGTTCTTTTTCAGTTCTTAAATAATCTACATAGCCAATGGAATTTACATGTTTCCATTCTCCATCTGGGTCAATTTCATGAGTGATATTACTCAACATTTGGTAATATCTGGTTTCTTCACGCCCATGAACTGTTTGCGATTGTCGATACTCGCTCATGGTCAACCCTTGAAATTGATTGACGATTGCTTTGTCAAATAGCTTTTCTACCCATTTGTCAAGACAATTTAGATGCGTTTGCCCTGATTCGGGACCTAGTTTTAATGTCATGAAATCTTAAAATGAGAATTGCTGGTTGTTCTTTAAACTACTTTGGTCTGAATAGTTATTGCTTTATAATTTCGCTACATATTTCTAAATTCTCAGAAGAGATGCTGTCAGTAGTGGGGGTAACTGAATTAAGTACCCTAATCCCCTCTGCTTCCGGCTTTGTGGGAATTCATCAGTATGCCTATGGCTTTCACAGTTAGCCTTTTTGGTTATGAGTCAGCGCGGGGCGTTGCCGCAGCAACAGCCGTCCAAATTTTTTTGTTACAGAATGAGCTTTTTTTTGATAATTAACAGATAGTTCTTTGTTGGCTGCTTTAGGCAGCGGACAAGGAGCAAATGGGTAGCAAATATAAAGGAATCGATTTAGATTTTCTTTGAGCATGGTCTGACCTAACTTGGCTAAATCTTCTGTATTTTCAACCTTAAACCAAATTTTTTCTCCGCTTACAGAAGCTTCTAGAGCCTGACCTACAAATTGATGGGAAATAGCAATAACTTGCTCTGGCTTTTCCTCTAAAAATTTGATGGCTGGAGCAATGTTTTGATAGTTCTTACGAAGAAAGACTGAACCTTCTAGGGTATTTTTATGAGAACTCAATATCAAAAGAACAGAAAAGATAAGGATACCGCTATATTTTATCCAAGGCTGACAATGAGCGAAAACAAATTTTAGGGATTGAACAGTTGTCAAAATTAAGATTGGGACTAGAATTAGCAAAAATCTTGTTCCCCACTGCTTTCCTCCTGGAATCAAGCCTGAGGTTCCAGCAGGAACTAGAAAGGAAATACCAAATAGTAAAATCAAGCTCAAGATATAGATAGCGAGCAATAAAAAATTAGGTTTAAGACGTTTGTGATCGAATAGCAAGGCAAGTCCATAAAATCCGACAAAGCAAACAATCGGCATAAACAGGATAAAGGTAATTCCCATTTCCTGAAACCCAACAATCGCATTTATCAATTTTTGATTAAATGTCACCTCTAACATTTCAATGCGAGGAATGCCGAAAAAGCTGCCGTAGATTGGTTTGTTAAATATGAAGTATAATCCAGTTATAATCAAAGTATTCAGACTGAATGCCCAAGAATGGGGAATTAACTGAAAGCTAATTTTAAAGCCTTTAGCAGTAAACCAACTTTGAATCGGTCGCAATTTCAAAAGCTCCTGTCCGAATACGATCGCCAACATTAAAGCTATTAGACAGAATAAATCTTGTCGAAACCAAGCAGCCAAACCTATAACAATACCTGCTAGTGATAAGAGCGAAATCAATGCAGAGTTAGAAAGGGAATGTTCTTTTTGCTTTGCCCAAAGAATAAAAAACAGTCCCGCAAATGCCAAAGAAACTGCAAGATTATGTTCCCAATACATGGCACTATAGAGGGTAAATGGCGATGCAAAAATGAGTATTCCAAGGCTTAACGCCGTCCAAACGTAGGAAAACCCTAATAATCGACATGCCCAGTAAAATATCCCCCATAAAGTCCACGTCCCTAATAGAGGAACGGCATAAAAACCATAGTAGCCAAATAGTTTATAGAAGGGAGCGGTAATTAGAGGAAAGGTATAGGGAAACGCAATAAAGTAACGATGTTTTAGATAATAAGCATAGGGAGGATGGTAAGGATAAAGTCCCTGTTGCCACAAGTCTTGCACCCACTGTTGTGGGGGAGGGATTAGATCGAAGCGTTCAGTTCCTTTGGCAAGTTGTTTGGACAGAAGGGCTTTGAGTCCAGCATCACCACTAAAATATGCTCCTTCAGGTATCTGACTTACTAATAGAAGGGTGAAAAGAATTCCCAATACAATAAGCAGGAGTGGAAACAAAGGTTTAATTTTCATGCAGCAATTCAGGGAAACTCATCAAGCTGATCTAGAGGCGTAGTTCAAAAATCTAAACATTAGGGTAACACTTTTAGCCTTGAGTCAATTTTTCCGTTTACCAGGATTAGAGAAATGGTTTGTTGAAATCCCAGTTAGTACCGTCTAGTTATGGGATGACTTTTTTCTTGGATTACTCATTATTTGTTATTCTTGCCCCGATCTTGGGAACTATATTAGTGAACTTTGCTTGGCTTGGCAAAAGAGAGTCGATCTATCTAATTCTCTTTTTTCTGCGCTCGATAGGTAAGTTAAATGAATATTAGTTCAAGAATAAAGGGAAAATCTAATTCGTTTCACTATAGTTTCTGGGGTACTTTATTTACTCTTGGCTCGATCGCTCTAATAAAACCAGCAATAGCACAACCAACTTTATTAATAACAGAAACTTCCTCGCTTTCTAACTCAACTCTGCTCAAACAGGGTAAAGTTGCATACTTTAGGTATACTCGGTCATTTATACGAGCAGCAACAACAATGGTCATTAGGTCAAAAATATACCGAGCAAGCCTTAGAATTAGCTCAAAGGATTAATGAACCAGAGCTTATCTATCAATGGCAGTGGCAGCTAGGTAGATTATTAGTACTTCAAAATAATCATACTGGTGCGATCGCCTCTTACTCAGAAGCAGTTAATGCCCTAGAATCTCTCCGTAGCGATCTAGTAGTAACGAATCTTGATGTACAGTATTCCTTCCGCGATAGTGTCGAACCAGTCTATCGAGAGTTGGTACGGCTACTACTGCAACCCCAAGACGAGCGCTCGATTAGTCAAGCCAATCTACGACAAGCTAGAGATACCATGGAATCTTTACAGTTAGCTGAGTTAAATAATTTCTTCCGTGAAGCTTGTTTGGATGCTACACCAACCTCAATCGAGCGCCTCGATCCTAAAGCAGCCGTTATTTATCCGATTATTTTGCGCGAGCGCTTAGAAGTAATTGTCAATTTACCAGAAAAACCTCTACTTCACTACTCTACTCCTATTGACCGAACAGAACTAGAAGGTGTTATTGCCCATCTCCGTCAAACTATTCCTATTCGGAGTCGACG
Source organism: Xenococcaceae cyanobacterium MO_188.B32 (assembly GCA_030065635.1). Classification (GTDB taxonomy): domain Bacteria; phylum Cyanobacteriota; class Cyanobacteriia; order Cyanobacteriales; family Xenococcaceae; genus JASJDJ01. The sequence continues at coordinate 82,742 of JASJDJ010000002.1, forward strand.
AAAATTTTATCAACCAGCACGACAACTATATAATTGGCTGATTCGCCCTGCTCTCAAAGATTTGGCTAAAAATGATATTGAAACTCTAGTTTTTATTCCTGATGGTGCTTTTCGCAATATTCCGATGGCTGTCTTACACGATGGGGAACAATACCTAATCGAACAGTACAATCTTGCCCTTACTCCAGGCTTACAATTATTAGCTCCTCGTCGTCTAGAAGAATTAAAATTAAAAACTCTAGCAGCAGGGCTAACCGAAGAAAGAGCAGGTTTTGCCCCCCTCGATTATGTCCAAATAGAATTAGAAGATATTAAAGAGCAAATAGAGAGTACAGTTTTGCTCGATCGTGGATTTACTAAACAAGCTTTACAAGAAAAGCTCGAATCATCTAACTTTCCCATTGTTCACATTGCTACCCACGGTCAGTTTAGTTCTCTTTTAGAAGAAACCTTTTTGTTAGCTTGGGATAGTCGTATTGATATCAGACAACTAGACAGTATGTTGCATCAGACAACTGCTAGTGGTAGATATAAGGCGATCGAACTCTTGGTACTCAGTGCTTGTGAAACAGCAACAGGAGATAAATGGGCAGCTTTGGGTTTAGCTGGAATGGCTGTTAGAGCCGGAGCAAGAACTACTATAGCTACTTTGTGGTCCGTACAAGATCGATCTACCGCCGTTTTGATGAATAATTTTTATCAACATATAACCAAACCTCAAGTAGATATGAGTAAAACCAAAGCTTTGCGGAAAGCTCAATTAGATTTAATTAATTCCGTTAAGTATAATCATCCCCTTTACTGGGCTCCTTTTATTTTGCTGGGAAATTGGCTGTAGGTAATAAGTAATAAGTAAAAGCTAAAAGCTAACAACTTAAGTTATCCTCTTGTCAATCCTCTACATCAGCTTTAAAGTAAAACGATATTATTACTATTACTGCTGTAAAAATTGTCTGTGTTACAAACCAAAAGTAATAACTCAACCCCCACAACCCAAAAAGAGCAATTAGACCTCTCTATTGTTGTACCTATATATAATGAAGCAGAAAGCTTATCTCTTTTAATTGAAGCGATCGCTAATGCCGTTACGATTACTCATTTGAATTACGAAATTATTTGTGTTGATGATGGCTCTACAGACGGCTCGACCAAAATACTCACGGATTTAGCTACTCAACGTTCGGACTTAAAAGCAGTAATACTAAGACGTAACTACGGTCAAACTCCAGCTATGGCAGCAGGGTTTGAAAATGCTCGAGCGAAAGCAATTATTACTTTGGATGGGGACTTACAAAACGATCCTGCGGATATCCCTTTACTTCTGGATAAACTGAACGAGGGCTACGATTTAGTTAGTGGTTGGCGCAAGCAAAGACAAGATGCAGCTTTAACTCGATTACTTCCTTCTAAAATAGCTAACTGGATTATTGGCAAAGTTACGGGAGTGAAAATACACGATTACGGTTGTTCTCTCAAAGCCTATCGCTCAGAATTAGTAGCTGATATGAATTTGTACGGCGAATTACATCGCTTTTTACCGGCTCTAGCATATATCGAAGGAGCAAGAATTACGGAAATCCCAGTAAGGCACCATCCTCGCCGTTATGGCAACAGTAAATATGGACTAGGAAGAACCATTAGGGTAGTGATGGATTTATTGACTGTCTTTTTTATGAAGAAATTTTTGACCAAACCCATGCACGTTTTTGGCTTTTGGGGTTTAATCTCTCTAATTTCGGGCATTTTAATGGGACTATATCTTACCGTTGTCAAACTAGTCATGGGACAGAATATTGGCGATCGCCCTCTACTCATTTTATCTGTACTATTGATCTTGACAGGGATAGAATTATTTAGTTTTGGACTCCTAGCTGAGTTATTAATGCGTACCTATCACGAATCTCAAAAACGACCAATTTACAGGGTTAGAGAGGTGGTTCAGTAAAGTAGCAAGTAGCCCTTCGGGTTCAGCAGTCGCTCATGGGGGAGACCACGCCAGTTCCTACAACGGAGGACACCTCCGCAACGGACTGGCTCCCCAAGACCGCGCTGCTTCACAAGTAGCAAATAGCAATTTATGAAGAGTTTAGTATGACAGGTTGTGCTTTGACTCCGAACTCCGAACTCACTGTATGTTGCCAAAGATTGTTATTATCTAGAAAAACTCAGTTTAAATAAATTTATACTTACTCCTATGTTTAATTGGTTTCGTCGTAAGTTTGATGATAAAGAGAAAACAGAAAAACAATCGGTAGAAACAACAAAAGTAACTCCACAAGAGGAAACTACCACTGAAGCTGAACCAACAGCAGAAGTAACTCTACCAGAAGAGGTTAAGGCTGAATCTGAACCAGCAGCAGAAATAACTCCACAAGAAGAGGCTAAGGCTGAATCTGAACCAGTAACAACTCCACAAGATGATTATCTTGCTTGGGCAAAGGCTGCTTATCAAAATATTCAACAACGGAAGGAAGCAGGGGAAGCAGAGGAAGCAGAGGAAGCAGAGGAAGCAGAGGAAGCAGGGGAAGTAAAGGCCAATGATGATTCATCCACAGCAGTAGACGAAAATGTTCCTGCTTGGATGCGGAAATCAGCAGGGTTAGAAAAGCTAAAAGAAACCTCGATCGAAGTACCCACAGAAGAATTAAGTAAAACCGCTATTTTTACTAGCGCAACAGATGATTTAGCTTTTGATGAAGATTTTGTCTGGGCTGCTAAGACTTTGGCAGCACAAGGAAGAAACCCCGATGAGATATCAGAAGAAGAAATTAACTGGTTAAAGCTGCTTCGTCAAGGATTAGGTAAAACTCGTCGCAGTCTGATCAATCAACTCAAAGCTATTGTCGGACAAGGACCCCTCAATGAAGATGCTGTCATGGAAATTGAGGCGTTACTTTTACAAGCAGATGTAGGGATAGAAGCCACAGAATATATTATCGATACTTTACAAGACAAATTAAGAGAAGAAGCTTTAGCGCCAGAAGAAGCGATCGCCTATCTTAAAAATATTTTGCAGTCAATCTTAGACTTTCCCTTACAAGGTCAAGATAATACAGATTTTGTTCCCGAAAAAGATACTCTTAATATTTGGCTGTTAACGGGGGTAAACGGAGCAGGAAAAACTACTACTATCGGTAAACTAGCTCATATGGCACAAACATCGGGCTATAATTGCCTAATTGCAGCAGCCGATACTTTTCGTGCAGCAGCCGTAGAACAAGTTAAAGTTTGGGGTGAGCGTAGCAATACTTCCGTTATTGCTAATCCTGGCAAAAATACCGACCCGGCAGCAGTAGTGTTTGATGCGATCGCCGCAGCCCAATCTCGTCAGACAGAATTATTGTTAGTAGATACCGCAGGAAGATTACAAAATAAGAAAAATTTGATGGAAGAATTAGCAAAAATCCGTCGAATTATCGATAAAAAAACGGCTAATGCTCCAGTAGAATCTCTGCTAGTTTTAGATGCTACTTTAGGACAAAATGGGCTACGTCAAGCTCAAGTTTTTTCCGAAGCAGCTAAATTAAGCGGTGTAGTTTTAACCAAATTAGATGGTACTGCCAAAGGGGGAGTTGCCATAGCTGTTGCTAAACAATTAAATTTACCTATTCGCTTTATTGGTGCAGGAGAAGGAATCGAAGATTTACGACCTTTTTCTAGCTATGAATTTGTAGAAGCTTTACTTAATGGGTAGGGTAACAATTGAAAACAATTGGAGCCTAATAACGACAAGATTTTAAGCATTCTGTAAATTCGGTTGGCAGTTTCACAAAATAGAGTTATGATAAACCAATCTTATTGACTAAGTAGTTCTTTTATACCAATTTTGTCACGAGATAAAAAATATAAATTACTTCAAAAGTAAATTAATTATTTTTTAAGATAAGCTTAGTTATACTATCGGTAAGCTTTTGATGTAGTGACCGATCGCGGCAGGTAACGCTGACTGATGAATTAATAAATTTAGATTTAAAACCTCTGATGCAATGACTATTGCACCCGTACCTCGTCATCAACCTCAAGAAAGTGAAACTACTATTACTAATTCTGGTAATAGAGAGGATAATCCTATTTTGGCTCTCAAAGAATTAGTAGCTAGTTTACAAAGAGAACAAAATAAAATTCAGGATTTGCTTAGTTCTTTAGGTTTTGCTCTGCGTAGTTTTAGTAATTTAAATCAATTTCTGGAGTTAACTCCTTTAATGGCAGCGAGGGTAACGGATGCGGATGGGGGAGCCTTAATATTATTTAAAAATAACGGTCAGCTACGCTTAGAGCAGCTTCACTGTTATGATAGTCAAATTTGTCAAGAAGTTCGTCATGTTTTTGAACGAGCAAATTATCATATCAATAAGCTTAATGGACTAAGTGCCGAAACTGTAAATAAATCATCCCAACTTTTACCCAATTTGCTCGATGAACGAATCCGACAAGAGTTAGATCGGCGAGTGAAAATTTTTGGTATTCCCGTCTTAGTCAAAAATATCGAGCAGGGTCGTCTGTATGTTTTTAGTAGTGACCCCGATTATATCTGGAATCCCACTAGAAAAAAATTAGCGCAGCTAGTGGCAGATCAAACGGCAGTAGCGATCGCCAATCATGAATTAACGGTAGAATTACGTTCTAAAGAAAGACAAGATAGAGAATTAGAAATTGCCTCAGAAATTCAATTACGTCTCTTACCTAGTAAATGCCCCCGCATTCAAGGACTAGAAATAGCTGCTCAGTGTAGAACAGCCAACCGAGTAGGAGGAGACTATTACGATTTTATCCCCACTAACTACGATCGAAATCGCCAGCATCAAGCGAATGAAGACTGCGATGAAGCATCTCTCCTGCCCTGGAGTATTGTAATTGGGGATGTAATGGGTAAAGGTGTCCCGGCTGGTTTAATTATGACTATGACGCGAGGGATGCTAAGAGCAGAAGTCCTCAACCGTCATACTCCAGCTAGAATCATGCAGCATTTAAATCGGGTAATGTACGCAGATTTGGAAAACTCTCATCGTTTCGTGAGCATGTTTTACTCGGAGTACGATCCCAAAACTCAGACCCTCTCTTTTACTAATGCAGCCCACAATCCTCCGCTATGGTGGCAAGCAAAAAGTAATTCTCTACAAAAATTAGATACTTGGGGCATGCTAATTGGTTTAGACCCAGATTCGGAATATGAAGACGACCGAGTCCAACTATCTTCAGGAGATACCATTATGTATTATACAGATGGCTTTACTGATGCCGTTAATGCTAGTGGCGATCGCTTTGAAGAGGAAAATCTCAGTCGGGCTTTTCAATGGGCTTGTCTCCATCTAGAAACCACTCAAGAGATTTTAGACTATTTGTTTGATGAAATAGATAAATTTGTCGCTATAGCAGACAAAAACACTGACGATATGACTTTAATTGTTATGCGAGTCAAGTAGGGGGAGTTCGCGAACTCCCCCTACTAACCAAAAATATATCAAGAACTTTTAGGCAATAACTTACCAATAGTCCGATTTTCAGCAGTAAAGGTTTTTTGCGCTTCTTGTTGAATATCGGCTGCTGTGACTCGAGCGATCGCCTCTAATTCAGTAAAAATATTACGCCAATATCCAGTTTTTGCCTCATATTCAGTCAAAATTCGCGCCATACCCAGATTAGAATCGAGACTACGCAATAAGGCTGCTTTTAGTTGCGTTTTTACTCGTTCTAACTCTGTTTTGGTTACAGGTTTATTTTTAAGCTGTTCGATTTCTTCCTGCAGGGCGATCGCCACATCCTCAACAGTATGTCCTGGTGCAGTCAAGGCATAAAATAACATTAAATTAGGATATTTATTACCAGGAAAACCACTATATCCCTGAGCCGAAAGAGCTACTTGTTTTTTTTCTACTAGAGATTGATAAAGACGAGAAGTGCGTCCATTACTAAGTAATTGAGAAATGACTTCATAAACTGGATAATCAGGATCGTTTATACCAGGAATATGATAGCCTTCCAAATACCAAGGTTGACTGGGAAATTCTACCGTGACTTCTTTAGTTTCTCTTTGTACGGGTTCAGTTTTAGTTACTTCTGCTGGTGCTGGTTTAGCTTGGTAGCGTCCAAAGTACAACTTAGCCAAATGTTTAACTTGTTTAGGATTAATATCCCCGACGATCGCCACAGTTAAATTATTAGGAGCATAGTAAGTAGCAAAAAACTGCTCCACATCATCCCGTGTCAAATTACGAATATCTTCGTTGTAACCAATAACTGGACGTTTATAAGGATGTTCGGTATAAGCAGTATCGAGAAAGGCTTCGATCATTTTGCCAATGGGAGAATTGTCTGTCCGCAATCTTCTTTCTTCGAGAATCACCTCTTTTTCTTTATAAAATTCCCGAAATACTGGCTCTAAAAATCTTTCTGATTCCAGAGACATCCACAACTCCAACTTATTAGCAGGAAAACTATAAAAATAGCTAGTATAGTCAGTAGAAGTAACCGCATTTAAGCCTACACCACCAGCGGTTTCTACAATCTGTCCGTATTCATTTTGCTTCACAAAATTATTAGCTACTCCCTCTAGGCGAGCAAATTCTCTAGTTAGTTGTGCCAGTTTTTCTGGTTTTTCTTGGGCTTTTGCCTGTTGTATTTCGGTAAATAATCGATCTAAACGCTCTAAATATTTCTTTTCAACTGAATAATTCTTTGTCCCAATTTTATCTGTTCCTTTAAAAGCTAAATGTTCTAAAAAGTGAGCAACTCCAGTCTTGCCATCGGGCTCATCTACTCCTCCCACGTCAGCATAAGTGACAAAAGATACTACAGGAGCTTCATGATTTTCTAGCACGATAAACTTCATGCCATTGTCTAGTCTAAATTCGCTGACTTGCTCGATTACTTTATTTAAATAGGGCTGAATCGAACTTTTGTTGACAGAACGAAACTCCGTATCCGCCAGTACCGAACCGTAATTAACAAAACCCAAAATAAAGATTAAGCTAAAAATAAATCCTTTGTACCAAGAAGGTGAGCTTTTTAAGCTTTTGATGGGAAACAATAAAGTTAGGATTATTTGTTGTTTAAACCTTTGCCAGAATTGAACCATAATAATCGAGTTTCAAAATAATTTAAGCAAAATATCGGTATGTGTAAGAAATAACATTCTGTGAAGATTTACTGAGAATAGATCTTTCTTAGTAGAAAATAACCAAAGAGTACAAGCTTAGTAACAAAATGATTATTAAATAAAGAATATTTACTATTGTTACCTGTTTTTGCTTGTTCAGTAGCAAGTATTTAAATATTAATCTCCAATCAGCTATTACTATTTCATTATGCAAGTTTTTCCTCAGCGAACTTTTAAGGAAGCACAATTAAAGTCTCAAACCGAAGAAAATACCCGTACTCGTATCTTACAAGCTGCACTACATTTATTTGCTCGCCAAGGCTATGATGGCACAACCACTAAAGACTTAGCTAATGCTGCTAATGTAGCAGAGGGAACATTATTTCGTCATTTTGCCAATAAAAAAGCCATTTTAATAGAAGTAGCTACTTCTGGTTGGGTAGAAATTCTGACCGATCTATTAACAGAATTGAGCGAAATGGGTAGTTATAAAGCTGTAGCCCAAGTCATGAAACGTAGAATGCTGAATATGCAAAAAAATAGCAGTTTATTACGCGTTTGCTTTATTGAAGCTCAATATCATCCCGAACTGAGAGAACGAATTCAAATAGAGGTGATTGCCAAAATGACCGATGTAGCAGAAGCATTTTTTGAAACTGCCATGGAAAAAGGTATTTATCGTCCCATGAATCCGAAAATAGTTGCTCAGGTATTTTTAGGAATGTTTGCGATCGCTGGTTTTTCTAATCAAACCATTCTCGAACCTAAAGCTTCTCCCCAAGCAATTCAAGAAATGGCAGAAGGGATTGCCGATATTTTTCTCAATGGAGTGCTTGCCGATAATCAATAGGGAGGAGGGATGAGTAATGAGTAATGAGTAATGAGTAATGACGATCGTTTACCCTAAATATACACCCAAAAAACAAAAAAAACGTCCTAAGCTTTGGTTGGAAAGATTTATGGCTTTAGTGGCGACTTTAAATCTCCTGTTAGTTTTTTTTGATTTAAGCTATGTTCCTTTACGAGATTTTTGGCTCCAAGGTCATATTAGATTAGGGGAATTTATGGTTGGGTTCATTGAGTCTGAAGGAATTAAATTAGACATCATTCCTTCCAGAATTTCTCGATTTATTACTCAATACGATCGCCTAAAAGGGATAGTTCCTTATCGAGATACCGAGCAATATTTAAGCAAATTCGCCCAATTGAAAGAAAAAATCCCAACCGATGACCTAAATTCTCCCGAAATTATCTCTCTGCTTGCCGATCTGCGTGTTCGTAGTGTAGAGATGATCGAAACTAATCCTTTTGCCGAAGCAGGGAAAAGCGGTACTCTCGAACAAATCAAAAACCGAATGCGGGAACATCTGCCCAACCCAGATGATTCTGCTAAACAGGCATTTCGTCAATTTTGGACAAAAAATTATCTTCAGCAACAAACTGACGAAAAATTAGACTTTTTCACCACAGAAATTCAACCCCTCATTGCTCGCAATTATTATCGTCATATCAGTGAAAATGGTAACTACGTCGATAATTTTGGCTTGATTGACTTTCCTTTTGCCATTTTTTTCGCCTTAGAATTTTTAGCTAGAACTTGGTATATCAGTCGGACTCGCACCAATATTAGTTGGCGCGATGCAATGTTGTGGCGTTGGTATGACCTTTTTTTCTTTCTGCCATTTTGGCGATGGTTACGAGTTATTCCCGTCACGATCCGTTTGAATTCCGCACAACTGATTAATCTTCTTCCCGTTAAAAGACAGCTAAGTCAAGGTTTAGTGGCTGGAATTGCTGAAGATGTTACTGAAGTAGTAGTTATTCGAGTTATCAATCAACTCCAAAATTCCCTTCGTCAAGGAGATATCAATAAACTATTAGCTTATAGTGAGACAAATCCTTATCTCGATCTCAACGACACTAACGAAATTGCCGAAATTGCTAAATTAATCGCTCAATTAATGGTTTATCAGGTTTTACCCCAAATTAGACCAGAAGCAGAAGCCTTGCTGGAATATAGTATAGAAAAAGCCCTCAAACAAACTTCTGCTTATCAAGGAATTAGATTTTTGCCAGGAAGTGAATCTACCATCGATACCCTGGTAACACAATTAGTTCGTCAAACTTATCAAGCCTTTTCCGATGTCCTCAATGCTGCTTTAGAAGAAGACGAAAAATTTAATCAATTGTTGGATAGTCTAGTGACTAATCTTAGTAAATCTTTGGCAACAGAAATAAAAGCTAAAGAAAGTTTAAATAAAATTGAATTATTATTGATCGATCTATTAGAAGAAATAAAAATAAACTATGTCGAACGTCTATCAGCAGAAGATGTAGAAGAAATTCTCGAACAAACCAGAGCCTTACGTCGCATCACCCAAACTTAATAGTTGCTTATTAAACTCCGAACTTTGAACTCCGAACTCCGAACTCATAAAAGTCTACCATTACCCTAATTTCTTGGTATGATAATCGAGGGAAATAATTTACCTACCAAGATTCTAACAGTTGAGAGCTAGGTGGCTTTAGCCCCTAGATGAAAACCAGAAGGGTATTTTAATGCCCTGTATCTTTTGAACTTGATTTATCCTGCGAACTACTGTAGGATATCTTCATGGCAACAACTTCTCTCACTTTAAAACTTCCATTTTTCAAGCTAAATCAGTGCAAAGCTATTGAGTTTGAACGACTCACAATTTTAAACACTGAAGTAGCTAATGGTTTGTTAGAAACGCCCAAAGAAGAAAGAAGTAAGTACACATCTTCAGACTTTAGGCATATTGAAATAGGTTCAATGTGGATTAACCAAACAATCCGTAATACTAATGCTGCAACCAAAGTAAAACACTTTAAAAGGTTGCCATTAGAAGTAAATAATCAAGGATGGAAAATGGTTAAAACTGGAGAAACTTATTCTTTAAGTTTTAGTCTTTATCGTGGGAGAAAAAAAAGAATTCCTCTGGAAATACATCAAGCAAGTCACCAAAAAATTCTAGACAAAATAATTAGCAGAGAAGCCAAGCAAGGTTCTTTGAAATTATGGAAGTCGAAGAAAGGAATATGGTATGGCCTGCTTTCAGTATCGATGGACGTTCCCGATGCTAAAGAAGTTAATCAATGGATTGGTGCAGATAGAGGACAAAACCATTTATGCGTTGCTAGCTTGCCCAATGGAATGGCTAAGTTTTGGACTTTTGGTAGTATTCGTCAAATTAGAAGAAAGTATCAAAAACAAAGAAAGTCATTACAGAAAGCCAAGAAACTTAAAACCTTAAAAAGATTAGAGTCTAAAGAGCGTCGGACTATTACTCATATTAATCACGTTATAAGCAAACAGTTGGTTCAACTAGCTATCGCTCATGATTGTGGAATTCGTTTAGAAGACTTATCTAATCTTAGAAAAACCTCTAAACAGAGAAAAAAGAATAAGTCTGATGCCGCTCAAAACCGAGATTTTTGGTGTTACTTTCAGCTGGAAAATTTCATTTTCTATAAGGCAGAATTAGCTGGTATTCCA
>JASJDJ010000175.1 GCA_030065635.1 Xenococcaceae cyanobacterium MO_188.B32
ACTTCCACTGAAAATCTTGACGGTAGCGACGAATATCTCGATGAACCTTAGCTACGGCTTTCCCTGCTTTTTTCCTGTTATTGCTACCTTTTTTCTTCCTGCTTAAACGTCTTTTTTGATAAACTAGGACTAATATATCATTATTAGTTCTAATAATGATATATTAGTCCTAGTTACTAAATACAGGCGCCCCCTCATCAATGCAGCTATGCTGAAACGATTAAAGGAAATATGGAAAATCAAGATAAACCACATCTAGTTGGAAATCTTTTGCTTTTGATTGTTACCAATTTGCCGTATTGTTACTACACTAATTACTAATAATGGTAACGACATTGAATTATGATAATGCAATTGTCTTTGACTTGATAGATAAGACGATGTTCTTGGTTTACACGACGCGACCATAAACCAGACATATCAAACTTCAATGGTTCTGGCTTGCCAATACCTTCAAAAGGAGTTCTTTGGATATCTTTGATTAATTCATTAATTCGTTTGAGTATTTTCTTATCTATTTTTTGCCAATATAGATAGTCTTGCCAAGCATCATCTAAAAACATGATATCCATATTGGCTTTATTCTTCGATTAGGTCGCGCTGTTGATACTTACCTTCTTTCAATTGTTCCAAAGCTTTGTAGAGGCGTTGGGCATTCGCAGGGCTTTTGAGCAAGTACATTGTTTCTTCTAAGGCACTATAATCTTCGAGAGACATCATTACGACAGGACGTTCTGACTGACGGGTAATGATAATTGGTGCATGGTCATCACAAACTCGATTCATGATTGAAGCAAAGTTTTTTCGCGCTTGGGTATAGGTAATTGCGTCCATAATACTTAAGCAACAAATTATCAATAAGTAATGTATATATTGTACTGTTTACGTACTTAAACGGTTAATTATTTTAAATAAACCAACAAGCGATCGCTCGACGTAAACTTTATTCGATTACATTTATAATGAGCCAGATTAATTTGGATCGATAATTGTCCCAGAGCAAATTAGGGCTACTATAGTAAACGGTCGGTTCTAATAGGGAACAGCCATTAGAAGCAATGGGGAAAGTTTGGTGCAAATCCAACGCTGTCCCGCAACTGTGATGAGATGAGCTATTGGTAAATCTCTCAGTCAGGATGCCCGCCGATTTACAGTCAACAGGTAGGGGCAGTTCGCGAACTGCCCGTACATTAGTTTTTCAGTTTTTCACTGTTTGCTGAGGACTAATTCAATTTAAAAAATATATCTGCGAGGTACAGATGGTTATTGTTAATTCCTTTCCTGAATCAATTCTCAACTCACTTCAATTACCACCCTTACCCTATCAAAGACCCTTACTCGCGATCGGTCATGGTACGAGGAACGATCGAGGCAGACAAACTTTTCTTGACTTTGTCGAAACTTATCAACAATTAGACACATCACGCCCTGTTATTCCTTGCTTTTTAGAATTAACCGAGCCAACAATTCAACAGGGAGTAGAAGCTTGTGTAAAACAAGGCTATACCGAAATTACCGCCCTGCCAATTTTACTCTTTGCTGCCAGACATAATAAATTTGATGTTACCAACGAATTAGATCGATCGCGATCGCCCTATCCTCAGTTAAGCTTTAATTATGGTCGTCACTTTGGCATTACCCCTAAAATTATTGAATTGTGGCGCGATCGATTGGCAGAATTGGATAAGCCAGAATATAATCCTCGTAATATTTCCCGCACCGATACAGTACTCTTATTTGTAGGTAGAGGTTCGAGCGATCCCGATGCCAATGGCGATGTCTACAAACTAGCTAGAATTATGTGGGAAGGAAGTGGCTACAAGACAGTAGAAACCTGTTTTATCGGTATTACTCATCCTCGTTTAGAAGAAGGTTTTCGTCGTGGTTATTTATATCAACCAAAACGCATTATTGTCCTGCCCTATTTCTTGTTTACAGGGACTCTAATGGAAAAAATCTTTAATATCACTGTCCAACAACAAGAACAATATCCCGATATCGATTTTACTTGCTTGCCAGAAATGGGCATTGCTCCCCAACTATTACAGGTAATTAGAGCAAGGGAAATTGAGGCACAGTTAGGTAAAGTAGCCATGAACTGTGAAATGTGTAAGTTTCGTCTTGCAGCAGTAGATGGACAAAATGGACACGGACACCATCATCATCACGGACATCATCACCATCACGGTAATAGCGATCCCTATGCCAAGTTAGAAGATTATCACCAACGTATTTGGAACGCACCTTAATAAGAAATGATTACTCTAAGAGACTACGAAAAATCAGACACCGCGAGGTTGGTATTGCTTGCCAACAACAAGAATGTGTCGAAATATCTAGTTGATACGTTTCCCTATCCATACACTCAACAAGATGCTGATTGGTGGATTGAAACTGGGGCAAAAGTAAATAATGCAGTAAACAAAGTCATTCAATACAATGGCGATTTTGTCGGCAGTGTTGGCATCACCCCACAGACAGGTATGAAAAAACACGTAGCAGAGATTGGATATTGGATAGCTGAAGAGTATTGGGGACGAGGTATTACCACCGAAGCTTTAAGATTAATGACCGATTATGCGACTTCATACCTTAAATATAAAAAGTTGTTTGCACCTGTGTTTGAACCAAACAAAGCTTCAATGAGAGTGCTTGAAAAATGTGGTTATAAACTCGAAGGTATTTTGAAGTATGAAGTATTTAAAGACGGAAAATATTTTGACATATATCATTACGCTACTTATTGCTTTTGACATCCTTCTGTAAATAAAAGCTTCTTCTCTCACAAAAAGATAAAATTATTAAAAAATCTTAAGACTCATCTCAATGAATTTATTTTATTTCCTGGGAATTCTCCTTATATTACTAATAGTAGGTATTGCGCTTTATCTATTTACCGCTCGTCGTTATCAATCATCTGACTCGGTAGCCAATTCTTATGACGAATGGACGGAAGATGGTATTTTAGAATTTTACTGGGGGGAACACATTCACTTAGGTCATTATGGTTCACCGCCACAGCGAAAAGACTTTCTAACTGCCAAAATTGACTTTGTCCATGAAATGGTTAAATGGGGTGGCTTAGATAAATTATCCCCTGGTACTACCGTCTTAGACGTTGGCTGTGGCATTGGCGGAAGTAGCCGTATTTTAGCCAAAGATTACGGATTTGATGTTACAGGTGTTACTATTAGCCCGAACCAAGTTAAACGCGCCCGAGAGTTGACCCCTGAAGGAGTTGATGCCAAGTTTCAGGTAGATGATGCCATGAAACTTTCGTTTCCCGATGCTAGTTTTGATGTGGTTTGGTCGGTTGAAGCGGGCCCTCATATGCCAGATAAAGCTGTTTTTGCCAGAGAGTTATTGCGGGTAATAAAGCCTGGGGGTATATTGGTTGTAGCAGACTGGAATCAAAGAGACGATCGCGCCTTACCCCTTAATTTTTGGGAAAAACCAGTAATGTGGCAACTATTAGACCAGTGGTCACATCCTGAATTTTCTAGCATCGAAGGCTTTTCCGAACTTTTAGCAGAAACAGGACTAGTTGAAGGAGATGTAATCACGGCAGATTGGACACGAGAAACACTTCCTTCTTGGTTAGATACCATTTGGCAGGGAATAATTCGACCTCAGGGATGGTTGCGTTTTGGGCTGTCTGGTTTCATTAAATCGGTGAGAGAAGTCCCGACTATATTACTGATGCGATTGGCATTTGGTAATGGTCTCTGTCGATTTGGCATGTTCCGTGCAATTAGGGCTAATTCACTACCGCAATCTACAGAGACAGTTTCCCAAGAAACTGCTTCAGTTTAAATACTATTTAACTTTCTCGATCGGCGATCGCTTTTTGGTGGGAAATAAATTCCTTCAATACTAGGCGGTCGCCTTTTTCTATCTTCACAAGTTCCTCAAATTAATTGTTTACAACAGAATTATCAACTAAGAGAGTAAGGAAACAAATTTATTTGTATATTTTTATATTTTTGACTATGGCTATAGTTGTCTTTTCTCCTCTGCACCTCTGCTCCCCTGCTTTTTTAGTACACAATTAATTTTGCTACAAGCACTCATAAGAGGTATACTCAATGATTAATAAAATTCTCGTAGCAGTAGACCGTTCTGACAGAAATAAATTTGTCTTCGATTCAGCAGTATCTCTAGCCAAAACTACTAATGCAAATTTAATGCTGCTACACGTTTTATCCGAAGATGAATCAGGCTATCCCGTACTACCTACCTATGCTTACTATCCAATGTTAGATGAGGGTAGTTATGACGTATATCAGAAAAAATTAGCAGAGTATAAACAATGGGGACTTGATTTCTTACAAAACCTAACTGAAAAGGCAACAGAAATAGGAATAAACACCGAATCTACTCAATTAACTGGTAATCCAGGACGGACAATTTGTGAACTAGCGAGTACTTGGGAAGCAGATCTAATTTTAGTCGGCAGTCGAGGACTCAAAGGTATTAAAGAAATGTTTCTCGGCAGCGTCAGTAATTATGTGACTCACCATGCACCCTGTTCGGTTTTGATCGTGCGTACTGCGATCGATAATGAATCAAATTCAGATTCTCTCGCTTCTGAAGAAGAAGCATCTACTAACAAACATAGAGTAAAAAGACAATTTGCTCCCACCAATACTGACAAAGGTAAGTAAAATGTTTAACAAAATCTTAGTGGCAATCGACCGTTCGCCAGCTAATGAAGATGTGTTTAATGAAGCTTTAGCCATAGCCAAAGCTACCAAAGCCCATTTGATACTACTGCACGTTTTGTCGGGAGAAGAGGAAGGCAGCCCGATTATGTCTCTTTATCCAACAGTAGGCGACCATTATCTGCACCTCGATCCTCAAATCGGTCGTAGTGCTAATGAACTATATCACAAACAATGGAAAGCTTTTGAAGCCGAAGGACTGAAGATACTGCGTTATTTTGCTAAAGAAGCGATCGCAGCAGGAGTACAAACTGAATTTAGCCAAATCACCGGTCATCCTAGTTCAACTATCTGTGACTTTGCTCAATCTTGCCATGCGGATGTGATTTTTATGGGCAGACGGGGATATTCGGGCTGGAAAGAGATGTTTTTAGGCAGTGTCAGTAATTATGTAGTTCATCATGCTCCTTGCTCTGTATTACTAGTTCGGACTTCTAGTCAACCAAAGAGGCATTCTTCATCGGCAACTCTAGAATCGACGACTTGTCAATGAGTTTTGCTAAATTAGCTGTTAGAGTTAATAGCTATTAGCTTTCAATCATAGCCAACATCAGTCTGCCGTAAAAAATAGAAGGAATGTATGACAATTAAGCTTATTCCCCATCAACCCGATCGAATCGTTGGATTTAAGATAAATGGTAGGATTGAAGCTGAAGATATCGAGCGCGTAGTTAAATCGATCGAAAATAGACTAGAGCAGGAAGAAAAATTAAGGATCTATGCTGAGATCGACAACTGGTCGGGAATGTCTTTAGAGGCTTTTATTCAAGATCTTAAATTTAGCTTGCAACACTTCAATGATTTTGAAAAAGAAGCGATTGTTTCCGATAATCGATGGCTTGAAAGTCTAGCTGCATTAGGCAATACCTTGTTTTCTAGTATCGAAGTCAAGCATTTTATCTTTACCGAGCGAGAGCTAGCATTGAAATGGATAAGTAGTTAGGGGGAAGATATTTTAGTCAATATGTGTCACCAATCCCGTAGATATTATGACCTATGTGGCTCTGAAAATTTCTGGTTTTCCCAGTTATCGGGTCATTTTACTAACATTAAAGATTTCAACCATTCGATCGAGGACAAGGTTAAGCTCACAAGTTCTTCAAGTTATTAGCTTAGTCTGAAGGTACGAGCTAGTATCGGAGATTTTTCAATGAAAATAAAAGAAGCAAAAAAGAGCAAAATCAGTTTTCCTCTTGGTCTATATTTCCAACAATTAGTTTTCCCCGACACCTACGTTAAATTTATCAACCCCTTTAGCTTTTGGCGCAGGTATAGAATCAATCATTTAGAAACTTCTTGGGAATTCGATATAGTTCAACATTTAGAACGCTCTCATCAAACAGAATGGCAGCCAGTGCATTCCCAGCAAGATCTTGAATCTATCAAAAACCTGCTCCAAACTGGTACATATCGAGGTGTACCTTGGGAAAAGAAACCTCAAAATACAATTTTAATTTCTCAGCCGAGTTTAGAGCTCAAATATCGCGGTGTTACTTATCGTACTAATGGTATTGTAGCAATTAATGCTAATAAAGTTAAAATTGAGTCTGGCTCAGTTACTTCAAATAACTCAGAAAAAATTAATCCTGGATCTAATAATAGTTCTAATAATAGTAATATCTCCAAAACATCGAGTAACATTTAACAGCCCAAAAAAGCAAGTAATGCTTCAAGACTCGCGCTACCTAATGATTGTTCGTCATCAACTAATGGAAAAACTCCAAAAAACTTACCGCATGAATCTAAAGTGGGCTGCTATTCTATTTTCCTCACAAGTTCTTCAAGATTTTTGCTTAATCTAAAAATAGAAAAGATAAAAACTAATTTCCATACGTTTTTTACTTATCGAAGCATAAGGAGATTATTCGATGAACGGACAAGGTAAAACTTGGTGTCCAGCTATTGAATTAAACGAAACCAATGAAGATTTAATTCTCAAAGCAGAAGTTCCAGGGGTTGAAATCCACCATTTAAATATTAATGCTGAAACAGAGTCTATCTCGATTTCTGGAGTTCATGACCAACATAAATCGACAGCCGAAAAAGAACTAATTCCTTCTCAACTTCATTATGGGCAGGTTCAATGTAATGTTTCTTTACCATCAAAAATTAAAGTAGAAAAAGTTAGAGCCGAGCTTATTGATGGCGTTCTAACTATAACTATGCCTAAGATGAATGTTGCTGGTATGGCTAGCTTTTAATGGCTTTACCTCAAAAAGATTTTCTGACTAAATAATTAATTAAAAAAGGTAAAAACTATGAAAATTTTTACATGGTTACAAGACGCGGTTCAATCTATCTTAAAGGGAGTCTCTAGGATTTTTCAACCCACTGATGATGATTACCCTAAATCTGGAGTACAACCTTTTGAAGGTGAACCTTACAACGAGCGCGACTAATCTTCTTAAAATTTAATGATGAATATTCTCAGGACAAGCTAGTAGAAATAAAAATACTTTCTGCTGGCTTTTATCTGTAATTAGTGGCTTCTAGGGTAAAAGAGAAACAAAAAACATTTAGAACGATAATAAGAATAAAAAGTTTTAAAACCAAATTAAAAAAAGGAGCAAAATAATGACAAAACTATTAGAACAAAAATGCGTTCCCTGTAGTGGTAGTTCACCTCCAGCCACAGAAGAGGAAATTAAAACCTATAAAACTCAGATACCCGACTGGGATATTATTACCGAAAACGGCGAATTACATCTACGACGAGTTTATAAGTTCCCCGATTTTCAAACCGCCTTGGCTTTTACTAACTTGGTAGGGAAAGCAGCCGAAGAAGAAGGACATCATCCAGCTTTACTTACTGAATGGGGCCAAGTCACTGTCAATTGGTGGACTCATGCTATTAAGGGATTACATCAGAATGATTTTATTATGGCAGCTAAAACCGATCGCCTTGCCAGTTCTATGTAATAGCATCTTTGTCTCGATCGTTTTATTTATTCACTCTCACTAGAAACAACTACACTTTTAAGACTGCGACGATACATTTCTCCTAGATGAGCAATAACATCAATTAAAGTTAAACGGTAATCGCATAAATATTCGGGGTTCCGACCTTCCAATTTTAGCTGACGCGATAATTCGTCTACTAAGTCGATATGAATTTCTACAACTTTACCAATAGGAAGATTAATAAAAAAGGCTTGTTCTACAAATCGATCGATCCTCTGGTTAGTTTGATTTTCTTCGGTAAAATAATCGGTAAAGATCTTACAGTACATTGCTTTTAGTTCTTGCAGCAACTCTTCTCGTTCACCTGAAGAGAGATTTTCAAAAAACTGCTGAGAATTTCTTTGAGAGTAAATCCCTGTATAGCCCAATCTTTCTTTTAATTTGGAATTAAGACGGTTTTGCTTTGATTGAGGTCTATCTATTAGGTCTTTTTCTATAGCATCAGGCATCTATTTTCTACCTTAAACCACTAGTCCAGAAGTTAGTGGTAAAAATTCACAACATTTTTTTCTATACAAAATCAACGTGAGCGAGAATACGAATTTATATTCGTTATGTCTACAAAAAACAATGTGTTTTTTGAGAGTTCGGAAAAAATGGCGCGTTAGTTAACGAGAAAATCAGCATTTAAGCCTTCTTATAAGTGCTGAGTTTCTCAGTTTTAGGTTTCGTCGAATTTACGTAAAATCAACACAACCTTTTTTAAGGCTCAATACGCTCGATATCCACTTCCCAATTTCATTAATATTAATTATAGTTTTGAAACTTGAAGAAAGTGTGAAGAAATTAAACAAATGTTAATAAATTATTTTTTTTCAAAAAACGGCAACTAAACCGCGTTATTTATTCTAAAAACAAATCTAATGAGCAAGGATGTAATAGCTAACCTAGCGCAGCAGCTATCGCTCGCCAGCCGGTAAAAACGAATAAAATATTTATTTCTCGATTTTTCGATCGAAGTATTGACAAACAAAATAAAATTAGATACATTAAAAAACGTTGCGATAAAACCTATGACATCGCCAGTCCGTAAGCCCCCATCGTCTAGTGGCCTAGGACACCTCCCTTTCACGGAGGCGACAGGGATTCGAATTCCCTTGGGGGTATATCAAAAAAAAGTAAATAATATTAATAATGAACTCTTCCTTTGGCTAAAGTGAGAGTTCATTGGTATTTTCGGCACCTTATATAGCAATACCAACAAAAGTTAGGATATCTCAAGGCAAAGTAGCCCTTCGGGTTCGCCCTTCGGGTTCGCCAGTCGCTCATGGGGGAAACCCAAGGGGCTGTCACCTGAAGAGGGGCTGTGTGCGGAACCTGTGTCCGCACCTTGAAAGCCCCGTCTTGGTTCAGGTGCTTGAAAGCCCCGCCCAAGACCGCGCTGCCTCACCATTTGCTCCTCGGCGGAAAGCGGTAGGGCTGTTTCATTTGAAACTGAGGTACGGCTAATCCCCTTCATCGCGTGCAATCAGCTTGTTGAGAAACGCTCTTATATCAGGAAAAAACTGCTTGTCACAACAGTTTTTTTGCTGCCATACTCAACTATTGTGGTAAATGGAGCATTTTAGGGTAATCTAAGTTGTCATGACTCAATAAATTAATCCATGTTATAAAAGTAGCCTTTAACTTGCAAGTGTACAAGTGTAAAGGTGGCGTGAGGAATAAAAAATGAATCAGCAAAATCGAGAACGTTTCGATCTTAAGAATAACAAACAACTCAAAAACAAAAACAATAGTCAGTTTAAAAGAGAAAGCTGGTTTAAGTTAATTAATCGCAATAAATATGGTTATTTGACTGCTACAGTAACGATCTTGACTTTATTTATCAGAATTCTGAGTCCAGCAAAATTAGCATTAAGCCAGTCTTTAATCTATGATTCTTTAGAAAAGCAAAGTAATGAAACACTTATCTTAGCTCAAGAGGAAGGAGAAAGAGAACCTACAGAAGAATCCCCTGAAGCAGAAAGAGAACCTACAGAAGAATCTCCTGAAGCAGAAAGAGAACCTACAGAAGAATCCCCTGAAGCAGAAAGAGAAACTACAGAAGAATCCCCTGAAGCAGAAAGAGAACCTACAGAAGAATCTCCTGAAGCAGAAAGAGAACCTACAGAAGAATCCCCTGAAGCAGAAAGAGAATCTGAAGGAGAAGAAGAATCTTCTGAAGGAGAAAGAGAATCCGAAGGAGAATTATCATTTGAACAAGAAAAGAAAGCTTTAGAAGAGAATATTGATGAACATTTTGAGGAATGGAAATCTCGCAAAACTAGTGTTCAAATTTCTCATAGTTTTTCCGCAATTACAACAATTGTTTTGACAATTGTAATTACGCTTATAGGAACTGGACTATTTGTAATTCCTTCAGGAAGACTAGTAATTTTAATTCTTGGATTAATTGCCGTATTAATTCAATTGAATTCTAATATATTTTTATTACAAAAAAGTCTAGCAGGATATACGATTGTGGAAGAACAAGGTTCTTTTATTAAAGAGCAATTAGAGTATGTAAAAACAGAAAAAGAATTAATTGAACTTAAAGAATTATTCCGAGAATTATCCTTAGAAGCTTTAACTCTTGAATAAGCAAATTTAATCAACGGTTAGATCGGGCTCCGTCGTTTTACAGCGGAGTAATCTCTGACTTGTAATAGAAAAAAGACGTTATTGATAGCGTCTTTTTTTTAGTAACTATTGCTTATTAAGAGACCAATCATAGTCAAGATAAATAATTTTATATTGACCATTTTCAAGATACTGGCGTTCTTTAGGACTTAAATAATCACTTAAAAAGTTGAGTACTGCTTTTTCTTTTTGATTACCTGTAAACCCATCTTGAATATAATAATTATCGATCCAATCCTGACCATACCATTTAAAAATAGAAGAAAGATAAACTTTATTTTTTTGACGATCGAGCCGAAAACCTTGAGGACTACTAATAAACTTTTCCACCTGTTCGTCTAGTTGTTCGTCTAATTTTTCTGGTAAATAGGGTTCATTTCTTAGAGGAGGACAACTCATGGCAGCACAAACTAAAGCTGCATGAATTCTTGGCTCATTAAAATATTTTCTGATTGTATCGTGTTCGATATTATCTAAAGTTTTTGCACTACCAGCAACCTGAAATTTACGAAATTTCCAGACTCCAGGTATATCACGAATACTTTTTGTTAAAGGTTCTCGATCGAGAATTGATTGTAAGGTCAGAGCGTTATAAGCATTGATGAGAAAAGCTAATTGTTCTGACTCACTCCAAGATTTATAGGTATTAGAATCAACCTCGGCTAACGATTTATTAAAACGGTCTAATAATTCTCTGTTTTTTTTTAAGTTCGGAATAATTGACTAAGCCTCGATCGTTGACATAATTGGTAAGAATAAGAGCATAGTCTTGATAATTAAATGACTCGCTTTGAGCGATCGATATTTTAGGAGTTTGTTGCTCTTTTTCAATAGCTCGAGTAAAAAAGCCAAGATTAGAACAGCCTTCTAAAGCTACTATGGCTAGAAATAAAGTTACATAAATAATAGTTTTATTCATGACCCATAAAATGTAATTTTACTGTTTTGTCGCTAGCTCTCAGTCAACTCGTTTTATCTATTCGAGAGAAAAGCTGATAGCTAAAAGCTATTTCGCTCGCTTTAATTCAAACCGATCGAAATGAATATTAGTTGAGAATAAGTTGAGAAAATTACTAATAAAAAAAGTAATTAAGAAAACTTTTGCTCGTTCAGCCTTACTTTATATTGATAAAATTAAATAACATAACTTTACGTAGGAGTAGGCAAGGAGTGACAGTTAAACCAGATTGGCTGCGGGTAAAAGCACCTCAATGGCAGCGTGTTGGTAGTGTTAAAGAAATTCTCAGAGATTTAAAGTTAAATACTGTTTGTGAAGAAGCTTCTTGCCCTAATATTGGTGAATGTTTTAACGTGGGGACGGCAACTTTTCTAATTATGGGTCCTGCTTGTACTCGTGCTTGTCCTTATTGTGATATAGATTTTGAAAAAAAACCTCAAGCTTTAGATCCCAGTGAGCCTCTACGATTAGCTGAAGCAGTTCGCCGTCTACAACTCAACCATGTCGTTATTACCTCTGTTAATCGCGATGATTTACCCGATGGTGGTGGTAGTCAATTTGTGCGCTGTATTGAAGAAGTACGTAAAGTATCTCCTAATACTACTATTGAAATTTTAATACCAGATTTATGTGGTAATTGGTCGGCACTAGCAAAAATTTTGCAAGCTAAACCAGAAGTTCTCAATCACAACACAGAAACTATACCGAGATTGTATAAGCGGGTACGTCCTCAAGGCAATTATGCTCGATCGCTTTCGTTACTCCGTCGTACAAAAGAATTAGCTCCTTGGGTCTACACTAAATCAGGAATTATGGTAGGACTAGGGGAAACAGATTCAGAAGTACGGGCGGTAATGGAAGATTTACGTCAGGTAGACTGCGATATTCTGACTATCGGGCAATATCTTCAACCCTCAGCCAAACATTTAGGCGTTCGAGAATTTGTTACTCCAAAAAGATTTGCAGCTTGGCAAAAATTTGGCGAGTCTATTGGCTTTCTGCAAGTTGTTTCTAGTCCTTTAACTCGCAGTTCTTACCATGCAGAACAAGTTAGGCAATTGATGAAGTTACATCCTCGTTAAATTAGCGAATATATTTCGGAGACGAGGTTGTAGCATTGTAGTATATCTCAACCAAGAGTATCGGCTATGGACAACCAAGATTTACTCAACGAACAAATCTATGACCGCACCAGAGCTTCTGAGTTAATGGGACAACGAGCTAAAGCTTTATAAGAATAATTTAGAGATGCGCTGGGAAAATATGTATAATCGGGGCTATTTCGTCCCCAATGAGTTGTTTTTTGTGCGTAACAATAATCCGACTCCCCGAATCGCTCCTGCTAACTACAAATTAGCAATTTGGGGGGATGGAGTTTCCAATCCTCGCTCTTTCACTTATGATGAACTTCTTAGTCTGCCTTCAATTTCGGTAATCAAAGCGATTGAATGTGCTGGTAATGGTCGAAGTTTTTATCAAACTGCTTATGGTCGAGAAGCTAGTGGCACTCAATGGAAGTTGGGTGGTATTGGCGTGGCAGAATGGACTGGCGTTCCTCTGGGGGAAGTTTTATCAAGAGCAGGAGTAAAGTCTACTGCTAAGGATGTCATGCTCATTAGTGTAGACGAAAAGAAAGTACAACGTCCTATTCCCATTGAAAAGGCCTTAGCTGAAGATACTCTGCTTGTCTATGCCATGAATGGAGATATTCTGCCACCAGACCATGGTTTTCCCATTAGAGCTTTAGTTCCTGGCTGGGTTGGCATTGCTAATATTAAATGGGTTGGCAGTATTCAAATCTCAACTAAACCGCTGTTTTCGCTCTACAACACGGAAAAATATGTTTTGATTGGGGAGGATTATCCAGTAGCAGAAGAATTACAACAAGCTGGAGTGCTAGGAGAAATCACCACTGAGCAAAAACCCAAGAGTGCTTTTGAACTTCCCTGGGAGGGAGAAATAGCTTCAGGAAAGCGTCTTTTACGTGGACGTTCGTGGTCGGCTCAAGGAAAAATTAGCGGGACTTTGACAATTTTACCTATCAAAAAGGGGTGAAAGCCTTGCCAGACGCCGAATTTACCTCGAAGAGGTAAATTCGCCTGAAACCCAGATATATTAAGGATTTAGCTATTTTGAGG
>JASJDJ010000176.1 GCA_030065635.1 Xenococcaceae cyanobacterium MO_188.B32
CTTAGACAACCAAGGCACGATTAACTTCCAAACCACCGAACTGCAATTTGGTGGTGGGATTATCAATAACCAGGGTCAATTTAACTCTATTGGTCCAGGCGAATTTAATGCACAATCTGGTAATACTTTTAACAATCAGGGCATATTCACCCGTTCTGGGGAAGGGATTACCCTTTTCAGTACCTTTAGCCCTTTTAACAATAGCTTTGCTTTTAACAATAGCGGTACTGTTAACGTCACTGAGGGAACTCTGGCATTAAATAGTGGATATGTACAAACAGCAGGCACGACTATTCTGAATGGAGGTACTCTTACTTCCAATAGAACTCTTGACATACAGGGAGGACAACTTGCTGGTTTTGGAACTTTCACAACCAATGTTGATAATGCAGGCTTAATCAACCCTGGTGTGTTTGCTGGTGACTTAAAAACTCTAAACATTACTGGTGACTACGAAGAGACAGATACAGCTAATATCAACATCGAGATTGGTAATCTTACTGAATTTGACCGAGTATTTGTAGATGGGGCAGTTATTTTTGATGGAACTCTCAATGTTAGTCTAATCGATAGCTTTACCCCGATCGTCGGTCAAAGTTTCGAGGTTATGAACTATGGATCTTATACAGGAGAATTAGATTTCACAGGACTGAATATCGGCGGTGGATTATTCTTTAGACCTGAATTTACTGGTGATGCCTCAACTTCTGGTAGTTTAACCCTATTTGTAGAGAAACTCGCTCCTACTGCTAACGATGACATTGCAACCACTGAGGAGGATCTCGCTCTTACTATCCCTGTTGCTGAACTACTCTCTAACGACAGTAATACTGAGGGAGATCCTACTTTAACTATTACTGGTGTAGCCGATGCAGTTAACGGCACTGTGGAACTTGATAATACTAATGTTATCTTTACTCCCAATGCTGACTTTAACGGCGATGCGAGCTTTACCTATAGTGTTGCCGATGGCAATGGTGCTACTGATACGGCAACGGTTAATGTCACAGTAACTCCTGTTAACGACTCTCCCGTTGCAGTTGATGATAGCTATAGCACCAACGAAGATACTACTCTCAATGTAGACGCTGTCAATGGTGTCTTAGTTAACGATAGTGATGTGGATGGGGATAGCTTATCTGTCACCGTTGCTGACGATGTGGATAACGGAATTCTTATCCTCAACGATGATGGTTCCTTTGACTATACTCCCAATATTAACTTTAACGGTGTAGATAGCTTTACTTATCAAGTTAGCGATGGTAACGGTGGATTTGCTACTGCTGCGGTTAATGTTACAGTGACTGCTGATGATAGTGAACCCAACATTATTAACGGTACACCAGGAAGAGACAATCTTCTGGGTACTGGCGGAGATGACATTATTACTGGTGACTTTGGTGCAGATAGAATTACTGGTGGTGCAGGTGATGATCTATTTGTTTATAATAATCTCCGTGATGCTGGCGATATCATTACTGACTTCACTATTGGAGAAGATACGATTGACTTTAGCAATCTCCTCTCTAGTTTAGATATTAGTTTTGCACAAATAGGATTTGCCGATACTAGCAGAGGTACAGCAGTTACTCTCGATGCTAATAATTCTGGTATTTTCCGCAATTTTATCTTAGTTCAAGATGTTAACGCTGATAGCTTGAACAATCCTGATAACTTTATTTTTTCTGAGATTTAAGCTTAATTTCTAGCTTTTTAGCTTTTCTAGGGACAGGGTAAATTCACCTTGTCCTTACTTCCCAATCTATTCAACTATTTTAATCACAATTTTGCATTAAGGATTATTTCACAATGACTATTTCTACTGTAATCAAAGTTTCTACTGCAACTATCGGTTTTTTAAGTATTTTTGGTCTGGTTAATTCGGCTAATGCTGCTATTATTAATGGCAATTTTAATAATGAACTCAGTAGTTGGAATACTAGTGGAGATGTTTCTATTTCTAATGGTCAAGCTTTATTAACTACTGCTTCTTCTGTGTTTGAGGATGATTTTCCTATTGCTGGTACTCCCTTCAATTTTTCAGGAAATGATGTAACTTATATTGCTGATTTAGAAACTTTTTTAGGAGTTGCTCCTTTTACTTTAGACCCCACGAATAGTTTTTTTGGTGCATTTGAAGGTTCAGCAATTAAACAAACTTTTACTGCTAATGCTGGCGATATTCTAGCTTTTGATTGGAACTTTTTTACTAATGAAAATGATAGTTTTGTTGCCAACGACACTACTTATCTAACTTTAGTTAATACTATCGATAGCAGTTACAGTGTCATTACTTTAGCCAATATAAATAGTAATCTTAGTCCATCTTCTAGTAGTTTAAGATTTAAGAAGGAAACAGGAACTAATAGTTTTTCTACCAAGTTAACTACTGGGGAATATATTTTAGGTCTCAATGTTATTGATGATACTGATAGTACTGTTTCTTCAGCATTATTAGTAGATAATATTCGGATTACTACTGATTCAAAACCTCCTACTTCTGTTCCTGAACCTGCTTCTATCTTAGGTTTAATTGCAGTAGGTGGATTAGGCTTTTTACAAAAAAAAAGCAGCTAGTTTAGTTTGGAATTAGAAAAGAAGAAATAATTTTTTCTTGAGGTAACACCTCAAATTAGAGCTCGATTCGCGATCGCGCAGTGCCAGCAAAAGTCGAGCACTTAAACTTAGAGTGCGATCGCGCAGTGCCAGCGAAAGTCGAGCACTTAAACTTAGAGTGCGATCGCGGGACAATCATCAGAGTAAAATAGACTATATGTTCAACTCTTGATTAAAAGAGTATTGTTAAGTTAATTAATGAACAATCGACAGTTTCAAACTGTAGCCTCCACAATCCAATCTGCGGGAATATTGGCAGATTTGTATTTAAAAGCATCCTTAGCTCGAACAAATACCCTTACTGGTTGGTCACTGGACGCTCGAGACCCTCAGATAATCGAAAAGCTGATGCCTTTTTTTGGCTTGGTCTATCAATATTATTTTCGGGTGCAAACCGATGGCTGGGAAAACATTCCCAAAACAGGAAAAGTACTACTAATTGGTTCTCATAATGGCGGATTAGCAGCTCCTGATACCGTTATGATGACCTATGATTGGTTTCGACAATTTGGCACAGACCGATTAGCCTATGCTTTAATGGAGCCCAAAATTTGGCAAGTACTACCAGGTCTGGCTCGTTTGGCAACACAAGTTGGCACCATTCAACCCCATCCAGATTTGGCAAGAGCAGCACTGCGTCGGGGTGCTGCTGTTTTAATCTATCCAGGAGGAGCCAAAGATGTATTTCGACCATATTCTCTGCGAAATAAGGTATATTTCCATGGTCATAAAGGCTTTATCAAACTAGCTTTGCAGGAAGAAGTACCAATTATTCCCTTTATTTCTCACGGAGCCCATTCTACCCTAATTGTGCTGGCAGATATTTACCCTCAATTACAGCAACTCCATAAGTTGGGTATGCCCTGGTTGGGGGGTATCGATCCTGGTGTATTTCCTATTTATCTGGGTTTGCCTTGGGGAATTGGCGTTGGTCCTTTGCCTAATATTCCCCTGCCAGTCGCCTTGCACACTAGAGTATGCCCGGCGATCGTCTTCGATCGATATGGTGAAGAGGCAGCTCACAATCGACAATATGTCGAGCAATGCTATCACCAAGTGTGTGAGCAGATGCAACAAGAACTGGATCGATTAGTTCGAGAAGAGGAAGGGTCTGGCTTTAAGCCATTTTGCTTTTAAGCCCGAAAGCACGACCCACTGTCTTTTGCACGCTAGAGTCATTCATCATAAAAGTATGCATAACTGGTAACTGAACTATTGGGTCTTGATGAGATAATCGAGTTTCACTGAGGGCAACAATACCGTCATTAAGTTCATCTCCAAAGGGGCTCCAGAATCCTCTTGGCCCTCCAGTCCCCGCCACAATTGTGTAAGGGGATTCAATTCCTGGCAGGGACGCAAAGAAAGCTGGGTTAGTTAAATTTAATCCGCACTGACCTGTCCACCATCTAAAAGGTGGCAATCGCCAAGCATGAGGAGCAAGGCGTGGTGGCTGGTTTGGTGTACCTAACATGACAATATGTTGAGGCAACTGAATAGAGCCTAGACCCAAAGCAGCCCGTGTCAATAATCCGCCGAGAGAGTGGGCAATAATCCCATAAGAACCTTGACTTGACAGTATTTGCAGACGGACTCTCAGACGCTCAACGATGCGCTCGAAGGTTTCGGCAACGGCCATATAGCCAAACTGTTCTGTTTTCCATCCTGCTTGTTGTAAGTACCACTCAAGACCAAGCAGTGATAGGGGTGTTCGACTAAGACCATGAATTAGCAATATTTTCATTTTTACAATAAGAAACAATATAAATGAAGAAATTAAGGCTAGCAGACCCAATCCGCCGAAACTAGAATGTAATTTTTGATAAGAACCGATCGCCCCCTGCTGCATTTTTTGCCCAACTGCCAACTCCAGCATTAATGAGGGCACACCAACCAGAATTAGAGCAATTTTTAGAAAACAAAGCTGAAACAATAGTAGTTGTGAAAACGAAAAATATACCTTTTCCCCTTTTCTCAAACTACACTATTCAATTTTCGTGGCTTATCAAACTTACGTGTCTCAGAAAGATGAGCCTTGCCTCATCTCACCTTCAATTTTGTTTTCTACTTTAGCAATCAAACTTTCTGCCATTTCAATGGCAGCTACGATCAAGTCTGTTTCTTGCTGTCCTCTACCTAATTCATCGCTGACAATTGAGTAAATATGAGGATTAGCTAGCATCCCCGAAAGTAAATGAGTTGCGACTTGTTTGATTTCACTAGTTTTGGTGTTCATTTTTTTAACTTCGTTTCTATAATTCACGCTCTGAGCAAAAATGCTAATCTCTTTTCCCTGCATTCATGCTACTAAAATATAGGCAATTTTAATGAAGATCGACTTATAAAAGCTATCGCCTTTCCAGCCAATACACTTCTATAATTTCCGCTCGAGCTTCAGCTTTTTTGATTGGTAGGATATGTTGACCGCCTCAATTTGTAAATCAGATAAAATTTCGTTGTTAAGAAAATCGATTATTGGCTGCACGGAAAGTAGATGAGCTTGCTGCTGATAGTGTTGACTTCGATCGATCTAAATTAGGGTCATATGTATAGCGTTACGTATTAGTGTTAAGACATAAAAATAAATTTACTTGCTAATTTGTCCTAAAATATCTTAACCTCTGCTTGTATTGCTATATTTACCCCTCTGTTGAGATTGCAGGAAGAATATGCCATCTTTAATTTAAAAATTAAAATTGAGGAACTTGTGAGGATTTATGGCTCCTTTTCTCGAGATACTAAAAAAAATTCTCTTAAAAAAAGTAGAGGCGTTCCAGAGAACGTCTCTACTAACAACAAAAAGGTAAAAGATTGTCTACTAATAGGCATCCTGTAATTCGTAAAAATCAGGAGATATATAATCTTTACGTAGAGGCCAACCGACCCAATCTTCTGGCATCAAAATTCGTTTGAGATTTGGATGTCCTTCGTAAACAATACCGTACATATCGTAGCTTTCTCTTTCTTGCCAATCAGCCCCTTTCCAAATCCAATAGACAGAAGGTACTTTAGGATTATCTCTAGGCAAAAAGACTTTAAGCCTTACTTCTTCAGGAGAAGTTACATTATCATCGATTTTAATCAAATGATAGAAACTCACTAATTCTTTCCCTGGGCCAAGGTCATAAGCTCCCTGACACTGAAGACAGTTGAAACCATAAGCATACAAAGCAGTAGCAATGGGAAGTAAAAAATCTGGCTCTACTTTAATTAGCTCTATCTGACTATGGTCTGGGGCTAAAGGTTCGTTAGTAAAATCGTTTTCACTTAACCAGCTAGAAACTTTTCCTGCTACAACTAAATCGGAGGCTTCTTGGTTTTCCTCTGGGTTATTATTTTCTACTTGTTGTTCCTCAGTCACGGTCTACCTTCTCTTTTTGCACTTCTTGTAAGGCTGGGGGTACTGGCATACCCATTGCTTCGGTCAACTCTTTAGGTGGAGCTTGACGAGTATCAGATTGAAGATACTTACCAGTAAGAATAGGCGCGACCGCTTTCATATTGTGAGTGGTGCTGTAGTAACGATGAGTTTGTTCTAATACAGCAGTCCGCTCCATAAGAGACTCGTTAGAAATTTTTTTGCGAAGTTTGATAATGGCATCAAAAATAGCTTCTGGACGAGGAGGGCAACCAGGAATATATACATCTACGGGAATTAGCTTGTCTACACCGCGTACTGTGGTAGGAGAATCTACACTAAACATTCCCCCAGTAATAGTACAAGCACCCATAGCAATAACATATTTAGGGTCGGACATCTCTTCATAAAGACGAACCAAGGCTGGTGCCATTTTCATGGTTATCGTTCCTGCGGTAATAATCAAATCCGCCTGACGAGGACTAGAACGAGGAACTAAGCCATATCGATCGAAATCAAATCTGGAACCAATTAAAGCAGCAAACTCGATAAAACAGCAAGCTGTACCGTAAAGCATGGGCCAAAGACTAGATAGTTTTGCCCAGTTATAGAGATCGTCTACAGTAGTCAGAATAACGTTTTCTGACAGGTCTTGAGTTACCTGACTACGAGCAATGGGATTAAGGATTTTTTCTTTTTGTTGTTGTTCAAAGGTTTTGGAAGTCATGACCACTCTAGAGCTCCTTTTCTCCATGCGTATACTAAAGCAACTACTAAGATAGCAATAAAGATTAGGGCTTCGACAAAAGCAAGTAACCCTAAACGATTGAATGCTACTGCCCAAGGATATAGAAAGACTGTTTCTACATCAAAAACTACAAAGACAAGGGCAAACATATAGTAGCGAATATTAAACTGAATCCAGGCACCACCGATAGGTTCCATACCAGATTCATAAGTTGTGCGTCGTTCTGGGCCACCGCCACTCGGTCTTAAGAGCTTAGAAGCAGTTAAGGCTAAAGCAGGAACGGCACTACAGATGAGCAAGAAGCCCAAAAAATATTCATATCCGTTAAGAACAAACAATTTAAGTTAATACCTCGTAAATTGAAAATACTATTTTTTAATAGTGTCTTAGATTTATTTTGTCTAATAAGTTAAGAATTTACAAGTTTTCGCTCTTTTGTAAAGAACTTGTCGACTCCTTGATTACTAAGTAAATAAAATAGCTCAAGTGTATGCTGAGAAAGAATTTGCCAGAATAGAGAGACCAAAATTCTTGAAACGAACTAACTCAGAAAGAGCAGAGGATCTTACTCTAATTATCCATCGGCTACGGAAAAAGAAGATCGCCGAAGGTGGCACTACGCGATCGCGATTATACTAATTCTCAAATATTGACTAATAGCTAATAGCTCATAACTGTTTGATAATGGACTTAAAAGACCAAAAAACCCTAAATAATTCTTCTCCATCTAAAAAGAAATCAAATAAAAAAAAACAACTTTCTCTCAATACAATCTTTACTCAAGAGCGTGTAATTTCTCTGACTACGATCGCGATTGTTTTTTTGGCTTGGACACTAGTTACAGCTAACAAATTAGTCGATCCACTATTTTTACCTTCTCCAATGGCAGTATGGGATGCTTTTATAGACATCTGGCAAAATGGCTATAAAGGGAACTCGTTGATTTTTCACATTGGCGAGAGTATGTATAGGTTGACAGTCGCATTATTACTGGCAATAGTAACTGCGATACCTTTGGGAATGCTGTCTGGTTTTGCTAAACCCATTCGCGCAGCACTCGATCCCATAGTTGAATTTTATCGACCTTTGCCACCTTTGGCATACTATACCTTATTAGTAATTTGGCTAGGGATAGAAAACCCCTCGAAAATCGCCCTACTTTATTTGGGGGCATTTGCACCGTTATATATAGCAGCAGTATCGGGAGTGCAGCGCATACCCCGCGATCGCGTTAATGCTTCTCTCTCTTTGGGTGCTTCCTCTTGGCAAGTATTTGTTTATGTAATTTTTCCCTCCTGTTTGCCAGACTTATTCACGGGCTTGCGTACGGCGATCGGTTTTACTTACACTACCTTAGTAGCAGCAGAAATGGTAGCAGCAGTTTCTGGTATCGGTTGGATGGTACTAGATGCCAGTAAATTTCTTAGAAGTGATGTAATTTTCGTGGGCATTATTATTATGGGTATAATTGCGATCGCGATCGATGCTGGCATTCGTTGGATACAAAAAACTCAACTACCCTGGATCGGTCATGACTCATAAATTTTGGTTGAGTTAAGTAGCAAGTAGCGAGTAGCTAGTAGCAAAGAACGGAATTTCTCTTAAAAGTTTACTTTTGCAAGAGTTATATAGGCGATATTATAAGAGTAAAAATTCGCAAGATATGCTATTAAAAAGACGAGATTTTCTATTTGGATTAGCAGGATTTAGCGGAACTTTAGCGATCTCTAGCTGCACTAATTCGCAAAACGATGCTACTTCAACTGATGAAGCTTCGCCACCTGAAGGGGGAATGCCCGATAAAATTCGCATTGGCTATCAAGTATCTGCTAATGCGGAACTATTAGCTAAAGCTTTAGGACTGGCAGAGAAAGCTTTTACCGATACCCAAGTAGAATATATTAACTTTAGCTCCGGTAGAGATGTAAATACAGCCATGGCTTCTGGTGGAATCGATGTAGGATTAATTGGCTCGGTGGGAGTAGCTGTAGGTATTGCTCAAAATCTACCCTATCAACCCTATTTTATTCACAGTGTAATTGGTGGGGCGGAGGCTCTAGCCGTAAGAAATAATATTACCAGTCTTAACGATCTTCGTGGTAAAAAAATTGCCGTTCCTTTTGGCTCGACTAGTCACTTTAGTCTTCTGCGCTTACTAGAATTAGAAAATATTCCTGAAAACGAATTAACTATTTTAGATTTACAGCCTCAAGATTTGGTAGCAGCTTGGCAACGAAATGATATCGAAGGAGGTTATATTTGGTATCCAAACTTGCCCAAATTAGTTGACAACGGTGGGAAAATTTTGGTTACCTCAGCCGAGTTAGCAGAAAGAGGAGTTATAACGGCAGATTTAGGTGTAGTTCGCCAAGAGTTTGCCGATAAATATCCCGATGCTATGAGAAAATATGTAGAAGTTTTGGACGAAGCCGTTAACTTTTACCGTCAAAGTCCAGAAGAAGCAGGTCAACAAATTTCTAAAGAATTGGGTATTAGTCCAGAAGAAAGCTTACAGGCTATGAATAAATTGATCTGGTTAACCTCAGAAGAACAAGCCGATGCCAAATATTTAGGTAAGCCTGGTAATGTAGGCAATTTTGCTGGAGTTCTGGAAGAATCTGCTAAATTTATGGTTACTCAGAAAAATATCTCCTCCGCACCCGATCTCAAAACCTATCAATCGGCAATCCGCAACGATTTCTTATAATTGAATCTCTCAAAACACGATCGGGCAAATCTGATGATACTCCAATAATTCCTAGTGATATCAGTGCGCTTGATATCACGTCTGCATAGCTTTACCCTAGTTTACGTAGATTTTTTATTGCGCCCCGAACTCCGAACTCATATAATTAAATGGCATTACCATCACCAGAAAGCAGTTTCCTCGCTCCTAACCCTATTTGTCAGCTAGAGGGTATCGGTGTAACCTTCGGTTCTGGGAGCGATCGCACAGAAGTGTTAAGAGATATTAATCTAGAAATGAACTTGGGAGACTTCCTCTGTGTACTGGGAGCTTCTGGCTGTGGTAAAACTACTTTATTGCGAGTTTTAGCAGGATATCAACCGCCAACAACAGGCTCGATTACTGTATCTGGGAAGCGACATAGCAAACCCAATGCAGATGTGGGGGTAGTATTCCAACAGCCCAATTTGTTCCCTTGGTTGAGTATTGCTAAAAACGTTGAGTTTGGCTCGAAAATGCAAGGAGTACCCAAACTCGATCGCCAAAAGAAGGTCGCTTATTATTTAGACATGGTAGGATTGGTACACGCTGCCAAGTTATTACCCCATCAAATTTCGGGAGGGATGAAGCAAAGAGCAGCGATCGCTCGTACCCTGGCTGCCGAGCCAAAAATAGTTTTGATGGATGAACCTTTTGGTGCTTTAGATGCTTTAACTCGCGAGTCGATGCAAAGTCATTTACAGAGCATTTGGGAACGCACCCAAAAGACGATCTTTTTTATTACTCATGACGTAGAAGAAGCTTTGCTTTTGTCTACTCGTATTGTAGTAATGCATTCTCGCCCTGGACGAATTGTCAAAATTGTAGATAATCCTTTCGCTCATGGATTGAAAGAGCAATCTGCTGCCAGTTTAAGGGTTCAACCAGAATTTATTCAAATGCGAGAGCAGTTAGTAGCTAGTATTCATCAGATATGAGTTCGGAGTTAGTAGTCACTAGTTGTTAAATTACACAATTAATTTTGCACAGGTACTTATTTTGATGTCTCTAGGTACGAGAGCATATTTATCGTTAACATACGTCTGAAGCCACCTTTGGTGAAACCTCCACTGCACGAGCAATACCAGCCAAGGAAATTCGCACATATCAACAATAAATAATATTTCTTTACCAATCATTAATGATAAATTTTCATTAGAGTGTTAGTCGAATAACCGATTATCTTTTTTTATGCAACTGGTTAACGGTTTAAATTTTAAAAATTTAAGAGGCGATTTGTTTGGCGGTATAACTGCAGCAGTCGTCGCTTTGCCTCTAGCCCTAGCTTTTGGCGTGTCTTCTGGTGCTGGTGCGATCGCGGGTCTTTATGGTGCGGTTATAGTTGGTTTTTTTGCTGCTTTGTTTGGAGGGACTCCTTCGCAAATTTCTGGTCCTACAGGCCCTATGACTGTAGTTATGGCTACGGTCTTTTCGGGCATTGTAGCAGCTAATCCTGAAAATGGCATTCCTATGGCTTTTACCGTGGTCATGTTGGGTGGAATATTTCAGATTTTATTTGGAGTAATGCGGTTGGGCAAATATATTACCCTCATGCCCTATACCGTTATTTCTGGATTTATGTCAGGCATTGGTCTGATCATTATCTTGTTACAAATAGGTCCTTTTTTAGGACATCCAGCTTCTGCTAATGTGGTTCAATCTATTGGTAAATTTCCCGAGTTTATTGCCAATGCTAATCCTGCTGCTACAAGTTTAGGTATTTTGACTTTAGTCATCGTTTTTGGCTTGCCAGCTAAGTTCAATCGATTAATTCCATCTCCCTTACTAGCATTAATTGTCGGAACTTTATTGGCTTTTCATTTCCTACCTAATACTAACCTACGTTTAATTGGAGATATACCTAGTGGGCTGCCTAATTTACAGTTGCCAATATTTAACTTTGCTCAGTTGAAAACAATGATTAGTTATGGCTTAATGTTGGCAGTTTTAGGCTCAATTGACTCCCTACTAACATCTTTAGTAGCAGATAATATTACCAGAACTCAACATGACAGCGAGCGTGAATTAATTGGTCAAGGAATTGGTAATTTAATTTCTGGTTTATTTGGTGGGCTTCCTGGGGCGGGAGCAACTATGCGGACAGTAATTAACGTAAAAACTGGAGGAAAAACACCTATTTCTGGTATGGTTCATGCCTTAGTTTTATTAATTATTGTCCTTAAAGCTGGACCACTAACCGCCAATATTCCCCATGCAGTTTTAGCAGGAATTTTAATTAAAGTTGGTATTGATATTATTGATTGGAGCTTTCTAAAACGAGCCCATCAAATATCTCTTAAAGCAACAGGATTAATGTACACAGTTATGTTTTTGACTGTGTTTGTAGATTTGATTACAGCGGTAGCTATAGGTGTTTTTCTAGCTAATTTATTAACAGTTAAAAACTTGACTGATATACAAATTAATAAAGTCAAAGCAATTACTAATCCCGATGATGCTATTTTAACTCCAGAAGAAAAACATATTATCAAACAAGCTAAAGGCAAAATTCTCTTATTTAGTTTGAGTGGTCCTATGAGTTTTGGGGCTGCTAAAACAATTTCTCAGCGAATGGGTCTTGTTAATAAATATGATGTTTTGATTTTAGACCTCACCGATGTACCTTTAATTGGTGTAACTGCTTCTTTAGCGATCGAAAATATGGTTAAAGATGCCTATGAACAAAATCGCCAGGTAATCTTAGTGAGCAATACAGAAAAGGTACAAAAAAGATTGCAAAAATTGAAATTATTTCGGTTTTTATCTTCAGGGCATAACTTTAGCGATCGCCTTTCTGCTCTGCAAAAAGCACTTACTTATATCGATCGATCTCACTTAAAAAGTCAAGATACAAAAATAGCAAATCCAGAACATTAAACAGGCTTGAAAATTAATTTTCAAAAAAGTCACCAGCTATTATTTGTTTTATTGGTTTTTGGCAAAATAACAGAATAACTGGTGATTAAAACTTTTTAAAACTTTTAAGAAGGCTGTCCAAATTGTCTTTGATAAACTATTTCTTCTTTTTCTGATTCAAGTTTTAAATCGGAGCGAGGATAAGCAACACATAGTAGGGTATAACCTTCTGCTTGTAATTCTGGAGAAACTCCCATACCATCGCTTTGATCTACCTCCCCTGACAAAACTTGGGCTGCACAGGTGGTACAAACCCCTGCACTACAAGAATAGGGCAGTTCTATTCCTGCATCCATGGCAGCTTGTAAAATCGTTTGCTCTTCATTTACTTGAATATTATGAGTTTTTCCTTGATGAATAATTTCAACTGTGTAGGTATTAGACATTTAGTTACAAGACTAAGATTTATTGATGTGTTAGACCAAAATAAGCAAACAAACAATCGTCAATTGACAATTGTTTGTTTAAAGTAGATCTTTTTAACAAGAAAACAAAAAAACACTTTTAGCAGTATGATACCAGGCAAAAGCAGGGTAATCGCATCTAATTTTGTATAAATTGTACTTGAAAAAAAAAGAACATACGAGCCAAAAAGTTTCCGGAGGTCGTTGCTGTCTCGAGAAAGTACAAAATTTCCAGGTGGAAGCTGATGGGCAGTATTGAAGTGAACAGAAATGGGATAAATTGTCTGATAGAAAAGAGGTTTATTCCCTGGTAAGTCATAATGGCATTCATGTTTTGGTAAGCTCGTGCTGAAACCTCAGCTCTCAGCGAGAGGCTGAGATTTTGAGAAAGAGCGTTCTCAAGCATTTTCAACACCTGCAGGAGCCCAGAGTAGAGCGAACGCTCATATCATAACTTGGTGGCGATTGTCACAATTGCGATTTTGGCAGTACTCTCAGGAGCAAATGGGTTAGGAGCGATCGCCACCTACGGTAAAAGCAAGCAGGCCTGGTTGGAGACGTTTTTAGACTTACCCCACGGCATTCCGTCACACGATACCTTTGGGCGAGTGTTTGCTG
>JASJDJ010000177.1 GCA_030065635.1 Xenococcaceae cyanobacterium MO_188.B32
CTGGGTTTCAGGCGAATTTACCTCTTCGAGGTAAATTCGGCGTCTGGCAAGGCTTTCACCCCTTTTTGATAGGTAAAATTGTCAAAGTCCCGTTAAAAGTAAATGCAGTAAGAGCCAAGAAAACCAAATACTTACCAACAGTTCTTACAAAAGAAGAAGTGGTTATTATTATCCAACAATTGTCGGGCGTACATCAACTGCTAATTAAATTACTGTACGGTACTGGTTTACGCTTAAGTGAAGGTTTAAGTTTGCGCGTTAAAGATATTGATTTTGCCCAACAACAAATTATAGTCCGCGATACTAAGGGGAATGAAAGTCGGGTGACTATGTTACCCGAAAGTATCGCTGAAGAATTAAAAATTCATTTACAAAGTGTAAAAGTTATACATCAACAGGATTTACAAAAAGGCTATGGTTCGGTTTATTTACCTTTTGCATTAGAGAGGAAATATCCAAGAGCAAAGTACGATTGGATTTGGCAGTTTGTTTTCCCTTCTGTTAGCATCTCTAAAGACCCCCGCAGTGGAGAAGTTCGTCGCCATCATTTACACGAGAGTAGTTTGCAAAAAGCTTTAAAACAAGCAGTTCGCAAAGCAGGTATTCAAAAAAAGGTGGGTTGTCATACGTTTCGCCATAGTTTTGCGACGCATTTGCTACAAAATGGCTATGATATTCGGACAGTGCAGGAATTACTAGGACATAAAGATGTGAAAACAACTATGATTTATACTCATGTTTTGAATCGAGGTGGTAGAGGAGTCAGAAGTCCTCTCGATTCATAAAAAAATACAATTGAATTACATAGGTTTGAGAGGCGATCGCTAATAAACATCTAGCAACAAAAAACGAATGTCAAATCATCACCTACTCAACAAAACTTTACCCTCAAACATGAGCTACCTCAGAGATGAGACTGAAACTTAATGTCAGACTAAGAGTATCGAGTTTGGATATGACTCATGACAGCTACTCTCAATTTTGCCACTGCACCTGGACATCAAGTCTTAGCAGCAGCAGGAAAAAGAATCTTACGCCCTGGAGGAAAAGCAGCCACAGAACAATTCTTTGCTTGGGCTAATTTCCAACCAGGAGAAACGGTATTAGAGTTAGCAGCTAGCTTTGGGGAAAGTGCGATCGCATTAGCAAAAAGATTTAATGTCCGCGTGGTGGGAGTTGAGAAAAACCCAGATAGCGTAGCTAAAGCTAGAGAAAACATTAAGGCTGCTGGTTTACAAGATCGGGTGACAATTATTGAGGGAGATATCTTTCAGTTAGATAAGATTACAGGCAAATTTGATTATGTCTTGGCTGAAGCCATCCTAACCATGCAATCGGATGTAGGTAAATCTAAGATATTGTCGGCAATTAAAAAACATCTTAAACCAGGTAGCAAGTTTCTTTCCCATGAAATGCTTGTTCGCAGTAATGAGTCGGAAGTGCGTAAAAGTCTATCTCAAACAATTCGGGTTAATGCTAATCCTTTAACACTCGAAGAATGGGAATCAGCTTGTAGGAAAGCAGGTTTAAGTTTGCAGCAATGGAAAGCAGGTGAGATGGGATTGCTCAATTTAAGTCAGATGGTGCGGGATGAAGGTTTGTTTGGAACAGTCAAAATTGTCTGGAATGTTTTATTTAATTCTAATTTACGTCCAAGAGTCTTACAAATGCGTCGTAGTTTTCAAGAGCAACGCAATCATATCGGCTACATCGTTTTTTGGGCAAAAGTTACGTAGGGGCGCAAAGCTTGCGCTCGTCATTAATTAGAGACACAAAATTTCACGTCTTTACATCGTTCATTGGTAAGGACGAACCACCGTTCGCCCGTACAGATTAAATAAATAGGAGTCTATGAAATTATGAATACCTCAGTTGCATCATCAAACAATTCATTTACTGCTACTTTGCAGGATTTAATTGAATATCCTACAAGTGGCATTCTCAGTAAAATTTTACTCAAAGATAATAACAGCCAATATAGTTTGTTTTGTTTGGCAGCAGGGACAGAAATCGACGAACATACTTCTACCCGTAACGCTTTCATAACAGTAGTGGAAGGAACAGGAAACCTTAATTTAGAAGGAAAAGATATTGCTCTCTCTCCAGGGGTATTTGTGTTTATGCCCGCAAATGCCCCCCACGCAGTACAAGCTCAACAAAATCTGGCATTTGTTCTCGCTTTATCAGAACATTCTCCAGAAAAGAAGAAAATTAAGCAAAAAACTATTAATATCATCAAATTTACCGCCCCTATTCTCAAAAAACACGGTAAAACAATTACTACTCGGATGTATGAAATTATGTTTCACAAATATCCAGAAGTGAAAGCACAATTTGATATGTCTGCCCAAGCTAATGGTTCTCAACCAGCTAAACTTGCTACTGCCGTCTATAGCTATGCGATTCATATTGACGATCTCGAAGCATTAAAAGCAATGGTAGAGAAAATTGCTCATCGTCACGTAAAAACCCACGTTTTACCAGAACAATATCCCATTGTGGGGGAATGTTTATTACAAGCAATCAAAGAAGTTTTAGGAGATGCAGCAACCGAAGAAGTTATGACAGCTTGGGCTGAAGCCTATCAAGTATTAGCTGATGTGTTTATTAATCGAGAACAACAAATCTATCAAACTGTTTCTAATTAGTTGTTAGTTGTTAGTTGTTAGTTGTTAGTCAGCACCTTATTGTTTTAATTCGGAGGACAAACAAAAAAGGACAAGTAACAAACAAAAAAGGACAAAAAATAAACAAGGAGAAATAAATTATGTTTTGCGAACAATGCGAACAAACTGCTAGCGGGAATGGCTGTCATCAATGGGGTGCTTGCGGTAAAAGTCCTCAAGTGAATGCAGTACAAGATCTATTAGTCTATTGTTTGCGAGGACTTGCTCCTGTAGTGCTTCGGGCTAAAGACTTGGGAATTGATACCAGAGAAGTCGATCGCTTTACCTGTGAATCTCTATTCGCAACTATGACTAATGTAAACTTCGACCAGAAAAGGTTTACAGCATACATTAAAAAAGCGATCGCGCTACGAGAAGAGTTAAAAGCCCAAATCCAGCAAGCAAGCGATACGCCTATTACTTGGTCGGAAATATCGAATTACGAACCAGATTACCACGAAAGCTTAGTCGAACAGGGACAAAATTATAATTTAGAGTTCATTGGTAAGTCGGGAACAAATGTAGATATCTTTTCTCTTAAGCTTACTGCTCTCTACGGTATTAAAGGTTGTGCTTCCTATACTTTCCATGCTTACGAATTGGGACAGGAAGACGAGGCAGTATATCAATTCATTCAGCAAGTATTAGCTACTATAGACGATCGAGACTTAAGCCTAGAAGATTGGGTTAATTTAGTCCTGGAGATCGGTAAATTCAACCTACGGGCAATGGAATTAATCGATGCTGGACATACTAGCACTTACGGTCATCCCGTGCCTACTGCTGTCCCCCTGAATCATAAACCGAGCAAGGCGATTTTAGTTTCGGGACATGATATTAAGCAGTTAGAAGCCATCTTAAAACAAACTGTCGATACCGACATTACCGTCTATACTCACGGCGAATTATTACCCGCCCACGGTTATCCCAAACTTAAAGAAAAATACCCCCATTTCTACGGACATTTTGGCACTGCTTGGCAAAATCAGACTAAAGACTTTGCTAAATTCCCTGGCGCAATTGTAGTTACTACTAACTGCCTAATGCCTCCCCACGAACATTATGAAGACAAACTGTTTACTTTAGGGCCTGTAGGCTACGCTGGTCTAAATTATCTCCCTGCTAAAGAAAATGGTAGCATAGACTTTACGACTGTAATTCAAAAAGCTCGAGAATTACCAGGATTTACTGAAGAATCAGCATATCGTCAGGTTACTACAGGTTTCGCTCATAATGCTGTCTTAGGAGTAGCCGATCGACTTATTGATGCCATCAAGCAAGGTAAAATCCGTCACTTCTTCCTTGTCGGTGGTTGTGATGGCGCGAAACCAGACCGCAATTACTATACAGAATTTGTCGATAAAGTACCCGCTGACTGTGTAGTGTTAACCCTTGCCTGTGGTAAATTCCGCTTCTTTGACAAAGAAATGGGCAATATTGAGGGAATTCCTCGCTTACTTGATGTAGGACAGTGTAATGATGCTTATTCGGCTATTCAAATTGCGATCGCTTTAGCTAACGCTTTTGAGGCGGGAGTTAACGAAATACCATTATCGATGATTCTTTCTTGGTACGAACAAAAAGCCGTTGCTGTCTTACTCACTCTCTTATACTTAGGAATTAAAGATATTCGTCTTGGACCTACTCTTCCAGCGTTTCTCTCAGCTAATGTTTTGCAACTCTTAGCCGAAAAATATAATCTGCAACCTATTACTACTCCCGATGCGGATTTAGCAGCTTGTTTAGCTTGATTTTTTTTAGCTAATAATTCTTTCTATGATTTAAAATCAGTTGGACTATTAAACTGATTTTATTTTTATTATTTAAAACTTTATAAAAAAACTAAAATAAAGTATA
The DNA here is from genome assembly GCA_030065635.1 of Xenococcaceae cyanobacterium MO_188.B32. GTDB lineage: Bacteria > Cyanobacteriota > Cyanobacteriia > Cyanobacteriales > Xenococcaceae > JASJDJ01. The sequence continues at coordinate 4,524 of JASJDJ010000177.1, forward strand.
CGATCGATATTTTATCTCTTTAATTTGGAGTTTTTAGATTATATTTTAATTTGCACAATTATTTTAAATATTTATATCAAAAAATAAAAAATATAACAATATTTCAAATACTATATTCATAATAAATAAATAATGAGTTCAAAATACGATCGAGCTTTTTCTCTTCTTTCTCCTAACTTCCATCAAAAACTAATTATATTATCCCTTTTTATAATTGGTATAAACTCAGACAAACCTCTGCATCCGTAAGAACCGAACTCATATAATTACAGCTTTCACTACTAATTTTGGGTAGGGGAGAAAACCCCACTTGACATGGGATAAAACCAACACTTACATTCGCTCACTTTTTTAATAACATAGAAATTAAGGATAAAAATAACAAATAAACTAAATAACTAATTTTTACTATCTTGAAAAAAATTACTAATATTTTTACTGTCATTAAATCGAGATATAAATTAAAATATATTCAGAGGCAAAAGAAGATGAAATCACTAACATTACCTATTTTTTTAGAAACAGGATTATCCCTTTTTGGTTTTTTTTTGCTCGTTATCTTGTTGACATAAAAATTTAAAAAATAGCTTCGCTCGAACCAGGTATAAACTGTTACTTTAAAAAAGTGACACTTTTCCACTAAATCATTCAGGTGTCTTGAGAATATCACTTAAATTTGAGAGAAGGAAAAGAAGGATTTAGTAAAGTCTTGAAATAAAAATTTCAAACAAGATAATTGTAAGTAAAAAGCAAAAAATAACAATTGTAAGAGCGATCGCGCTAAGTCTGTCACTACGAGATCGCTCTTACAATTTTTAGATATCTTAACCATAAAAAACCTCAGCCCACTTACTGAGGTCAAGAAAAGAAAATTAATATTGACTAAAGATACTGAGACTTTTAACTGACGGTAAAAGAAATTAATAATCTCTATCATTTACTATGTTTTTAGTCGTTATCTAAATTATTTAGGTGAGAGTCAACGCTATTGAGGTAAGCTCGATCGTTGATGGTTTCTGGTGCTAATCTTCCTTCGGCGATCGCTTTTTCGACCAAGTCTTTAGCCGTTACTTTACCCCTACGAACTGCGGTTAAAAAAGCAGCATTACTAGGAATACCTCGATCGGTAAAATAGCCTTGATAGCTACGAGTAACAAGGTTAAAAGGCGTAATTTCAACAACGCTGCGAATAGGATTTTGATTGACAGCACTGACTTCATTGGCAAATGCAGGTGCAGCAACCAAAGAAAGAACTAAAGCTGATAAACTAACTATCAATGAGCGTTTCATAATTGTTTCTCCTTGTGTCAGGTCGATTAATTTTTCTTTTTTCCTGTTATTAATAGAATCGCTGACCAAAATGAGTTAGTTCTGACAGTTGTATAAGAATTAGCTAATAGTAAGCATAGATTTTCCTGAGTCAAAAACGAAATATCGCAATTATCCACAACAAATTATGTGTCTTAACGGGAGTGTCAAACGAATTCATATTAGTATGGAGAAAAATATGACTGAAAAAGGGCATATATCAAACTACCAAATAGTTTTGTATTAAATACCGCAACCGTTGAGTTATCTGGAGAGGAAATATTAAAGCAATAACTTTCCAATTTGGGTAATGAAAGAAACTAGCTATAATCCAAGGAATTGCTGGTTTTAATCCCTGCAAGCGCAGAGATTTAGCTACGGCAAACAACTGGGCTGCACGAATTCTACTAGCAGCTAAAGTACCTTGAGAGTCTATATCAGAGCGATATTTAGCTAAAATATAATGAGATGCTTCTACATGGCGATGAGGCTGTCCACTTATTTGCTGTTTGGGACTTGTAGATAATGTGTATCTTAAGTTGTAATTGCCATCATGTCCTACCATTGTCTTTTGACAGCATCGTACCCACAAATCGTAATCTTGAAAGGCTGGCATATTTTCATCAAAGCCACCAACTTCTTCAAATAAGATTTTTTTTATGGCAACTGATGAAGTAGAGCCAACCAAGTTGTCATACAAAATCTGTGGATAAAGTTTACCAAAAGCTTTAGGTTTAAATTTGTATAAGACTAGATCTCTAGCATTTTCTTTAACGATTAACGCCCCCGAATAAACTAAACCAATGTCAGTATTTAATTGAAATACTGACAACTGATCGCTAATTTTAGAAGATTCCCAAGTGTCATCATCATCCAAAAACATTAAAATATCACCATTAGCCATTTTGACTCCTTGATTACGAGCTTTACAAGCTCCTTGAGAAGCATTAAATCTATGGATTTTTATCGTCGTTTTTTGGCTAAATAAATAACTAAAGTTTGCTTTAATAGGTATATTAGAAGCATCATCAATAATAATTATTTCTTGTGGCATTACAGTTTGATTTAATACACTTTCATAAGCTCTTCGCAATAATAAAGGTCGGTTATGAGTAGTGATAATAACTGAAACTTGCATGGATATTATAAGTAATTTTATTTTCTTATTTTATTCAATTGATTTGTTTGACTGCTGGTGCAAATAAACATCACCATCGAACCTAAACAAACATAGGAGCTTGCTAAGTCAAAACTAGTATTCCAAGTTAAAAACAAATAACAACTAGTCATAGCAATAGGAATATTATCGACTTCAAATAAAGCAGAATTACTAATTTTTTTTAAATACCAAATTATAAAAAATAAAAAGGGTATTAAAGCAATAATACCAGCAGACAATAAAATTTCTAGAAATATATTATGAGGATAAAAACCAACAATATTTACAGAGCTATTAAGTCCATATCCCAAAAAAATTGAATTAATAATTGCTTCTATGGATGATTGATATAATTCCAGTCTTGGCTCTTTATGTATTGCAGAAAAAAATAATTGATAGCGTTGTAATGCCCAATTATCTAGTTTTGTTTGAATATTATTAAAAGATGAATATATCAACAAAATAAAAATCAAGAGATTTTTGGATTTTTTCAATAAATTTTTAGTTTGAAAAATTGTAAAATAGTTATATTTTAAGCAACTAAAAAATACGACTACAATTATTGGGTAAATCAAAGGACCTCTTCCCGGTAAGCTAGTAAGACTCAACAAGTTACAACTTAAACATAACCATAAAATTATTTTACTTAGTTTTGATTTTATTTTCACTTTATTAAAAAGTAGTATACCTAATATTGCAATTAAGCTAGATGCCATAGGAATTGCTATGGTATTGTAATGGATATTTTTGTTTAGTTTGTGCAAAGGAAATTGATAAGTTATTTGATATAAAGATAAAGCTGTTCCCCAGATAATTTGCCAAGCAATAATTTGCGAAATAGCTTTCTTATTAATAAAAAAAATTAGTGCGACTAATGCCAAATATACACTCACATAACGAAAAATAAGCTCTAAATTTACTGAAGCGTCTGAACCAATAATTCCTGAAATCAATAAAATACCCCAAAATAAAGAGAAAATAGTTAAGCAATTTACTCTGGCTTGACTAGTAGAAATTTTAGCTTTACCAAATAGATAACTGCTATAGAGACCAAGAATAGCTACGATATTAACAAGAGGACTAAAATATAATAACTTAAGACTAGGTGTATTTAAAATTGCAAATGCCCAAAATGAAGGAGCAAACCAAAAAATTTGACATTTTAAAAGTATGCTAGTGAGAGAGTAACAATTTCTAATCATATCAATCTATTGATTGTCTGCTTAATGTTACTATTGCCCATGCTTTAATTCATAATAAATTGATATTAATGAATTACTAACTATTTTTTTTAGTAGAAATTTAGTAGTTGTAATAATACACCAACTTAGACATATAAAAATATTCTTATGTATAGATAGGTTGTGTTTTCTAATCAAAAAATGCTCTTGGCATCTAACCCATAAGCTAATAAACTTTTCAGAGATACCTCCTAATCTCATATAAGCCAGTTCTAGCTTTGTAAATTCAAATCTAATTAAAGGGTTATGATAAATCCGAAAAATAAAATCATAGTCTCCACAAATACGATACTGACTATTAAAATATCCAAATTGAGTATAAATCGATTTAGAAACAAAGGTAGCAGGATGATTGATTGGCATACCTTTATTAATGCCTTTTCGTAAATCTTCTAAATTTTTAACTATTTTAAATTGGATATCTTTTTTTCTGTCAAATCTATACATTGCTCCAGTAATTACTAGATACTGATTATCGGCAATGCTCTGATAGATTTTAATTATTTCTTCAATTGCATTATGGGTATAAGTGTCGCCACAATTAATTAAACCAATAATCTCTCCTGTGGCAGCCATAATACCTTTATTCATAGCATCATAAATACCTTCGTCTGGTTCACTAATCCAGCAGTCAATTTGGCTATTGTATTTATAAATTATATCAAGAGTTCTATCGGTAGAATTACCATCAATAATGATATATTCAATCCTTTGATAAGATTGATTGATTACCGATAAAATAGTCTCTTCTAAATCTTCTTCTCCATTAAAAACCACAGTAATTACAGAAACAATGGGACTTCGATCGATTGATTGTATGCTTGATTCTTGGTTCAGGAATTCACATCGTTTTTGCTGTTTTTGTTCTTGCCTTAAAAACACAATTAAAATTCGATAATAGTGATTTTCAATGATTGACTGTATTTTTAAATTTTAATTTCAAAAATGAGGTATATTCAAAGTTTATCTTTTTCAAGCTTACTGAAAATTTATAATAAATTCCAGTAAATTTTGTCATCCTAGTTTTTTTCTAATCTGAAAAGCCAACTTACCTTGCCCTGGAAAAGTAGCTCTATTTTATAATCTTGTTGTTTTTCTAGTTCATTTCTCCATGATTCTAAAGGATAAGTTTTTAATAAAAATACATCACTGAATCCCTCTGGAATTAAAGGAATATTGAGTTGGTATTTTGCTTGTTGATTCAGGATACAATTGGTGCAATATGCTTCGGGCAAAATTCTTACTTTTGACTCAAGCATATAACTGAGGGATATCAGGTAAGGTATGGGGGCATTATTAACTACTAGAGGTTGGGTAGCTTGGTTAATAATTCGACTAATTACAGGATTTTCTGTATTTAACTGTTTATTCCACCAAATTTGAGATTGAGAATGAATAGCAGAAGATAGAATGCCACAGGAAAATATAGTGAGTACAATAAAATGCCATATTTTTTGTGGTAAAGGTTGGACATAAATATTAGTAATTTTGCTACTGATAAGGTAAGCAATGGCAAGTTGAATACCTAAATAAGATGGTAGTAGATATCGAGGAGTAATCGATCGCTTACCTCCTAAAACTAAATCAGGCAGAACTAGAGCTAGTGTAGTTAAACCCATTAAGGTCAATATAAATAACCAAGTTTTTTTGGGAGTATGAAGGCAAAGAAAAAAAATTGAATATCCTACCAAAATCGCAACAATTACATATATTAATCCATAAAGTAATAAATATTGTTCGGTGTTCCCATAATGTCCGATATCAAAAAATATACGACTAAGATTACGAGTCCAAAACTTGAGTAAATCTATAATAGTTTGGTTACTTTGAGTCCAATTTGTAAGTCTTTCAGCTTGAGAATATTGATTAACTAATACAATAATCCAGGGTACAAACAGCATAAACGATGCTACAGAAAAGACTAGGTAAGACTTAATCGTTTTGCTTAATTTGAAGTCTTCGTTAACAACTAGATAAATTCCCTGTCCAAGAGCAACTAATGAGAACAACAACTGAGTATAAAGTCCTAAAACTAGAGTTATTCCGTAAGCACTCCAGCTAGTTAGAGTCTTTAGTCGATACGCTCGTAGAAGTGCTGCACTTGAGAATAAAATAATTACTATCCATAAACTGTACTGACGTGCTTCTTGTGCATATACTACATGTATTGGAGAAACAGCTATCAGGGCAACTGCTACCCATCCAGTTATCGATCGTTCAAATAATTCTAAACATAGCCAATAAATGCCAGGAAAAGCTAAAAGACTAATCATAGCTGGTAAACTTCTCATTGCTAGGATAGATGTCCCAAACACCTTTGACCATAATCGAGCTATTACATAATAAAGTGGTGGATGATGAGGGTTTTCTTCGACTAAGCGTCCTACAGTATTAATTACACTTTTTTCAGGATTAATACTTTGATATTGCTGGAGAACTTGAGGTTCAATAGGATCGGTATTGTTAAAAGATTGGACAATTTCTGCTTCCGTATAACCAACAATAGTGAGGGAAGTTGAAACCTCATCATACCAATAAACTTTTTGGTCGAGATTAGTAAAGCGAAAAAAGATGCCAATGACCAATACTATAATAATTAAAAACCGCCAAGGCTTAGGAGGTATATGTGAATGCCAACCTTTAGCTAATAATTTTTTTGAACTTTTGATTGGACTAATTATCATTGAATTAAGTTGTAAACAAACTTTTATGAAGACTGATTAACAAACAAGTTATAGTAATTACTCAATAAATAACATCGATCGAATCTATTTAAAACTAATTATTATTAGTCTGAAATTCTTAGGATTTTATTTCTAAAAAATTGATAACCATAACCAGAAAAGTGAGCTATTGGCATAGTAATAAGTACAATTCCACAATTTAACCAACAACGAAAAAAAGAAGGATGAGACTCGGCACTACCACGCCAAATTTCTTTTAAAAACTTAGATTTTAGTTTTAGGTTAACTCGTAAGCTTTCGATAAAAACGGCACAAAAAATTAAAATTAATAACTCTTTCATATATAGATCTACTGACGAAAATAATAGATCGAAGCATGACAAAATGACTATATTAGAAATAAATAAAAAAGGTAGTTTACCTCTAAGTTGTAATCGTTCTGGATGTTTGATAGTGCTTAAATAACGTCCCCTGCCATAGGTAAAATATTGAACCCACAAAGATTTCCAATTTTTTCTCGGATAGTACCAGACTTTTATCTTCGAGCTTACATAAATAGCCTCGGGATTTTTATTTAGTAATCTTTGATTTAATTCTGCATCTTCATTAGTAATTTGACTAGAGTAACCAGAAATGTCAATCAAAGTTTTTGTCCACATACAGCCTAGAAATACTGTATCAGCGTAACCATTATATTGAGAATTACGGTATTTTGCTCCTCCATTTCCCAGCCAACTATGAGCAGCTAAAGCAACTCCAGCTTGAAATGCTTCTCTAGCAATAAAACGTTGCGCGCCACCAACATTAATTGCTTTAGTTGTCAATAAAGTTTGAACGCATTTATCAACATAATCTGACGCATATTGACAATGGGCATCTGCACGTAAAAAGATAGATCCTTTTGCCATATTAAGCATTAAATTGAGAGCTTTTGATTGAATTTTATAGGGATTATTAATTAATTTTACTTGAGAATTTTTTCTCATTATTTTTCTGACTATATCTTGAGTACCATCAGTGCTACCGCCGTCGGCAATTAAAATTTCTTGGATGTTTGCATAGGTATTTTTTATAAAAAAATAGATCGATTTTTCAATATATTCAGCTTCGTTATATGTAGGTATAGCAATACTAACTCCAGGCGAGCAAGATAAAGAAAATTGAGTATCTTCTTTCATGGTATTAAATTTGTGTCGAACACTATTAACTAAATGAATATTTCTTTTATTTACTTGTATTGACTAATTTAGACCGCAATTTTTCGATCACTTCTGTATCGGTTTCAATATCGAATTTACGAGCTATAAATTTTGGGCTATTTATTAATTCTTCATAGTTGTTAATTGTCAAAATATCAGGAGAATTTCTGTGGGTTTTAAATTCAATAAATCTTAAGTTGTCGTTGTAAATTCTGTGGGCAAATTTTGAATTTATTAGTATTGTTTGAAAAAAGTGCTCATCTCCACAAGTCGATGTTTCAAAATCTGCCATAAACCCTGAGTTTTTGTTGACAAAATCAAGAATATACTTTACCGCACTCTTTGTAAGAGTAAACCATGAAGAGCCAAAGTAAATTTCATATTGATTGACATATGGTTTTTTTTGATACTGAAGAATTGCCAATAATAAAGTATAGTATCGATAATAGCGATACCTTCTAAATTTTGGGCTTTGAGTATGTCTATGGGTTAATTGAACCCTCCAGGTATTGTTTCTTTTTTTAGCCTCAATAAATTCTAATCCATTATTTTTTTCTAAAAAATCATTGAATTCTTGGAGGGGCTTGATTATATAATCCTGACCACTAATAAGTGAATAGTAATCATAACTTTTTGACACTGCATTTTTTAGCAAAATCAGTGTTGCTTTGACTTGAGAAAAATCAGCCCAGTATACAGGTTCTCTTTCATCAATTATGGTGACTTTAGCAGAATCCACATAATATTTTTTAAATTTTTGATATAAAATATCATTTTTCAAATCTACATGTAGATATACACTACATTTATCATCAGAGATGATGTCATCAACTAAAAGTTTAATTTGTTCAAAATTTCTATGTGCTTGAATTAGAAAAGCGTGCCTCACGATCGATTCTATTTCTTAAATAAATATAATTTGCGCTTAACTTTAAAACTTTGAAAGCTTAGAGCAAACGCATATCAAAAGATTGTGATACAACTGTTATCCGCAGAACCGTATGATACTTTGATCTAAAAAGCTAAATTGCTAGTTGCAAAGATATTATTATCCGAGAAAAATTTCTACCGAAAAATTACTGAGATTTGATGACTATTACTAATTTTTTTCAATTTGGCTTTCTCTATTAATTATTTTAGGAAGTTTGGGAAGAGCCTATTGATATTAATTAATTCCCTCAATAAAGCAAATGAATATATATAGCAATCGGATTTGATTTGTGAAATTAGCAGAAGGCGATCGCTAATTATTTAACCTCCCCAGTCAGCAAAATCCTCTGGCTATATAACTAAATAGTTGTAAGCCATAACTCAAAGAAAGTGAAACAAG
>JASJDJ010000178.1 GCA_030065635.1 Xenococcaceae cyanobacterium MO_188.B32
AGTGGGTTAATGGGGAAATGAACCACAATTTGCTTAAAAATAAGCCAATTTTGTTTTTAAAACCTGACTAATTATTTTGGTTAAATCAACTGAAATAACTAATAATTCGTTGACTGACCAAAATTATTGTGCGATAAATATGGTTAAAATCCCGAGTATTTGCCAAAAATTCTCCCCTGCTCCCCTGATCCCCTGCTCCCTTGCTCCCCCTCTACCTTAACCAAGAATGAAACAGCCCTGCCTAAAGGGAGGGGCTGTCTTCTGGGGTTTCCCCAGAAGTTTATACGCCCCGTGGCTGACTCGTTTTTCATCCCACAGGTGAAACCCTGTGGGCTTTCAAACTGCGACGATCTTTGTAAATTGAGTTCGGACTTCGGAGTTATGATTTTCGCTCAGTCAGCATTTGAGTTACGTTGCGAGTGGGGTTGGCAAGGTATTAGTCAACTTGCTCCTATTAGCGATGTAATTATTATTGTTGATATTCTTTCTTTTTCTACCAGCGTAGAAATTGCTACAAATAATGGAGCAGTTATCTTTCCCTATCAATGGAGAGATTCATCTGCGTCAGATTATGCTCGACAGGTTAAAGCAGAATTAGCAAGTCGAGAAAGAAAACCTTTTCGTGGTTATTCTTTAGCACCCTCTTCATTAATCAATATTCCTGCTGGCACAAAATTGGTTTTACCTTCACCTAATGGCGCGACTCTTTCTTTACATACAGATACAAAACCTACCATTTCTGGTTGTCTGCGTAATGCAAAAGCAGTTGCTTATTTTGCCCAAAGTTATGGCAAGAATATTGCTGTTATTCCTGCAGGAGAAAAGTGGTCTGATGGTAGTTTACGACCGGCTATAGAAGATTTAATTGGTGCTGGTGCAATTTTGAGTTATCTTGAGGGAAATCTTTCTCCAGAAGCGGAAACTGCCGTAACTGTATTTTCTCGCTGGCAAAACGAACTTTTTTCGGTCTTAAAAAAATCTATTTCCGGTCAAGAGTTAATTAACCAAGGATTTTCTCAAGATGTAGAGTTAGCAGCAGTCTTAAATAATAGTAGTTGTGTACCTTTACTAACTAATAATGCTTACATCAAACAATGAGAGCGAGCGGTAGTAGTTTATTTCGTCATGCCGTTGCTTGAAGTTGGTTGATTTTTGACATACTCTACGACTAAGCTGACGTTATCGCACCCACAACGCCTATAAGGCTTAATAGATAAAAGCTTTAGTGTTGTGGATACTTTACATAAAGCTAGAGTGAATAGTCACATTATATAAAGCTAATCATTCTGGTGTACGGCACACGATTACAAGATTTTAGGGTCACCCTCGACCTTAAAGTCTGTCTCTGAGTAGTTTTTAGAGTTGGAAAATTATCCCCAACAAAGACGAGTTAATCAGAAAGTGAGAATAAGGAGAAATTATCAAATAATAGCAACAAGAGGTGGTCTATTCTCAACTATAACCTCTATTCTCAATTAAAAATTAGTTGTTATCTCTTAAAGGCTGAAACCCTTATCATAGGGTCATCACAACTACCGAAACGCGGGGTTATCGGTAGTAGGATTGTAGGAAATATAAGCTGAGTTAATCTCAAGATATGTAACCAAATTGAGCGTTCAGAATATTGTTCAAATTATTATAAAAACAAGCATTATTGGGTGATATATAGAAACATTCAAGGTATCGTCCCGATAAGTAATGATAGTCGGAATGATTCTTAATATTATTTCAAATAAGGTTAATAGACAGAAAGATTCAAGGGTATCATGACATATAGGGTGGATATCCAGAAAGTTTCCGCATGATAAATAGTTAGAAACTCTTGAACATTTAGCAGTACTATGCAAACCTATGCAAACCACGATCATCAATGCAGTAGCGCCAACAAGAATCTGCGATATTGGAGGATGGACGGACACCCGTTTTGCTCGCTCAGGCGCGGTGTTCAACATCGCAATATATCCTTATGTCGAAGTCCAGCTCCACTCTTGGCCACCGGAGCAGACTGACGCTCATCTGGTCATTGATGCAGAGAATTTCGGAGACTCCTATTCCCTCAATCCCGGACATATAGTCTACAATAAGCATCCTTTGATTGAGGCGGTCATCAAAACAATGAAGCTTCCACAAGATATTGCATTAAGAATCAATATCTTCGCACATGCCCCGCCCGGCGCCTCCATGGGAACTTCCGCGGCAGTTTCTGTGGCTTTGATTGGAGCACTTGATGCCCTTTCTGAAGGACGCCTACCGCCGCATGATACGGCAGCCTTGGCCCACTCAATTGAGATAGAGGAACTGGGGCTTGAGTGTGGCGTCCAGGATCAACTCGCTAGCGTTTATGGGGGCGTCAATTTCATTGAGATCTATGATTTTCCTCACGCACGCGTCTCGAATCTAACAATCCCCGACAATATTTGGTGGGAGCTTGAGCAGAGACTTATTCTTGCATACATCGGTAAACCTCATTATTCATCCGATATCCACAAAATGGTCATCGCCGAGCTCGGAGACGAACCTCACAACGATACGCGTTTGATACAACTGCGGCAGTTAGCTCATCAAGCTAGAGATGCGCTCTGCGAAGGAGATTTTATTACCCTTGGCAGAGTCTTTAACGAAAATACTCAAGTTCAGCGGGCGCTTCACAAGCATCTCGTTTGTAATGATTTTGAGGCAATAATATCACTGGCAGATAACTTCGATGCCCTTGGCTGCAAAGTGAATGGCGCAGGAGGGGATGGCGGGTCGGTTGCTATTCTTACTAATGGGGACATGCAGAAAAAGAGATTTTTGCAAAAAGTTCTTCTTGAGCAAGGATTCCAAACTCTGCCCATCTTCCTTTCGCGCTTAGGACTACGAGTTTGGAAAACCTTTTCTAACACGCCGGATGCAGGCGACGGAAAATAGCCGCGCCTGATCCGTGGCGTTATCATGAATATTTTAAATTATTGCTAATGCCCATAATCTCACGAAGAGGTAGTATGATTGAACCTACTGACAGCAAAAGGTTTGAGTTTGATATGACCCTAAAGGGTCAGAATCGTTGTGATACGCTCTTCTAGCTTGTATAATCACAAAAAGCTCCAACTGATGGTTCAAATAGAACCTTACAAGTGCCAGCAGCACCATTCCGATTTTTCCCGACTATTATTTCCATTACTCCATTATCTGTAACTGCTCAATAACCACTCTCTGGCGATCGCTCAAGGTAGCGAACTGCGCTGCATCGCACTTGCAGTTGAGAGATAGAAAGGCGCTCGAGAAAGAGCAAACGGGAGCAGAATGGTTTGTATCAAGTGGGTGCCGAGACTCGGGCTCTAATCACATCTGGAAGATAGGGAACAGTTTGATCCCAAATACTCAAAAAATAGCTTCAGATGATGAGCGTAGTTCTTTAGTGTGTTTGGGGCTTTACCTAACGCCATCAGGTGTTGTAGGTAATCGGTGACTAGTTCAATAGGTAGATAGTCATCACCGAGTAAAACCCAACTGGTTTGACCTCGAATATTGACTTTCTGAACTCTCATTATATGCTTTGTATAATTATCAAGATTTATATTTACACAAAACGTTAAAAAAGGCAATTAACTTGCCTTTGTTGTTGTTGTTGAATATTATCGATCGATGTAGTATAATTACGCTATGATCGCATCACTCTTTTAGGTAGGGTCTGGTGGAACCCGATCTGAAAAGATTTAAGGTAGAGGAAAATTAACAAAAGTTTGAAAATCATCGATCGCGCTAAAAAATTCTAGAGGCGATCTCACTCTCTTGACTAAAGTTAATAGATGTCTACTAATAGTAAAGGGATTAATCAAATTAACTAGAAAAATATGGCTGATATTGTCGATCTTGCTGTACAAACAGAAGACTTTAGCACTTTAGTAACTGCGGTTAAGGCTGCTAATTTAGTTGAAGCTTTAAAAAGCCCTGGTCCGTTTACTGTATTTGCGCCTAATAATGCTGCCTTTGCTAAACTTCCTCCAGGAACAATTCAAACTCTGGTGCAAAACATTCCTCAATTAGCCCGAATTCTTACTTATCATGTTGTTTCAGGTAAGTTAATGAAAGCTGATTTAGCACAAGTTAATTCGGTTATTTCTTTAGAGGGTTCACCTATTTCTATTGATTGCTCTGATGGTTTTGAAGTAAAAAATGCCACAGTAATTGCAGCAGATATTGAAGCAGATAATGGAGTGATTCACGTAATAGATAATGTTATTTTAATGGGATAAATTATCGAACTTGGGCGTATTTCACGTCCTAATATTCTAATCAAATTATTTTTAGTTTTAAAGCCTAGCAAAAACAAATGCGATCGCAAATATTAATTTAATTTGCTAAGACTCTTTTTAATAATTAATAATTTTATATTTTTTTAAGTACGAAATAAGATAGTGTATCCAGGAAAAAAACCATATTTAGCGTAAAAACCAAAAACTTTTTCGTTTCCAGTAGCAACGACTAATCTTTGTTCGATTGCTTTTTCTTTTTCCATCCAAGCCATAGCCTCTTTAAACATTTTTCCACCCAACTTATTTTTTTGGTAGGAATCGATAACGTATAAAGCTTCTATTTCTCCAATCTTATCTTTAGTCAATGAGGTAATACAAAAACCAATGGGTTTTTCTAGATTATTTACATATACTAATTGAATGTGCAGTTTACCATCTTCAGTTTTTTTTGCTAAATCATTTTCTTGTAGATTAAGAAGATAATCTTCAACACCTGAAGACATTTCTCCTGCATTTTGAGTTTGATTATTAATAAATAATTTCCAAAGCTCGTCACAGTAGTTTAATAACTCCGAACTTCCTTCTACAAACTTAAATTAATTCATAAAATAAATTATATTTCGTAATTTCTTGATTCCTTTACAGCTAAGTAAATTAAGTAATAATTAAGGAAAAAATAACAGCGATCTATAAAAAACTAATTTCAAAAGATTTTATATGAAACATAAAAAAGAATGATACAGATAAATAATTTACGAGTCTCCCAATCAATCATCTGTAGCAAGCATTAAACTATTTCATATTATTTTATGCTTCATAATTGTTTTTGTAGTTTTAGTTCTAAATAATTGGTAATTTAGCCAAAAGCAAGAAACTTTAAAGCTAACACCTATTACTTATTACTTAATTAGCGATAAGATTGAGATTGAATATCTCTTAAACGGGCTTCAGGGCGTAAGAAACGATCCATTTGGGCTTCAAAAAATTGACGATTTTTCAGTAAATGTTTGGGGTTTGGATCGTCTAAAGGATATAACAAAGCTTGACGCAAAGCTTGAATTACCGCAGAAGTTACGTTATACATCGATCGCTGGAAAGTAATTCCCAATTGAATTAACATATCATCTTCGCCCCGACAATGTTTTTGATAGTATTCCTGAAGGTAACCAGGGAGAAAATGAGACATATCATCCATTAATAATGTTGGGGGAATACCAGCCGTACCGACGGGAAAAACGTCAGCGTATAAAATGCCGTAGTGAAAATCTTTTTGCTCGTCAGGAACTTGTTTAGTTTGGGCATTATAAGATTTCGTGCCACGAAAAGGTGCAGTCCGATAAAAGATAGCTTCCACGTAGGGTAAGGCAGCCTCGTACAACCACATAAAACCTTTTGATTTAGGAATAATTTCGTAGCATTCCCCGCGAATATAGACATGATGGTAAATTGGACGACCTGAAACTGCAAAGATACCATTAACCAAAAAATTCATCGCATCGGGGACACCTTTAAATCCACCCTCATCGTAAATGTCAGACATTTCCAAGAAGACTGGTGCCATTACTTCCCAGAATAAACCGAGATTGGAATAGTAAGATAGCTGTCTTACTTGTTCGAGGAACATATCGGGGAAGAGTTTGTATAGAGCTAACATGACAGGATTATATTTAAAATAGGCTTTAATCGCCCTATCCGCATTAGCTGTATACTCTTCTGTATCTAGGTAAGCATCAAACTTACCCCAACCCATATCCCTACCATGCCAAAGCATCGATCGCATACAAGCTTCCGCAAATTCCATATTAATGCGATCGTGCCAGAGATGATGGAGGAGTTTGGGCATTTTGAAGGTTGTTCCCTTCTCCATAAATTCTAGTAATTCTGGATGGGCGGTTGCTTCTCCGCGCCAAATTCTCAAGTCGGCATCATCACCAGCATAATGATTGTGTAAATCCAAATATTCTTGGGGTAGGAAATATTTAAAGAAAGGAAGCGGTTCTAAAAATACTCGTTCGGCAATATATAGTAAGTCGCGCCAATAGAAATCCATCGGTATAGCATAAGCTTTATAAATACCGATAATCTGCATCAGGTTTTCTGGTGTATCGGGTAACATCGATCCACCAGCTTCGAGGCGATGGATAATATCAGCAAATTGATGGGTGGAAGGAGGGAGTTTGGCTGTGGGATTAATTGGTGTTTGTACCATAAATAGTAGTTAGTAGTTAGTAGTTAGTAGTTAGTGGTTAGTTGTTGATGGTTAATTGTTGATGGTTAGTTGTCAATTGTCCATTGCTATCTGTTCGGTTTGGTTGGCATTTATCGCCAATAAATCTGTAGTGGGTTCGATCAAGCTTAATAACCAGTTAGGTTGAATACCGAGAAAGAAAATAATTGCAGTCAAAACTAAAGCAGGAATGGTTTCTGAACGGAGTACGGGGGGATAATATGCCCTTTTACTATCTAATTTGCCGAAACAAGTGCGATTGAGCAGAATGACAAAGTAAACCGCAGTTAAACCAGAAGCAATAATGCAAAGTAAAGTCTCAATGGGGAAAGTAGCAAAACTTCCCTGAAACACAATAAATTCAGCTACAAATCCCACCAATCCAGGGATACCAGCACTAGCCATACCTGCTGTAATTAGTAAGGCACTGGTAAGGGGTAAACCACGAACGGGGTTCATCAAACCATTGAGAACATCTAAATCGCGAGTTCCAACTTTGCGTTCCACGATACCAACCAAGTGGAAAAGTAAAGCCAGAATTAAACCATGAGCGATCATTTGTGCTACCGCACCCAGAATACTTAATTTTGTACCGGCAGCAGCAGCCACTAGAATATAACCCATGTGACCGATCGAACTATAAGCTACCATGCGCTTGATATCTTTTTGGGCGATCGCGCTTAAGGCCCCGTAGAGTACGCTAACTGTACCAATAAATGCTAATCCTGGGGCAACAGTAGACCAAGTTTCGGGAAATAATTGTAAACCAAAGCGAATTAAGCCATAAGTTCCCAGTTTAGCTAAAATTCCCCCCAGAAGAATAGTAACAGCAGGAGAAGCTTCGGTGTAAGCATCAGGCAACCAAGTATGTAAAGGAACTAAAGGAATTTTAATTCCAAATCCCACCAATAAGACAGTTAATAAAATTAGTTGAGTGTTTAAAGATAATTGTTGAGTCGTGATGGTATCGTAATCAAAACTAGTAGCACCATTAAGAAAAGCAATACCTAAAAATGCTGCTAAAACTAATAACCCCGATACTGCCGTGTAAAGAAGAAACTTAATTGAAGCATAGCCTCTTTTTTCTCCTCCCCAGATAGCAATCATCAAATAAAAAGGAATTAATTCTAGCTCGTAGAAAATTACAAATAGTAATAAATTTTGAGCTGCTAAAGCTCCTGTTATCCCTGCGTTAATTAACAGAATTAAAGAGTAGTAAAAACGGGGGCGATCGACATTTTCACCAATGCTATAAATAGCAATAATCGTTAGTAAACCATTTAAAGCAAGTAAAGGCAAAGATAAACCATCGACTGCCAAACTATAACTCAAGCCAATGGGTTCGACCCAAGACAAATATTCTGAAAATTGCCATCCAGAATTATTTAGATCGAACTGGGTTAATAGCCAGATTGTCCATGCAAATATAATTACAGCAAAGATTGTTGTTATCTGTCGCAGACGAGCAGGTTCAAATTTCCCTGGTAAAAAGCCGATAATAATAGCCCCAAGAACGGGCAACCAGAGTAAAAAACTAAGCATTGTTTAATCAAATTAACTCGACGTTCGATGTTAAGTATTAGAAAGAGATTTGAGATATTAAAGGAAAACAAACTACACTGACAAATAAAATTACTCCCAGTAAAATTGACAGGAAATAAAATTGAGCTTGACCGGAAACATTGTATTTTAAACTTTCGCCACTAAAGATAGTTGCTAAGCCAACTAAATTAATTAATCCATCGACCAAATAGCGATCGAACCAATAGATAATTTTTGAAACTAAACCAACTACAAAGACAATGGTTACGCGATAAAGTTGTGCCGTATATAAGTCGTAAGCAAAGAAATCTTGTACTGCTTTAGGTTTTAGTTCAATTGGTTTGGAAATTTTGTCATTGAGATAAATAAAAGCTGATGTCCCCGCACCTACTAGAGTCGAGACCGCTAAAGGAATGGCAACGTTTAAATTGAGATTTGACCATTGGGGTATCCAATGCCATTTAGACAATAAAATCGGTACGTGCAAGGCAAATCCCATCGTAAATGTCATGGGTAAGACTAAAGCCCATAAGCCTTCGGGAGAACGAACCGTCATCTGTGTCGGTTTACCACCAAAAATCAAACAGAATTCGCGAGTAAGACTAAAAGCAGTCAACCCATTGACAATAACTAATACTCCCACTAACCACGGATGAGTATTCCAGAGGTTATCTGCTATTGCAGTTAATGTCCAAAAACAGCCCAAAGGGGGAAAAGCAACTAGAGAAGCTGCACCGACGAGATAACAAATTCCAGAAATAGGACGACGCGACCATAAACCACCGTATTGGGTTAAATCTTGAGTAATAGTGTTCAAAACCACACCACCAATACTCATCACCAACAGGGACATGGCGATCGCATAAGTAAATAATAATCTTAAAGCAGTTGTATCTTGTTGTGTACCTACCGCAATAAACACTAAGCCCATGTAGGCACTAACAGAATAGGAAAGAGAGCGTTTGATATCAATTTGAGCCATGGCAATTAAACTAGCACCAATCGCCGTTACTGCACCAATACCAATCATTACCCCAGAAGCCACAGGAGATAAAGCCAGCACTGGTTGCAACTTAATCAATACCCAAGCACCAGTAGAAACTACAATTGTATTCCGTAAAATTGTCGCAGGCATTGGTCCTTCCATTGCTTCATCTAACCAGAGATGCAGAGGAAACTGAGCGCATTTCCCCAAAGGACCGGCAATTAAAGCCAAACAAAGTAAAGTTGCTATATTGGGGTCAATTGTGGTGGTTTGTGCCCACTCAGCTAACTCTGTATAATTCCAAGTTCCTGCTAGGGGTAATAAGGCAACTACCCCCATCAGCAAGATTAAATCTCCTACCCGTTTGGTTAAAAAAGCATCTCTTGCACCAGTTACCACTAAAGATTGGTTGAACCACAACCCAATTAATAAATAAGTTCCTAAAGTGAGAATTTCTAACACTACATAACTAAAGAAGAGGGAATTACACAAAACTAAAGTAGACATCCCTGCTTCAAACAAAGCTAGTAAGGAGTAGAAACGCGCCCAACCCCAATCCATTTCCATGTAACCAATGGCGTAAATCTGGGCAGCTAAATTTAAACCAGTAATTAAAATTAGTGCAGTGATATTAATTGAGGAAATTTCGATATCAAAAGAGATATTTAAATCCGCAGCATGAAGCCATTGAAATGATAAGTAATTAACTGGCTGATGCCAAATTTCTAAAAGAGCTAATAGACTGTGGACTAATGCTATACAAGTCATCAAGGTATTGATATAACCCGATGGTCTCGGTCCTGTCTGACGAATAATACCAGGCGACCAAGGAATAGCGAATATAGCACCAATTAAAGCGTACAAAGGAACTAGCCAGATAGTCTGACTAAAAGTTTCATTCATAGACTAGATATTTGAATGTTTACATCATTAATTGGAGTTTAAACTAAATTCTAAGTTAAAGATAGCCAAGGTTTTAAGTAGTAGTCTGTCAAGATTGATTTGATAGATTAGGAGAAAAGTTCGGAGTTCGGAGTTCGCCCTTAAGGGTTCGGCATTTGCTCAATCTTTAATCTTTCTGCTATCTTTTACCAATGGTTTTTTGGAAAGCCGATCGCTCTTTAATGCGCTTAATGTAATCTACTACGGCGGGATAAGGACTAAAATCTATGGGTAACATCATAGTCGCATAAGCCAACATCGAGCCAACAGCAATATCTACTACAGTAAACTCTTGCCCTAACATATAAGGCTGACCGGTCAACATTTGATTTAAAGGAGTTAATAATTTAGGAGTTTCTTTATCTCGGCTAGCTTCTACAAATAGCCCTGTAGCTAAAGTTGAATTAGCAAACAGTACCCATTGATTCAGAATGCTTCTCTCTGCCAGAGAGTTAGGCATATTACCGTATTTTTCTGCCAGATAAAGGATAATTGCTCCCGATTCCCAAAGTTGAAAATCTCCATCAACGATAGCGGGTACTTTTCCCATCGGATTGATAGCTAGATATTCTGGCTGCTGATGTTCTCCTGTTGCCATATCTAGCAAGACAAATTCGTAGGGAATATTAAGTTCTTCTAAATACCATTGGACGATCGATGCTCGACTACGGGCACCACCATATAACTTAAGCATATATCTAATTATCCTGTTAAAGAACTTTATGAGTATGGGAATGCTGTTTGATATTGTCTTCTTTACTGACAACATTAACCATATTGAGTACGCGCTTTCTTTCTAAAGAATAGTTAAAATCTTGTTTAACCGAGCCTAGGGGAATATGTTGTTTAGCTTCTGGGCGAACTTTATAAGTACGAGCAGCAGCTATTACTCTTTCTTCAAAGCGATCGCATAACTGGGCTTCAGTAGGAAATTCAGCAGGAATTTGAGGACTCTCGCCAGGAAAAATTTCTCCTAAAGATTTAGCACAAGCTAACTCATAGGACGTAGGAATCCCTTTGAGAATTGCTTCTAAGGCTGCTGAAGGTATAGGCTCGACAATTTTAACTTGTTCTATCTCTCCCTCTTGTCGAACGAAACAAGTAGCCAAACCAAAGACACAGTAGTCATCTCTTGTAATATCCGATGCTTGAGGAAATAGTGTAGCAGTAGTCATAAATAAATTTTATCTAGATTCTTTAAATCAACATATCATTAATTAATTCATGACTTGTGTGCAGAGTAAAGAAAACTTCTTGACCGAATATTTATTCTTGTTAAGATAACATGAATATCTGCAAAGAAATATTGCTTTAAGATGTTTTTTTGTCAAAATAAGTTCTAAATTCTACGTGAATTCAAGTATCAATTGTCTTTAAATACTATTGTTCTGAATAAATAAAAAAGAATTATCTTGTTTTTAGCTTTTCCCTGTTAGTTTTCTCAATTTTGAGGGAACTCTACTAGGAGTAACTTAACCTTTTCCTGAAGATTAAATAATGGTAGCAAATTTAACTAAATCTTCCTCAAGACGGTTTAATCAGTGACACAGTAGTCATTAAATCAAAGGAAACAAGATAGTAAATTACCTTTAAGAAAGGTTTAAATGCTGTTATGAAAATCAACTTTTATGCTCGAGATAACCAACAACAAAAGCAGCCCTATGGGAAGTTATTCCCTCTCACTCATGGCTCAGCAAGACAAGAGGAAGAAGGTTCTCCTTGGCTCGAACAAATTAAATTAGAAGAGCAGTTAAGAGCCTCAGTAGAAGAAAAGGCAGCACAGGGTAACTATGCAGTGGCGATCGCTCTTTTAAACGAGTTACTGAAGATTCGTCCTAACAGTGCTATGGACTATAATAATCGGGGCTTAATGCACTTCCGTAACAATCAAATAGTAGAAGCTTTTACCGATCTTACTAAAGCTTTAGCAATTAATCCCAAACTAGATAGTGCCTATAACAATAGAGCCAATTGTCATGCTGCTCAAGGTAATTTAGATGAAGCTATTTCTGATTACGATCTTGCTTTAGACTTAAATCCTGGCAATGTTCGTGCTTGGATCAATCAAGGCATTACCTTTCGAGAAATGGGTATGTATGAACTAGCGATCGAAAATTTTGATATTGCTTCAGTTTTAGGCAATAGCCTACAAGAAAGAATTTATGGAGAAAGAGGAAGAGCCTATCATCTTAGAGGAGATTGGAATTGTGCTGTTGCCGATTATCAACAAGCGATCGCCCTTCTATCAGTTAGACAAGATCTTAGTAATTATCGAGAAAAAGTAAAAATTTGGTTGAGTGAGCTACTCGATCCTCTAAAATTTTCAATTTAAATAGCTCACTTTAAATATTTTTGATATCTCCTACGTTTGAAAACGCAGGATTCTAAACGGATGTCGCTACGGGTACTGAAAGTACCTCTTCGCTCCGTTTACGATACGATAAACTCATGCAAGTCAAATCGTATCGCTTGGGAAGTATCAAAGCTTCC
>JASJDJ010000179.1 GCA_030065635.1 Xenococcaceae cyanobacterium MO_188.B32
ATCGATAGTTGTGGCGAGCGCTCCACAAATGTTACCAAGCATCTGAAGCAGCTCGAGCGATTATCTAAATGCTTCGATCGCTTGCCAATAAAGAAACCCTGCCATCAACGAGAAATTTACACCTGGAAATTATTTTTTGAGCTGAATTAGTTTGCCTTGTTGTAAAGATTTATTTGAGCTTTCCCAAAGTGTTTTGTAGGCTGAAAAGCTATCATTTAAAATTTCCGTGCCCGTTGGCGGAGTCTTGATAATCTGACTGAGATTGCATTCTACATCTAAGCAAAGGAGATAATCATAGGCTTGAGTATTATTTTTAACTTCATCTAAAGAAGTCGGCACAATTTCAACTTGAGGACTAACTAAATAAAAATGATAAATCCAACTGTTTCCTCCAGCCACTAGTGCTACTTTTGAACCTGGTGCAACCAAATCTCGAAATTGTTCCACGCGGTTGTCTCTGTGGTGTTTTCTGGCATAATATAGGCGATCGCGTCCTAGATTAGTTTTAATCCAAATATTAGGTTCAAAAAATTCCTTGACAGACGAACTAACCAAAGGTTTTGAAATATTGAATGTGCAGACGGATATTAAGATGATTAAAGCAACTGTAATAATTCCGTTTAAAATTTTAGGCTGATACTTTTTCGGTATCTGCTGGAGAAAAAAAGCAACACAAGCACCAGAAGCAGCAAAAAACAAAGTAACGTAGCGATTACTCCAGGGAGTCCAAACCAGCTTGTAACTAAAAATAGCGTAGAAATAGATATACCCAACAAATAATAATAATCCCAGCTACTATTTTATGGTTTAGTATAAATTGATAAATTGAGTTTACTGCTTTGGTAAATATTATCCGATTACTAATAATATATTTAATTGCAAGCAAAGCTAAAATTATTTCAGCGGGAATCGCCAGACTGGGATACTCAAGTAAAAAGGCAACTTGAAAGATTAAAGAAATTAAAATTAAAGCCAGGAAAATACCTAAAGATAAAGATTCAGATATTTTGCGAGTAGGATTATATGCAAAAATCATTCCTCCACAACAAAATAAAAAAATCTCGGCGATAAATAGAAGAAAAGTAATTAAATACATTTTCGTGCTGTGGTGTAAACTCAAGATAAGTTATTATCGTCGATTCAAGTTAAGTTTTACAAACAAAAAAAACATTAACTCACCGAAAAAATCTTAAAAGTTTTAGTAAAAAATATTTTTTTCCAATACAATAAAGTCCCCAAAACAAATGAGAATCCACCATAAGTATAATAAAACCAATGCATTAAAATAGCTCTGGTAGTAAAAACTACACCCCGTCGCTCGTAAAAAAAGCGATATAAATCCAAATTAAGATACAGTAATAAACTTATAAAAACTAGGCTAGGAATAACCGCTTCAAGGCGATAAAAAGCTAGTAGTAAGCAAGCCCATAAACTATAAACAGCTACTATACTAATTCTGCTACTAGTTTTTAAATTAAGGTCATTAACTACATAAGATTTATTACTATGTAATAGAAGTGTCCAGGGAATACCTCGATCGAATATATCGGTTTTAATTACATTAATTAAGTTCCAGGCTTTGTGATGTTTTACCTGAAGGTGTTTAGCTAAATAAATGCGACCGCCAGCCTGTTGAATTCGATAGCCAAGTTCGATATCTTCAATACTGGGGCGAGAATAACGTTGGGTATCGAAGCCTCCTAAGCTATGGAATAAAGAACTTCTGACAACGCCAAAACCAGCCCAAAAAGTCGAGGCCTCCTCTTTTCCTTGCTGATGTATATAATGATGTAGTAAATTGCGATATTGAGCGATAAAATTAGTTGCCTGAGGTCGATCGTCATAAGAACCAAACAAAGCATCGATTTCTGGACTAGCTTTGAGAGTCTTAGCAAGTTCGGCGATCGCGTCGCCACAAATTTCGCAATCGGCATCAATAAAGCAGACATAATTTCCTCGAGCAGCTTTAGCCCCTAGGTTACGAGCTTCTCCAGGCCCTTTTCTCCCCTCCGTAGTCAAAACCTTAGCCCCAAATTTTTGAGCAATTAGAGCCGATTTATCTGTCGAACCGTCGTCTACTACAATTAACTCCCAGTCCCGAAATTGTGTCTGTTTTAAAGCCAAAAGACTGCAAACAAAGGGATAGCCACCATTATAAACAGGAACGATAACTGAGATGAAACAAGATTTACTCATACTATTAGAGCTTTTTAAATGAATTGTATTTTATAGTAATCCTAAATCACTTGTTAAATTTGTTGAGAGCTTCGATACCTTCGAGCTACTGCAATTTAGAAAAATTAAAGAAAAAATTGGTAAAATCAACAATGCATGTAGACTAAACTACAATTTACAAGCTGGTAATAGCCTATAGTTATCTGTTTGTAGCCAATTTGATTATTTACTTCATAATGACTAAGATAATTATCAATTCATTAAACATCTATAATACCGAGTTCCAGATAGTAATCACCGAATTATAGCCTTTCTCAAATAGGTGAGATACGAAATATTCCGAACTCCGAACTCCGAACTCCGAACTTAATCTCAACCAAGGTGTACTTCACAAAGAGCGAGAAACGCTATAGATAGCTAAGACTAGAACAATTTATTAATAAGTTCAGTAATCAAGCCAACAAAAATAAACCAGGTATAAATTTTGGTCTCCATGCAGATGCAGCTATATTAGCCTTTCAACAAGGTAAGCATGTATATCTTGAAAAACCTATCGCTACCAGCACTGTTGATGCTGAAAAAGTAATCAAATCATGGAAAGACTCTAAAAGTGCTGCTGGAATGATAGGTCTTAACTATAGATTTCACCCATTAAATAAAGCAGCCAAAAAATATTTCAGCAAAGGTAAGTTGAACGATGTCTTTTGTGTAAGATCGAGTTTTTCTTCTCCCCTGAGAAATCTGCCAAAATGGCAGCACTCTCCTGATAGTGGTGGTGGTGCATTGCTGCATTTGGCTACTCACCACGTCGATATAATTCGATTTATTCTGGGTGCCGAAGTTAAAGCTGTGTTCTCCAGTATAAGTAGTCAAAAATATTTAGGAGATACTGCTTTTTTACAACTTACCTTAGATAACGGAATAACTACTCAATCTTTCTTTTCTCATAGTGCGATTCGAGAAGATGTTTTCCACTTTTATGGGAAGACAGGTAAATTAACAATCGATAGATACCATTCATTTAATCTTGAGTTTACTAAGCCAGATATTAAACCATCAAGATTTCCTCCGATAATTCGTCATTTCCAACAAATGATTAATAGTCCAGTTTTATTTTCAAAGCTGAAGAACCCTCAAAAAGAGCCATCATATCAGCTTTCATTAGATCATTTTGCAGAAGCGATTGTAAAACAGATATCTCCTAGTCCTAACTTGTGGGACGGATACTACAGTTTGTTGGTAGTTGAAGCGGCTGAAAAGTCAGCAAGAACAGGATTGATGGTTAATATGGAGGAGTGGGCTAGTGAAAGTACTACTCGTCAATGATTACGGAACTCCCACCGGGGGAGCAGAGTTAATTATGCTGTCCCTGCGCCAGCAATTAAGGAAATTAGGGCATGATGCAAGACTATTTGCTAGTTCTGCAAGACCTCTAAACAAAGCAAGTAAAGCCGATTATGAGTGCTTAGGAACCACATCTAAGTTTCGGACTTTGCTTCAATCAGCTAATCCTTGGGCGTTTCACAGATTTTCCCAGGTTTTATCTAAGTTTAATCCTGATGTTGTTCATGTAAGAATCTTTCTAACACAATTATCCCCCACTATTCTTCCTCTACTAATCAATATTCCAACGATTTATCATGTTGCTTGGTATCGATCAATTTGCCCCTTAGGAACAAAAAGACTTTCAAACGGTGAGATGTGCCAAGATAGTGTAGGGGTTACATGTTACAAAAATAAATGCTTGCCCGTTCATGATTGGTTGCCAATTACTTTTCAAATGAAGCTGTGGAAAGATTGGCAACACGCTTTTAATTTGATAGTTGCTAACAGCCATTTCGTCAAAAAACAACTTGCTATTCAAGGAGTTAATGCAACGGAAGTAGTTTGGAATGGAATTCCCTCTCGTCAAATGTGTCCAGACCTCTCACCATATCCCACCGTCGTTTTTGCAGGACGGTTAGTTAGGGAAAAAGGTGTAAACATTTTAATCAAAGCCTTTTGTGATGTGGTCAGGCAAATTTCGGAAGCAAAACTACTCATTGCGGGTGAGGGTTCAGAAAAAAACGATCTTCTCGCGTTGACTTCAGATTTAGAACTGCAAGATAGTATTACCTTTCTGGGACATTTATCCCGTGAAGAGATGGAGCACGTCTTCAAAGGAGCTTGGGTACAAGTCGTGCCTTCTCAATGGCAAGAACCTTTCGGTCTTGTAGCAGCAGAAGCCATGATGAGAGGAAAACCAGTTATTGCCAGTAATCTTGGGGGACTGACTGAAATAGTCCACAACCACAAAACGGGATTTTTATTTAAGCATGACGATATTCAAGAATTAACCAGTTTAATTATAAAAATATTAAGCAATAGTAATTTGGCCAGAAATATGGGAAAAGCTGGTCGTGAATTTGCTCTGGCTAATTTCAGCGAAGAATGTTTTGCCCAAAAATTCCTAGATTTTTACCAGCGAATACAATTCGATTGAGTAAACTTTAACTTTTCTACTGATACATATGAAGAAACTAAAAATGCACCCTAATGAAATGACCAAGAAGTATCCACTTGTATCTGTTGTAATTGAAGGTTACAACGAGTTGCATGATTTGGGAACTACTAAAGATACTTTAGATGCACTTGCCAAACAAGATTATCCACTAAATTTAATAGAAGTCATATTAGTGGGTACATCAGCACAAGTAGATGTCTGGGAAACACAATTTTCTAATACTCAGTTTTATGCAGTTAAGCCTTTTGCAGCAGATGGAATCAACTACTATGAATTAAAAAATATCTGCGTGAATGTTTCATCGGGACAAATATTTGCCTTTACCGACTCGGATGTGACTCCTCGTAAAGAATGGATTAAATCTGGTGTGGAAAAAATTCAAGAAGGTGCGGATGCTGTCGTAGGACCTAGTCTTTTTGGCAATGATGCCCTTGGTGCAGATAGTGTTCTAATGAGAGTCGCAGCATCCATTGCCTGGGGATTTGTGATCGGTAAAGACAAAAATACTAATAATTTAATTGCTGCTAATATTCTGAGTCATAATGCAATATTTAATGCTGACTCATTTCGCAAATTCCAATTTGACGCTAACTATGGAAGGACTTGTTCCGCAGTGCTGCTTTACAAAGCATTAATTAAGTCAAAACGCAAGGTTGCTTTGAGTTTTAGCCAACAGACTGTACATTCATTTTCCTGGAATTGGTGGATATTTCAATATCATCGTCGTATTGGCTATGAGGTTTATCAGTTAAGAAGACTAGACGATTATTATCCTAACAAGTGGATTAGTAAAACAAAATTACTGGAACCACCATTGACACTTATATGGCACGTTCTTTTAGATATACCAAGGTGGCTGAGGTTCAGCAAAGCTTTGAATGAAAGTTATTTACGTCGATGGTCATCTTTACCTGTGGTAGTCATTTTGTCTGTAATTGCACGTAGCTCTGAAATGCTGGGAATGTATGCAACTTTAGCTCATCCTGAAGAAATGAAGCAGTGGGCTGAGAATGCGTAGATATCATTCCAAGATGCAAAAAATCTTTCTTAATTTATGAGTAAGGCTCCTCACCTGAAAACTAGAAATATCCTTATAAAAAATTATATGTCATCCAAACTCAGTAAAAAAACCGTTAGAGGAACAACCTTTATTTTTTTAGCTGAAGCTCTAGTTTTGCCAACTGGCTTTATGACAGCTATTTTTCTTACTCGTAGACTTGGACCTGAAGGCAACAAAAAAAAGAAGATTTATACCTTGGGGACTTTACAGCATTTTTTGTTTTTTCTTAGCTGGAGAAGAATCCAAATGGGGTAGAGAAAGCGTCTTAGGATGGAATATTTTTGAACCTTCTGACCGACCTGGAGATCTTCATAATCTTCACCAATTGTTAGAGCAATCGCAGAGACCATATTTTTTGATTGCCTATGCAGTAGTTTTAATAATAGTTTTGTTAGCTATTAGCTACCTAGTTTTTGGCTTACCAGCTTTGAAAAGTGCAATGTCTGAGAACTGGCTAAGGTGGTTCAGACAAGCGAATCCATCGCAGCAGTTTGTAGTGACTGGTATAGTTTTGATTTGCTTTGGGTTAGTTGATATCCTGAATGGAGGTTTCGGAATGCCCTACATTACAGGTCAGAAATCCTTTGAAGAATCCTGTGAGTTATTGGGTAGTATTGCTCTGCTATTCGCAGCAATAGTTGAATTTCTGGAATTATCAATTAATAAAGTCTTTAAGTAGGGTTAATCTCTTTCATCTTGAGTTGTGAATTCTCAAAACCTTGAATTTTCAATTATCATCCCAACCTATAACCGTCCTGAAAGACTGGCAAATTGTTTAACGGGACTTTGACAATTTTTCCCGCTCAAAAAGGGGTGAAAGCCTTGCCAGACGCCGAATTTACCTCTTCGAGGTAAATTCGGCTGAAACCCAGATATATTAAGGATTTAGCTATTTTGAGGTTAAACTATTGATATATAAGGCTTTCACCCCTTTTTGAACCTAGTTTTTTGTCAAAGTCCCGTTAAATGCGATCGCAAAATTAGACTATCCTCGCGATCGCTTTGATGTAATTGTGATGGATAATTGCAGCCGTCTTTCTCCAAAACCTATCATAGGAAAATTTTTGGTTACTTATGCTTAAGTTTGACAAATTGTATGGTTCATGTTTTAAGGGTATTGTTCTAATAATCATTGTATTAGGGATTATTTTTCGTTTAGGTAATTTAGATGTCAAACCCTATTGGGAAGATGAAGTTTACACTTCAATGAGGATTTCTGGTTATCAGCTAGGAATGGTAGAGAAAGCAGTAAGTGGGAAGCCCGTTCAAGTTGAGACCCTCTCTAAATATCAGGATGTTAAATCTGGACAATCCTGGATAGATACATCAATTGCTTTGGCTAAGCGACCAGAACATACTCCCTTATACTTTTTGCTAGCTAGAGCTTGGGCTGAGCTTTTTGGCAGCTCAATTTTCTCAATGCGTGCTTTTCCTGCTTTAATTAGTCTCTTATCTTTGCCACTATTTTTTTGGCTGGCACTCTTAATATTTCAGTCATCGACTGTAGCAAGTACAACGCTCTGTCTTGCTTGTGTTTCACCAATTATGATTAGGTACGCTCAGGAAGCGCGACCCTATAGTGTATTGACGAGAAATATATTTTTGACAACTCTAAATCTACCTTTTTATTTAAGCCCTCTGAAAGCTTATTAGACCAAGCTAAGAGCTTAGCAGAGAAAAGACAACTCATAGTTGAGCCTCTACATAGCAGTGATATCTTTCAAATTAAGCATAAGGGACTTGCGCTTTATTAAAATACCAGCCTTAAAACCACCCATTTAACTATTAGCCCCAAGAACTAACCCATCAAGGCTGGTATTTTAATTTGTCGCTCCTTCCTAACAAATACTGAAAAGCCTAAATTTACTCCTTATATATCCTTGAATTATGAATTCTCAACACCTTAAATTCTCTATAGTTATTCCTACTTATAACCGTCCTGAAAGACTGGCAAATTGTTTAAATGCGATCGCCCAATTAGATTATCTCCGCGATCGCTTTGAGGTCATCGTGGTGGATGATGGCAGCCGAATGCCCCTGAATCCAATCACAGCGAAGTTTGAGGCGCACCTCTCACTACACCTGATCCAACAGTGCAATTCAGGCCCTGCCAGTGCTCGCAATGCTGGGGCGGCGACAGCATTTCAACTATGGTCGCGGGGCATATTGCTTTCATCAAATCCACGGAAAGCGTCACCAGGAAGGTATCAAAGTTGAACCTTTAGTGTTTTATTTTCAACTGATTACCTATCCTATCCATTCAAACAAGCTTCGTCTCAACAGGGCATTTGGCTCGCTTTTTTGCTTTTCTTGTCCCAAGTTGCTAATGTTGCTGGCTGTTTTCGGGAAAGTTTGCTTGGTTATGAAAAATCCAAGAGAGCAAATACTGTGGCTTAATTCGTGAGTTTACCAGCAGAATTTATAAAGATGAAAAATCTAAATTTTTTTGACTATGCTTCCTTGCTCATTTCCAAAACCAGCTCACAAAGCCATTATAAAGCCAAACATATTTTACCGGCGATCGCTTTACTTGTAGCTGCTATCATCTCCAGATTACCCTATGAGTTTCATCGGCTCCTGTTCTCAAACACTGAACTTGGGGCGATTGACTTGATACAACGCTATGACGAAGTATTGCTTTGGTTTTCTGGGCAACACATCTACAGCATCTTAAATAGTGCCGTTTATCCCCCAGCGAGCTATCTGATGATGTGGCCTTTTATGGGCTTTTATTCTTGGCAATTAGTTAGATGGATCTGGGCAATTTCTACTGTGATATTCCTGGTTGTTTTGACCAAAATTTTACTAAAAAACCACTCACTTGAAACTCCACTACAAAAAACATTTTGGGCTCTATTTATTCTGGCACATTACTCAACAGGCATAACCATTGGCAACGGCCAGTTTACTATTTATATCATGTTGGCTCTGGTCGCCTGTATGATTTTCATTCTCCCTGGCAAAAATCACTGGCTAAAAAGTATTTTAGGAGGCTTTTTCGCGGCACTCTCATTAATTAAACCTACAGTGGCACTTCCCTTCATGTGGCTAGTTTTATTTGTGCCGAAAAATATGTATCCAGCTTTAGCTACCATAGTTATTTATGCTGGTTTTTCACTTGTGGCTTGTTCGTTTCAAGAACAAGAAATCTTTCAATTACATTTTGATTGGCTTTCTTTGGGAATGAAAGGTGCTGCTTGGAGTTCTTTAATATCTGAATCTGGTGAAGAATCTGCCTTTCTAGGCAAAGATATTGGCTATGCAGATATTCATAACTTACTCGCTAGTCTAGGAATGAGTCATTGGGCTTTGCCTGTCTCATTAAGTCTACTAGCTTTATTAGGTTGCTGGGTTTATTTTCATCGAAACTGTAATCTCTGGATACTGATGGGAGTCACTACCATATTTAGTCGGATTTGGACTTACCATCGTGTTTATGATGATATGCTAATTATCTTGGCAATATTTGCAGTAATATTTATACTCAAGGAAAACTTAAACTCTGAAACCGAAAAAGTCGGAAAGGCTTTATTGATAATTGCTATTGTTTGTTCTCTTGCACCAGCTAGTTTAAGATTGTTGCCATCGCCTTGGGATTTGGCATTTAAGCTCAGTCAATTAAGTGTATGGCTAGCGATGTTGATTTACTTGTTAGATTCAGCTTATAAAGAGAAAAAATCAAATAAACTCTCGAATTTATTGAATGAATAGTGACTGATTGAATTTTAGAGAAAATCATGAAAAAATCCTGGAGAGCCCCTATTCTCAAAGTAGCTTGGATGGCGGTAGCTACTTTGTCTGTTCTTCCTACTCTTCCATCCCATTCAATGTCCATCCCAGGGATGAATATCTTGAGCCAGAAGTCCCAGGAACTGGATCTCGATTTCACTGACAGATTCCCAGAAGCTTTTTTCGCAAGAGAAATCGATTTCACATTGCGTTCTCAGGCCAAAAGCCATGATTTTTTTATTGGGTCTGCAGTGAACGTCAAGGTCTTGAATCAAGATTTTCTGTATCGATATAGCTTGGCTCGAGAATTTAATATGGTCACAGCAGAAAATCAGATGAAGTTTAAGCATCTACACCCAGAACCTCATCGCTTTGACTTCACCGAAGCCGACCTCCTTATGGCTTTCGCTACCGCGCATCAGATGATGATTAGAGGACACACGTTGGTATGGCATAATGCACTTCCAGATTGGCTGATAGAAGGAAACTGGAAGCGAGAGGAGTTAATTGCTATTTTAAGAAGTTACATCAAGACAGTCGTCGGGCGTTATCAAGGTCAAATTATGGTTTGGGACGTGGTTAACGAGGCGATCGCTGATGATGGCAGCCTGCGTGATTCTTTCTGGCTTAAAGGCATTGGACCAGAGTACATAGAGATGGCGTTTCACTGGGCTCATGAGGCTAATCCCAAAGCTATCCTCATTTATAATGACTACGGTGGTGAGGGGCTAAATAGAAAGTCTGATGCGATTTATCAATTAGTTAAATCTTTGAAAGAAAGGGATGTTCCAATTCACGGTGTTGGATTGCAAATGCATCTCAGACTTGACTCTCCACCTAGTTCACTAGAGGTGGGGGAAAACATGATTCGCCTTGCTAATTTAGGTCTTGAGGTTCAGATTACAGAAATGGACGTAAGAATTAGGCAACCTTCTACTGCTCAAGACTACGAACAACAGGCTAAGATTTATCAAGAGATGCTGCATATTTGTCTACTCGCGAGTAATTGCAATACTTTTGTAACTTGGGGTTTTAGCGATCGCCATTCATGGATACCCAGTCATTTTGAGGGCTGGGGAGATGCATTGCTTTTCGATCGAGCCTATCGTCCCAAGCCTGCCTACTATGAACTACAAAAAGAATTAGCAAAATATCACTTAGATAGGAATTATTAACCATAAATGTTCAAAATCTTGAATTTTTCATGATTATCCCAACTTATAATCGTCCTGAAAGACTGGCAAATTGTTTAACTGCGATCGCTTTGAGGCCATTCCCGCATTTCTCACAAAAAAGGCGATCGCGCTTCTTTTTAGCATAGTCAAATCGGAAGAGCCAGAGCTCATTAATAATTTCTACTATTCCTAATTCATCAACAATTCCGGCTACTAATCCCAGATGGTCGAGATTTTTGACTTGAATTTCCCCATTTATTGGTGTCATTTATTGGTCGCAATTAAGATTCCGCAATAGTCTCTTAAACCCACGAAATCTCTCTCGACCCAAATTCTGACTCTACTCGAACATTAGTACTGTTCTTGCCCCTCGATCGATCATTATTATCTGAGAATCAGTTGTGACACTTTAGGGTGCGGAAGATGGGTTATATTTCTAACAACTCTAAATCTACCTTTTTATTTGAAAGTTGAGCCTTTACACAGCAGTGATGTCTTTCAAATTAAGCATAACAAATACTGAAAAGCCTAAATTTACTACTCTTTTCTCTTGAATTATGAATTCTCAACACCTTAAATTCTCGATAGTTATTCCTACCTACAATCGTCCTGAAAGACTGGAAAATTGTTTAACTGCGATCGCCCAATTAGATTATCTCCGCGATCGCTTTGAAGCGATCGTAGTAGATGATGGGAGTAAAACGCCCTTAGACTCGGTAGTGACACCATTACAAGATAAAATTCAAATCAAATTATTTCGTCAAGCCAATGCCGGTCCTGCTGCTGCCAGAAATCGCGGTGCAAAAGAAGCTCAAGGAGAATTTTTGGTGTTTACCGACGATGATTGTCAACCCTTACCTAATTGGCTGACTCAATTTGCAATTAGTTTAGCTAATGCACCAGCAGCAATGATTGGCGGTAGAACTATCAATGCTTTAGCGGATAATCCTTTCTCTACTGCTTCTCAGAAATTGATTGATTATCTTTACGAATATTACAACCCGGCTTCGGGGAAAAAAGCTTTTTTTGCTTCTAATAATATTGCCATGCCTAAATCTGGCTTCGATAGTTTAGGTGGCTTTGATGTTTCCTTTCCTCTTGCTGCTGCGGAAGACCGAGATTTTTGCGACCGCTGGGAAGCTAAATATCCTATGGTTTACAATCCTCAAGCCCAAATTAATCACTATCATCATCTCAGTGTAAAGTCTTTTTGGCGACAGCATTTTGGTTACGGTAGGGGAGCTTTTTGTTTTCATCAGTTACGTTCTCAAAGAACAGCCAAACAGATCGAAGTCGAGCCGTTATCTTTTTATTTCGATTTACTAGCTTATCCCTTTTCTCAAGCCACAGAACAACCCAAAATCTTGATATCAAGCTTATTTTTTCTATCTCAGGTAGCTAATGTCGCGGGGTTTTTTTGGGAAAGCAAACTAAATAATACTAAATAATAAAGATCGATCGTTCCAAAAACAAAACTCTACTTCTCTATCTGGATAAGGTCACCTACTAAAAACCTAAACAAAGTTGCACATATTCACAATTATGTTTAGGGTTGGGACTCGGTGATTTCCCTGTTTTACCAGCAATTCTCATTTTGAAACTTATCTGGGCTGAAGCTTGTATGTCAGAATATAGTGTTACAAAAGGGAGAGTAAACAGCGTACGCGCTCAGGGTCAGAAAAGAGAACAAGAGCGATCGCCAAGCTGAAATTGAGCATTATCAATCAGGAGAAATTTATTGGCTCTTAAATAAAGAGTAATTTCCTGATGTCTGAAATCCCTATTTTGACATTAGCGATCGCCACTTATATTAGTACAAAAGATCAC
>JASJDJ010000180.1 GCA_030065635.1 Xenococcaceae cyanobacterium MO_188.B32
AGGGGTATGATTTTAAGATTTAACGGTTGAGATGGGCAGAGGAGGCAGAGGGAGCGGAGGAAGCAGAGGGGGAAAAGCCCATTCTTTCGTTTTTAGTGTAGTCAAGATTGTCGACTTTATTAAAAACATACACTTGAGAGAGTAGGGGAGCGGGGGGAGAATGATTTTGGTTGGATAGCTTAAGTGTGTGCAATTATTCGGATTTGATATGACTTTTCGATTAAGTGTCTAAATCCTTTATTTTGGCAGCATCTTGATGGTTATTTTTTTGAGTTATAGAGTTAAAAGCCTCGGGATTAAGAGTAAGTTAACTAATAGTGAATATTAATTTAGTTTTCTGATGCTTTTGCTATAACTTCTTGCAAAACTGGAGAAAGAGTTTCATTCAATTTTCCCGCACGAATAAATTCTGCATAGGTATCTGCTTCTATGTCTAAGAGTTGCTCTTTTAATTGCTCGATGGTGAGCGCTCGCAGATTGTCATGTTCTTTTTGTAGCTTCTCAATTTTATTTTCTATACTTTGTAATTCTCCTTTGACTAATCCTTGTTGATAGCGATAAAATTCGGGGTCTATTTCTGGTGAAATATCCAAATTGGCTAAATATTCAAGTACTCTTTTCATGGCAACACGACGAGCCAATAATTCTGAATATTCTTGGCGTAAAGCTCGATCGCCAATTAAATCTAGTTGCTCTAAAAACCACTGAGTTGTTAATCCTTGAACTAAAAGAGTAAACAGGACAACTCCAAATACTGTATCGATAATTTCTTGTCTGCTAGTTAGTAAAACTGGCACGCTTAAAGCCAGAGCAATAGAAACAGAACCTCTTAATCCTCCCCACCATAAAATTGTTTGTTCTCTAAAATTAAGTTTTACTTTACTAAATAAATTACTAACATTACCCAACCCATAAATCACGATTGCCCTAGTAGCCAATACCGAAATTATAGCGACAATAATTAGACCGATATTGTCAATTAGACTACTGAAATTGATTTGATCGCCAATTAATAAAAATACAATTGAGTTGACAAAAAATGCTAAAAAATCCCAAAATTCAGAAACGAGAAGTCGAGTACGGGGGTTCATGCCAATGCGAGAACCAAAGTTACCCAAAATAATTCCAACTGTAACTACTCCAATTACACCAGAACCGCCCAATTCTTCTGTAATTAAATATGTTCCATAAGCAGAAACTAAAGTTAAAGATTGTTCTACTAAAGGTAGATCGAATCTTTGAGTCAAATAAGAAATACCAAAACCAATAATGCTACCAATACCTAAACCAATACCTACAAAAGTAAAGAATTTAACCAGAGTAGCAGTTAAAGAAAATTGTTCTATTCCTAGAGGAATACCTACTAACAAAAGAAAAGCAACTACCGCTACTCCATCATTAAATAAACTTTCCCCCTCCATCACAATTGTTAAACGTTTACTCGCTCCTAGTTCTCGAAATAAAGCAACTACAGAAACAGGGTCAGTAGCCGATAAACTAGCTCCTACAAGTAAAGCTGTAGAAATAGATAGAGTAGTAAAATTACTCAGAGCAAAAGCAACACCTAAAACCGATATAACTACGCCAATTACGGCAAACATAGTTACAGGTATTAAGTTATCTTTCAGACTACGCCAGCGAATATTCCAAGCAGCTTCAAATAATAATGGAGGTAGAAAAATTTCTAGGATTAATTCTGGAGAGAGATTAACTAGACGAATATCTACAAAAGCTAGTGCTAATCCCACAATTACTAATAGTAGAGTATAAGGAATTTGCCTAAACCAACTAAAAATTCTAGAGATGGTAGCAACACTTAAAGATACACTGAGAACAATCAAAAACTGCTCTAAATTTCCCTTAATTGAAACTTCAGCAATAGTAGGATCTACGGACATTAACGTTACTCCTAAAAATTGAATGATCGGAAAATACTTACTTCGGTTTTAATGGCGATCGATAGCTAACATGAAATACCTAAACGATCGATTTTTCGCCTTAAGGCGATCGACTCTAATACCAAAACTAGTTATTTGTCAATCTATCGAGAACACTTTACAATTAATTTAAGAATTGATGTAGAAACAAAATTCTTTAATATTATCGATTAAGATCGGCGTAAAACATAAAATAGAGTTCCGCTATCTCGTTTCCCTAGGTTTACTAAATGATTCGTATCTTACTGGTAGACGATCAAGCCCTTCTCTGTGAGGTTTTAAAGACTTGGTTAGAAGTCGAAGAAGATTTTGAGGTTGCAGGGGTCGCCCATAATGGCGAAGAAGCAATCGTACAAGTAGAAAAGCTACGACCCGATATCATTTTGATGGATATCGATATGCCCAAAATGAATGGCATAGAAGCTACCGAACTTATAACCGAGCGTTTTCCCCAAGTAAAAGTAATTTTTTTGAGTGCTCATGATGACGATATGTATCTGGGTAAATCTCTTCGAGCAGGAGCCAAAGGATATTTACTTAAGAATACAACCGCAGAGGAGTTAGCCGAAAAAATTCGCTCTGTTTATTCTGATAACAGTCAAAGTCCCAGTTTGCCAGTCGATAAAGAAACCATCTCCACTATCCAAAAACAACTAGAAGATTTGGTACAAACATATCAAGCTAAATTTCAGGAGCAATTAGAAGCAGCCCAAGCCTCGCTAAATAAAATCTCTGTTGTCGATATTGACCCAAGTTACGATAGACGCATCAGTGAATTGGAAACCGTTACTAAAAAAAGTTGGGAATCGTTACGCAGCGAAGTTTTAAATGTCCAAAACCAGTTTAGTGAAGCGAATCGTAATCTCGACTCTCAATTGACTAGACAATTGCTCAATCTAAAACAAGAAATGGATTCGCGGTTGAATACGGCTTTAGCAGATTGGTCTCGTCAAAGAGCAGCATTGCAAGAATGGGCTGTGCAACGAGATGAAATACGTAATGTTTCGGAAGATTTTGAATCTACCTATCGTAATGAATTGATGACTATGGTTAATCCGCTTAGGGCATCTGTCAAAGATTTGGATAGGCAATTGCGAATAATGCGCAACGGTTTAATTTCTGCTATTATAGTCGCCACTATGTCTCTAAGTTTTGCTGGTTGGCTATTTTTGTTTAATCTGAAAGACAATGGCAATAGTGCTAGGCAGTCGATGGAAAAACTCGAAAGTTCTCAAAGATAATTTCTGGTAAAGAAGACATTTCCCCCCCCCTTACCTCAAACACGCTACAATCTAAGAATCTAAAAGACAGAGGAGTAAACACACGGCACCATTTCTAAGTTCGGGTTTATATAGTGGAAACACCTCAAAACAATTCATTTACTTTTGATTCTATTGATACCGCCCTGGCAGATATCAAGTCGGGTCGCGCTGTTATTGTGGTTGATGATGAAAATCGAGAAAATGAGGGCGATATAATTTGTGCAGCCCAATTTGCTACCCCGGATATGATTAATTTGATGGCGGTAGAAGCTAGGGGCTTAATTTGTCTGGCCATGACTCCAGAAAGGTTAGATGCTCTCGATTTACCCCTAATGGTAAGTAAAAATACTGACAGTAACCAAACGGCATTTACCGTTAGTATTGATGCAGCAACCCATCTAGGAGTTACTACAGGTATTTCGGCCGAAGACCGCGCCCGCACTATCCAAGTAGCTATTAACCCTGCCTCCAGACCCGAAGATTTAGCCCGTCCCGGTCATATTTTTCCCTTGAGAGCCAGAAAAGGCGGAGTTTTAAAACGGGCAGGACATACAGAAGCAGCGGTAGATTTAGCCCGACTAGCAGGATTATATCCAGCAGGAGTAATCTGCGAAATTCAAAACCCCAACGGTTCTATGGCACGGTTGCCAGAATTAGTGGAGTACGCCCACAAACATAATCTCAAACTAATTAGCATTGCCGATCTGATTAGTTACCGCCTCAAACACGACCGCTTTGTCTATCGGGAAACGGTTTGTCAATTTCCCAGTCAATTTGGCGATTTTCAAATCTATGCTTACCGTAATGCCCTAGATAACACGGAACATATTGCCATTGTTAAAGGTAATCCTGCGGATTTTCCCGATCGACCTGTAATGGTAAGAATGCATTCTGAATGTTTGACGGGTGATGCTTTAGGTTCTCTTCGTTGTGATTGTCGTATGCAATTACACGCTGCCCTCAAAATGATCGAAGCAGCAGGTTTGGGAGTAGTAGTATATTTGCGCCAGGAGGGAAGAGGGATTGGTTTAGTTAATAAACTTAAAGCCTATACCTTGCAAGATTTGGGGTTAGATACGGTAGAAGCTAACGAGCGTTTGGGTTTTCCCGCCGATTTACGAGACTATGGCATGGGCGCGCAAATGCTTAACGACCTGGGAGTCAAAAAAATTCATCTTATTACCAATAATCCCCGCAAAATTGCTGGCTTAAAAGGCTACGGTTTAGAAGTAGTCGATCGCCTTCCTCTCTTAATCGAGGCTAACGATCATAATTCTGAATATTTAGCCACTAAAGCCAGAAAATTAGGTCATTTACTCCTACAAACTTATTTGATCGCCGTAGCCATTACCTGGTCGCCAGAAATTAGCTCGGTGACAGCCCGTTATGAAAAACTGGATAAAATACGCTACCTAGCTCACTCTTATGATTTGTTACTCCAAGAAGAAGCTAGACCAGTAGCGATCGCTCTGTTTAGCAGACCATCCCTTATTTTCCACCTTGGTTTCGACCAACCCAAGTTAGCCTCCTCAGATTGGTATCGAGATTGTCATCATCCCTACCTGAATGGTATTGCTCAAATTTTAGACCGACTATCTGATTGGCGAGAAATTGAGCGTTTAGAATTTCTGATTGCCGATGGGGAAGACCCCATGATGGGTTTACAAATGAAACTCGATCGACAAACTTTTCCCCTGGGTAAAAAACCCTCTGAACTCTGTAACAATTTAGAAAATCAAACTATTTACAGTTTTTACCGCTGAATGCGGTGACCCCAGGCATCGGAGGGGCTGTCTCTTGAATTCGATTCAAGAGACAGCCCCGTTAGTTCTACGGTGAAACAGTTGCAGTGTGGAGGTGTCCTCCGTTGAGCAAACGGTAAGAACCCGAAGGGCGGTGTAACGGTCACCAAAACTAAAAATAAATTTTAATAATTTTGCTCTGCGCTTCTCTGTAACAAGCTAAAATCTAGGGAAACAGTAGTTTGCAGTTAATGCGCTATGAGGAAATATATTAGTGATAAATTGGGAAGTCTGATATTCTAAGAAACGCTGTATTTTAAATTGTATTTTGCCTGAGCCAACATGAGAACTAACTATTGTGGAGAATTGCGAGCAGAACATATTAATAAAACCGTTACTCTGTATGGTTGGGTAAATCGTCGTCGCGATCATGGTGGAGTAATTTTCATCGATTTGCGCGATCGCACTGGAACAGTTCAAATTGTTAGCGATCCTCAACGTACTCCCGAATCTTATCAGGATGCAGATTCTTTGCGTAGTGAATATGTAGTTAAAGTTAGCGGAAATGTAAGTCAGCGTCCCGAAGAATCTCTTAATCCCAAATTACCCACAGGGGAAATAGAGATCTATGCTAATTCGATTGAAATTCTTAATGGTGTTAACAAACAGTTACCTTTTCAAGTATTTACCAGCGAAACAGAATCAGTTAGAGAAGATTTACGCTTAAAATATCGCTACTTAGATTTAAGACGCGATCGCATGGCGAAAAATCTACGCTTGCGTCATGAAGTAGTCAAAGCAATGCGTCGTTTCTTAGAAGACGAACAAGACTTTATTGAAGTAGAGACTCCCATCCTAACTCGTTCCACTCCTGAAGGTGCAAGAGATTATCTAGTTCCCTCCCGTGTAAATCCTGGGGAATGGTATGCTTTACCTCAATCACCACAGTTATTCAAACAATTGTTAATGGTTTCGGGGTGCGATCGCTACTATCAAATTGCCCGCTGTTTCCGCGATGAAGATTTGCGCGCCGACAGACAGCCAGAATTTACTCAGTTGGATATGGAAATGAGTTTCCTATCTCAAGATGAGATTATCGAACTAAATGAAAAGTTAATTTGTCACATCTTCAAAACCGTTAAAAATATCGATTTACCTCGACCTTTTCCTCGCATTACTTATGGGGAAGCAATGGCAAAATACGGTACAGATAGACCAGATACCCGCTTTGGTCTAGAGTTAGTTGATGTGGCTGAAATAGTCAAAGATTCTGGGTTTAAAGTTTTTTCTGGCGCAGTAAAAAGTGGGGGAACCGTCAAAGTTTTACCTATTCCTGGCGGTAATGATGCTATCTCGAATGTCAGAATTAAACCCAAAGGCGATATTTTTAATGAAGCGGTAGCAGCAGGGGCAAAAGGTATTGCCTATATCCGCGTGCGAGAGAATAATGAGATTGATACTATTGGCGCAATTAAAGACAATTTGACCGAAGAAAAAAAACAAGAATTATTAGCTAAAACTGGAGCAAAACCCGGTCATTTATTACTATTTGGTGCTGGAGATATAGCTACCGTTAATAAGTCCCTCGATCGCTTGCGTCAAGTAATAGGTAAAGAGCTAGGTTTAATCGATGAAAATAAAGTCGATCTAGTGTGGGTAACGGAATTTCCCATGTTTGAATGGAATGCCGATGAAAAGAGGTTAGAAGCACTTCATCATCCTTTTACAGCCCCTTATCCAGAAGATATTGAAGATTTAAAAACTGCGAGGGCACAAGCTTACGACTTAGTTTATAACGGCGTAGAAGTCGGCGGTGGTAGCCTGCGAATTTACCAAAAAGATATACAACAAAAAGTTTTTGAAACTATTGGCTTTTCTCCAGAAGAAACCAAGGAAAAATTTGGATTTCTTTTAGAAGCTTTTGAATATGGTACGCCTCCCCACGGTGGTATTGCTTACGGTTTAGATCGTTTGGTGATGTTATTGGCAGGGGAAGAATCTATTAGAGATGTAATTGCCTTTCCTAAAACACAACAAGCAAGTTGCTTATTAACTGATGCACCTTCACCGATAGATAAATCACAACTGAAGGAACTCTATATTTCTTCTACTTATAAACCGAGAGAGTAAAATGAACAGACCATCAAACTTAATCCGTTATTACTCCTTACTTGTGAGTTGTTTTTTGTTGTTAACTACTGTTAGTTGCTCAAAAAATTATGCCAACCATTCCGAGGAGTGGAAGCAAGAAAAAATTAAAACTTTGTATACTCAATACGCTCGTAAATTTCCTGAAGTAAAAGATATTTCTGCTGAAGAATTACAACAACTACAAGAACAAGAAAAGGTTATTTTAGTTGATGTCCGCACTCCTCAAGAAATGGAAGTTTCCATGATCATTGGTGCTATTTCTCAAGCAGAATTTGAACGGGAGCAGGACAAATATCGCCACAATACTATTGTTCCTTACTGTACTATTGGTGATCGAAGTGGAATGTATGCTAAAAAACTACAAGAGCAAGGTTTTCAAGTATTTAATTTTAAAGGGAGTATTTTATCTTGGTCTCATGCAGGAGGAAAATTAGTTAATAGCCAAGGAATAACTAATAGAGTACATATCCATGGCAAAAAATGGGAGTTAGCAGCAGAAAATTATCAGGCAGTCTGGTAAGCCAACGGGAGTTTGGAGTTCGGAGTTGAAAAGGT
Source organism: Xenococcaceae cyanobacterium MO_188.B32 (assembly GCA_030065635.1). GTDB lineage: Bacteria > Cyanobacteriota > Cyanobacteriia > Cyanobacteriales > Xenococcaceae > JASJDJ01. The sequence continues at coordinate 7,648 of JASJDJ010000180.1, forward strand.
TAGGGAAAGTATGAATATTTGCCTTTCCCTTGTATCATAGGCTTTACGCCATCGCTTGTTGGTAGCGTTTGTTTACTTGTGTCCAGTTAACTACATTCCACCATTGCTTGAGATACTCTCCTCTAGCATTACGATAGTTAAGATAGTAAGCGTGTTCCCAAACATCATTGCCCATAATAGGATACATTCCTTGCATCAAGGGACTATCTTGATTGGCTGTTCCCATGACTTTTAGTTGTTTATTGTTATCTAAAACTAACCAAGCCCAACCACTACCAAACTGTTGACTACCAGCCTGGTTAAACTGTTCTTTAAAAGCTTCAAAGCTACCAAAAGCATCGACAATAGCAGTAGCGATCGCCCCAGTTGGTTCTCCTCCACCATCGGGACTCATAATTTCCCAAAACATTTTATGATTAACATAGCCACCGCCATTATTACGAACCGTGGTTGAAATATCTGCTGGTACACTATCAAAATTGCGTAAAATGTCTTCCGCAGATTTATTAGCTAATTCTGGATATTGACTAACTGCCTTATTAAGATTTTTGGTATAGCCGGCATGATGCTTATCGTGATGAAACCGCATGGTTTCTTCATCGATATATGGTTCAAGAGCATTATAGTCATAAGGAAGAGGTGGAAGTTCAAAAGGTCCTTCACTTCCATCATTTAAGGATTGAGCTAAAGTAGATTTAGCAAAAGTTCCGAGGGTTAAGGTACCGATACCAACACCTGTGAGTAAAAGAAAATTGCGACGATTAAGAACCATTAGTTTAGTGAAATTGCAACCTAAATTTAATAAAGTGCATCAAAATACTTGCTTTTCGGTTTGATTAGGGCGATCGCAGCAGATGCTCACTTCATGAAAGATTGTACCAAGTTGCCAATTAATTTTTACTGAAAAAGTAATGAGAAAATAAACATAAATGTTCTAATATCGTTAAGTCTAGATAATTTAGAGAAATACTCAACTTTTTTCTCTACCAGTATTAAAATCAGAAAGTTCCCTAATTAATTCAATCAATCACTTGGGCGATCGCCGCAAAGAATCTCTAGCTTTCAAAATTTTAAAATCTGCGCAGGATTAGAAGTTTGTCGTGCTAATATTCTTTCTCGCATTACTGCTATAAATTCTTGATTTTATGACACAAACTAATATCTCTACTCCGATCGAACAGATGCAACAGTCTGGATTTTATCCTCATTCGGTAGTTGAACCAATTGAACTGGTACAAACTCATGTTTCTTACGTTTTTTTGACAGGAGATTATGCTTATAAGCTTAAAAAAGCAGTTAATTTTGGATTTCTAGATTTTTCTACCCTCGATCGAAGACAACATTTTCTGACAGAAGAAATTCGCCTGAATTCCGCGATCGCGCCAGAATTATACTTGGAAGTATTACCCATAACTCAGGCTGGAGATAAGTATATTTTGGGTGGAGTAGGGGAAGCAGTAGAATACGTCCTCAAAATGCGCCAATTTCCTCAAGAAAATCTTTTTATTAATTTGTTTACAGCAGGAAAACTTGATATCGAGCAAATGGAAGAATTAGGCAAGATTGTCGCCCAATTCCACAGCCAGGCAGAGACTAATGAGCATATTCGCAGTTTTGGCACAGTAGCTAAAATCAGAGAAGCCTTTGACGAAAATTATCAGCAGACAGAGAAATATATCGGTATCGCCCAAACACAACAGCAATTTGACGAAACTAAAACCTATACAGACAAGTTTTTTGCCGAAAAAGAAGCATTATTTCAAGCCAGAATAGAAAATAACCAAATTAAAGAATGTCACGGCGATTTACATCTAAAAAATATCTGTCTGTGGCAAAATAAAATCCAATTGTTCGATCGCATTGAATTTAACGAGCCTTTCCGCTTTGTCGATGTCATGTACGATGTTGCTTTTGCGGTAATGGATTTAGAGGCGCGAGACAGACAGGATTTTGCTAATGCTTTCCTCAATACTTACTTAGAACAAACGGGGGATTGGTTAGGATTACAATTATTGTATCTATATCTCAGTCGTCAGGCTTATGTAAGAGCCAAAGTAACATCTTTTCTCTTAGACGATCCTGGTATTCCCGATACAGTTAAACAAGAAGCAGCTAAAACCGCAGCAGATTACTATCAGCAAGCTTGGGCTTATACTCAAAATCAAGAAGGCAAAATCATTTTGATGTCTGGTTTATCTGGTGCAGGTAAAACTACCGTTGCCAAAGAAATAGCAAGATTAATTAATGCTATTCATCTTCGCTCCGATGCCGTTCGCAAACATATAGCAGGTATTCCCCTCAATGAGAAAGGAGGACAAGAAATCTATAGTGAGGAAATGAATCAAAAAACTTATGGTAAGATGCTAGAGTTGGGTATACTATTGGCAAATATTGGCTTCCCAGTTATTTTAGATGCTAAATACGATCGAGTTGCCCTTCGTCATCAAGCGATCGCTACTGCTCGAGACAACAGTATTCCTCTAAAAATAGTTAACTGCACTGCACCTATAGAAGTACTGCGCGATCGACTTGATAAGCGTAGCGGAGATATTTCCGATGCTACAGCCGACTTACTCAGTAGTCAACAAGCAAAAGCCGAAGACTTTACAGAAGAAGAAAAAGCCTATGTAACTACAATTGATACAAGTAAACTAGATTGGCAACAAGCTCTTCTCGATCTCTAAAATCGATTACCCTGCCGTAAAACAGCAGGGTAGTTTATTAGTTTCCAAGGAGAATGAGTATTAATTCTAGAAAATAAAATCTTCTACATTAATCTCAAAAGCTAGCGTGTTTTCTACCACAGCTAAAATTGTGTTGTTGTTAACAATGAAAGTATCGCCACCAGTTGAGAGAAACTGAAGATTCTCAAAGGATAATCCCGTACCTAAAACCAATTTATCCAGGTCATCTTCAAAATCGCGGATCGTTTCTCCACCTTGACCGGCAGCCAAGATAAATCGATCGGCACCAGCACCACCAAAGAGCAAGTCATTACCACCTTCCCCTTGAAGAAGGTCATTGCCACTTCCACCCCTGAGAATATCACTACCTAATCCACCACGAAGAGTATCATTTTCGCTACCGCCAGTAAGAGTGTCATTACCACTTCCACCACCAAGGCGATCGTTGCCACTATTACCGCGAAGAGTGTCATTGCCAGGATTTCCTTGTAGGGTATCATTATCATCTCCTCCTAAAAGAGAATCTGCGCCTCGGCCACCAGCTATAAGGTCATCCCCAGAGTTCCCCTCAATAGTATCTCGATTATCTCCACCAGCAAGAATATCATTTCCTTCGTTGCCAAAGAGAGAATCATTGCCGTCGGCACCACCAATAGTGTCATTGCCAGTACCACCAATGAGAAAGTCATCGCCACTTTCACCCTGAAGAACATCATTTCCAGCTAAACCATTAATACGGTCATCTTCTGGAGTGCCAATAAGAGTGTCATTACCTTCAGTACCATCAATCGCAGCAATTAGATTAATATCAATAGTATACTTACCAGTACTACCTCCAAAACCACTGTTAGCTTCAAAGGGGTCGTAATCAAAATTGCTGAATGAACTTACACCGATGTAATAGGTGTCAGAATCAGTAGCATCAAAGCTGATAAAAGAGTCTAAGCCCGAAAAATCATCGTTAACAGCTACTTGCTCCCCTTCAGAGTTAAATAACCTCAGTATTGGGTCTAAACTAGAACCAATATCACTAGCATCAATATCAATAGTAACCCGATCGCCTGCATCCAATTGTACTTTTAACAAATCGACATCGTCTCTTCTCCGAGGAATATTAGGACTGTCACCGATAAAGCCATCAGCAACAAAATTCCCTGGATTGTCGGAAGCCAAACCAGTATCGATAGCTTCTGAAATTGTATCGTTAGGCTCAATAATCATGTTTTTAGTCTCAAATTAACGAATAAATGGATATTTTGGCGGTAAATAAACTTTAATTAATTTTGTTAGCTAGTAGTTTTTTTTCTCAGAAAATAAAATCTTCTACATTAATCTCAAAAGCTTGCGTGTTTTCTACCACAGCTAAAATTGTGTTGTTGTTAACAATGAAAGTATCGCCACCAGTTGAGAGAAACTGAAGATTCTCAAAAGATAATCCCGTACCTAAAACCAATTTATCTAGGTCATCTTCAAAATCGCGGATAGTTTCTCCACCTTGACCGGCAGCCAAGACAAATCGATCGGCACCAGCACCACCAAAGAGCAAGTCATTACCATCTTCCCCTTGAAGAAGGTCATTGCCACTTCCACCTCTGAGAGTATCACTACCTAATCCACCACGAAGAGTATCATTTTCGCTACCGCCAGTAAGAGTGTCATTACCACTTCCACCACCAAGGCGATCGTTACCACTATTCCCCCGAAGATTGTCATTACCACTTCCACCACTAAGGCGATCGTTGCCACTATTCCCCCGAAGATTGGCATTTGTTGTTTGGTTAAAGAATCCTGTAAAAGGATAATCGTTTTTGCAATGAAGAGAGAGAAACCTTAATTAAAAATCAATAATTCAAGTGGTCATTTTATGTATAACTCAGCATTAAACATTTAGCAATATTTAATGTTCAATGAAAGGGCAATATTCTGAATAAACCTTAACATTACGATCGCACAATTAATAAAAAAAAATTTTTGCCTGTAGATTGCTTAATTGAAACTTGCTATAGGCTTCAGGGCAAACGCATCTTGTCAATAAGAACGCCTTAATCTCAATAAACCCCCAAATAATCGCGTTAAGTCCTGCTTATTGACAAGAATTTAAGCGATCGCTTAAATTCTTG
>JASJDJ010000003.1 GCA_030065635.1 Xenococcaceae cyanobacterium MO_188.B32
AGAGCTAATGGTTGGGATAGGCAGATAGAAACTAATCTACCAATAGCAGATAACCTAAAAAAAATAATCCGAGGATTAGAACAGAAAGAAGTTATTTATGGTGACGAAAGTTTTCCCGAACAAAACGGAGGTGAGCAAAGTGCCTAAAGGTAATCCAGGTGGGAATCCAGACATTTTAATGGCTACCGCAGAAGCCAAAAGAAAAGACGCTCTCGAACGAACTGAAAAAGCTATTGCTGAATTAATTAAATCAGGCTCGAATATTACCTTCAAGAGCGTGGCTGAAAAAGCTGGCGTATCTGTTCCCTACCTCTATAAATACGATGAGTTAAAAGCCCGTATCCAACATCTTAGAGAACAACAGAAAAAGCAAGTAAGAAAAAGCTCTAGAAAGCCTCAATCTTTTCAACCTGCTTCTGACCAATCAAAAGCTGTTTTAATCTACAATTTAAAGGAGGATAACAAAAAACTTAGAGAAGAAATTAATCAACAGAAAAAACATATTGAGGTAGTTCAAGGTAGGCTTTATGAACTATCAGCAGTAGCGCAAGAAAATCAAAAATTAAAGCAACAGTTAGAAAGAACTACTAATGAACTAAACTTGACTAAGGTAGAACTAGATAAATATCTTCTTAGTAACCCTACCGCACATCCCAAAGTAACTCCCATCAATGCTAAAAGAAAAATTAATAATTCAATTGATAAAGATGAATTAAAATCAAAAATATCAGATTTAGGAGTTAGAATGAATGCCAAGCTATACAAGATAATTGAAACCAAATCTGAAGCCGAAGTCAATGATGCTATAAAAGCAGTAGAAGAATATATTGCTACTGGTAAAAAAGTTAACTCAAAAGCAGGTTTATTTCGCAAAGCTTTAGAAGAAAACTGGATACCTAATTTAACAGATAAGGAAAGAAAAATCGCAAGTGTCAGCGATGAATTTTCCGAATGGTTCAAATTGGCTAAAGAGCAAGGATTAGTTCAAGCTAGTCAAGGGACTAAAGAAGGAATCATTGTCATGGAAGCAACAGGTGAATGGACACCTTTAACTGTTATGTTGGAGAAAGGTTGGACACTAGAGTATCTACAACAAAGAAGTGAAAGATAAGTAGTTTATGTTGTTTACTTTGTATAATTTGCACGATGACCTCAAACCCTCTCTGCATAATTGTTGTATACGTTGTATATCAGATAAGGCAGATGAAGCGTCAAAAATCGCGACTAACTAACGAGGAGTTGGAAACCCCAACTTCAAGCGTTAGCTAAGTTGGGGTAGTTCATAATAACTAGAATTATAGGCGTTGCTGTATCATACCCTGATTTCTAAAAGGTATTATAAACAAGTAATTTTTCTCTTCTCAAAGCGACTGCGATCGACAAATCTCGTTACTTCCCACTAATTTTGAGCCGATAATTGTTAGTCACATTTTCTTGATAAGAACCAATCCAAATTTTGTAAATACCAGGTTGCCATTGACCTTCTATAACAGGATTAGTATGATTGGCATCGTCATTACACCAAATTCCTCCTGGTCCTCGAACAACAATAGTTGTATCTGTAGGGCTATCTACTTCAATTTTCAAAAAATCAAAAAACTTTTTGAGAGTTAAAGTATGATTTGGTTGCCGATTCACAAAACCATCACAGTAACCTGTTGAAGTTTGTTCTGTTCTTGCTACTTCTAGTGCTGCTAAAGAACCACCACTAACTCCATCTACTAATAGTGGAGTGCGTGCAACTCGCTGGTCTATAGTAATATTTTTAACGATATTTTGGGCAGACGCGAAATTAACACTGAGGAAATTAAGGATTACTTCGATAAGCAAAAAAAGACATACACTGGTACATATATAAGATTTTCTGTTTTTTTGGTTGTTCTGGGTTAATGTCTTAGTCATGCCTAGTGCTTTTGCAAAATAACTCTTATTAATTAAATATCAATCTAATTAAATATCAATCTTCTGACCTAGTTGCTTGACGTTATTTAAATTACACTTGTTCCTGGCAAATAAAGGTTCTATTTTATACTTGAACGTAATAAAAGTTAATGTTGATTAGGGACGTAAAAATGTACGACCCTATACTTGTTATAACCCAAGAGTTGTAGCCCCAGAGTTAGCTTTTAATTTCGCCTAAAGCCGATTGTAAACGAATTCGGTCTAATCCTTTTTGATGAAGTAATAACCAAGATTGAATTAAATCCGGACCGTGTAATTCTCCCGTTAAACCTGCTCGCAGAGAGCGCATTACTAAGCCTTTTTTTACTTTTTGGCTTTTCGTTACTTGTTTGATTATGGTTTTGGCAGTGTCTAAATCAAAATTCACATGAGTAGAGATGGCTTCAATTACTTCTCTAACAATTGCTTCTACTCCTTCTTGTTTGAGTAAGGAAACCGCTTCATCACTGTATTCTACCGCTCGTCCGAAGAGCAAACGGCTTTCTTGGGCTGCATCAGCTAGACGAGTTAAACTCGGAGCAATCATTGCTGTTAGACTTTCCAACCAAGGGCGATCGCTCTCTAAATTTACTCCGTATCCTGCTTCTTGCCAATAAGGAACTAATAACTCGACCAATTTTTCGGCTGGCATTTCATGCAAATACTGACTGTTGAGCCAATCTAGTTTTGCCCAGTCAAATTTTGCTCCTGCTTTGTTAACTCTTTCCAGGCTGAATTTTTGGGCTGCTGTTTCTAGACTAAAAATTTCTTCTGTTGAATCTGGAGGAGTCCAACCTAGTAAGGTCATATAATTTGCTAAAGCTTCGGGTAAAAAGCCCATTTTACGAAAATCATCGATGGAAGTAACGCCATCTCTTTTAGACAACTTACGACCATCTTGATTGAGAATTAGGGGAGTATGAGCAAACTCTGGTACTTTTGCTCCCATAGCTTCGTAGAGTAATATCTGTTTAGCTGTATTTGCAATATGATCTTCTCCACGAATGACATGGCTGATTTCCATATCGATATCATCTACTACTACAGCAAGGTTATACAGAGGTTGTCCGAAAGTATCTTCTGGATTTTCTGCTGTACGGGCAACAACCATATCACCGCCCAAATCGCTACCTTTCCAGCTAACCTCACCTCTGATTAAGTCTTGCCACACAATCTCGCGATCGTCGTCTATTTTAAAGCGGATTACTGGTTTGCGTCCTTCTGCTTCATAGGTTTGTTTTTGTTCGGTAGTTAAATTACGATGACGGTTATCATATCGGGGAGCGAGTCCCTGGGCTTTTTGTTGTTCCCGCATTTGGTCTAATTCTTCGGGAGTACAATAGCAAGGATAAGCTAAATCTTTATCTAGTAAATTTTGGATAGCCTGCTTGTATCGATCGAGGCGTTGAGTTTGGAAAAAAGGACCTTCATCCCAAGTTAATCCCAACCAAGTTAATCCTGATTTAATATTTTCTGTATATTCTGGGCGCGATCGCGCTTCGTCTGTATCTTCAACTCGTAAGATAAACTTGCCATTGTGATGACGAGCAAATAGCCAATTAAATACAGCAGTTCTCGCTGTACCAATATGTAAATTTCCTGTTGGCGAAGGAGCAATCCTTACTCTAACAGCCACAAAACACCTCTTGTTATAGATTAATAATAATTTATGTGCAGTTTAATATTCTAACTACTAATCTACTCCAGACTCGATCGACATTTAGAATAGTTTCAGATAGGGTGAGTTTGTAGTTCGGATTGAAGTTAGAAACCGTGGGGTAAGTGCGCTAGGGCATAGCGTGCTAGAAAATGTCTGTGGACTCAGAGCGACGGGGAGTATTGGTAACGATGCTCTAGTTAGTGGGGAAAGAAGCAGAAAACTAGCATCGTGAGGTGTTAGAATCTCCCGTTAAACCGCTTGCGGTTAACGGTGAGAGTATGTCAATGTCGTGAATATAGCTTGCTTTATTTTCCTATGCGCTCTACTACATTGACTAATTCTCCTTTGGCTGGCAAAGAACCTGATGTTAGCTTTGCTTTTGGAGAAAGAAAATCTACTCCTGATTTAGCGATCGAAGTTGTTTATTCTAGCGGAGGTATCACCGATTTAGAGAAATATAAGTATTTGGGAGTAAAAGAAGTTTGGTTCTGGCAGAACAATGAAATGAGCTTCTATAAATTGGTTGACTCTTCTTATAATGAGATACACAAAAGTAATTATTTGCCTAAATTAACTCCCTTGTTTCTGGTCAAGTTTGTCAACACCTCGATTGGATATGGCGAGGAGACCTCGCCATCCCTCTCGGTCAACCGTGGATTAACAGAAAGTCCTCTCACTATCGAAGCTGATTTTGTCAAACAACTCAATTCTCTAGATTAAAAATATCTTAATTTCTAATCCCCAATCCCCTTAAACCGTAAAGAATTTTAAATAATATGTCACAAAATATGGCGGTAATGATAGGGGACGAGTAGATTGTAACCGCAATCAATTTACTCTAGGAAGATCGTTAAAGTGGAAATAATTAGCCGATCGATATTAGATAGTCAATACTTACAGATAAGCTTAGACTTTTATCATCATTCTATATCGCCTTTAGTCACGATCTTGGCACAAGTCATCGAAGATCCAGATGTTCTTGGGCAAATGCAAGATGCTTGGAACAATTTTATTGAAACTGGTCAAGTTTGGGCTTTACTAATTGGTATGTTTTTTGGCTATTTGTTTAAAAGCTTAACTAATTACTAACTAATTCACTAATAGCCAATTTAATTTAAAATAAAATACTCAATCTTTAATATGTACTAATTTGTTGTGACAGAAAAAAAAACCTGGAGCGATCGCTTTGAAACTTCCTTACATCCAGCGATCGCTATCTTTAATGCTAGTATTGGTTTTGATATTGAATTGATTGAGTACGATCTTACTGGTTCAATTGCCCATGCTCAAATGCTTGCCCACACGGGAATTATCACTACAGCAGAAGCAGAACAATTAGTTACAGGGTTAGAACAAATTCGTCAAGAATATCGATCGGGAAATTTTAATCCTGGGGTAGATGCAGAAGATGTCCATTTTGCCGTGGAAAGAAGACTGACAGAAATTGTCGGTGATGTAGGCAAAAAACTCCATACAGGTCGATCGCGCAACGATCAGGTAGGAACAGATATTAGACTATATCTAAGAGAGCAAATCAACCAAATTCGCCATCAATTACGAGAATTTCAGACAGTTTTACTCGAACACGCAGAAAATCACGTTGAAACTTTAATTCCAGGCTATACTCATCTGCAAAGAGCGCAGCCTCTCAGTTTGGCTCATCACTTGATGGCTTATTGGCAAATGGCACAAAGAGATTGGTCGAGGCTAGGAGATATTTATCAGCGTACCAATGTGTCTCCTCTTGGCTGTGGTGCTTTAGCTGGTACTACCTTTCCTATCGACAGAAAATATAGTGCTGCTTTATTAGATTTTACTGATATTTATGAAAATAGTCTAGATGGAGTAAGCGATCGCGATTTTGCGATCGAATTTCTCTGTGCTGCTAGCCTGATTATGGTACATTTAAGCCGTCTCAGTGAGGAGATTATCCTCTGGGCATCTCAAGAATTTAATTTTGTTACTCTAAAAGATAGTTGTGCCACAGGATCGAGTATTATGCCTCAGAAAAAAAATCCTGATGTGCCAGAATTAGTCAGAGGTAAAACAGGTCGTGTTTTTGGGCATTTACAAGCACTGCTAGTAATTATGAAAGGTTTACCGTTAGCTTATAACAAAGATTTACAAGAAGATAAAGAGGCTATATTTGATGGAGTAAATACAGTTAAAGCTTGTCTAGAAGCTATGACAATTCTCTTATCAGAAGGACTAGAATTTTGCCCTGTAAGATTAGCAACAGCAGTCAGCGAAGACTTTTCTAATGCCACCGATGTAGCTGATTATTTAGCAGCCAAAGGTGTTCCTTTTCGTGAAGCTTATAATTTAGTCGGTAAAGTAGTTAAAACTAGTCTGGATGCGGGTAAACTACTGAAAGATTTAACTCTAGAAGAGTGGCAACAGATACACCCAGCTTTTGAGGAAGATATATATGTCGCGATCGCACCTCGGCAAGTAGTTGCTGCCCGTAATAGTTATGGTGGTACTGGTTTTGAGCAAGTGCGTCAAGCTATAAATAGAGCTAAATCTGAACTCAAATCTACTTGATTATACTTCCTAGTTAATAATTTAATTCTATGCGTCGTTCTTGGCGATTTATTAGCACTGTACTTGGTATTATTTTCCGCCATCCTATTCCCGGCATAACGCTTATTCCTGTTTTGCCAGATGGTCGCATTGTTTTGGTACAACGTAGAGATTCTGGTAAGTGGGGACTACCAGGAGGAATGATAGATTGGGGAGAAGATATTCCCAATACTGCTTATCGAGAGTTAGTCGAGGAGACTGGCTTGGAATTGGTTAAAATACGCCGTTTAGTGGGAGTATACTCTGCACCAGACCGAGACCCCCGTATTCATTCCATTTCAGTATTAGTTGAAGTAGAAGCCAAAGGAAATTTAGAAGTTAAAGATAAGTTAGAGATAATCGAAGCTAAAGCATTTTTCCCAGAAGACTTACCTTCAGGAGATCTCAGTCACGATCACGATCGACAGTTAAAAGACTATTTTAATGGCTTAACAACTATTGCTTAAATTGACACTCCCACCGCGGGACGCAAGAGATTAGATTCTTCTCATTGTGACATCCTCCTACACTGATTCAGAAAATACAGTGTAGGCTTCTTACGTGATTGCACTGCTTCCAGCATACCCAAGACAACAAGTCACGGAATTGACCAAAACCCATGCAATTTGAATGAAGATAAGCTTATATGCGCCAACAAGATCGTCTACCTAATAAACCTTGACTGGCATTTATCCGGTTACGGGTTATGAGGGGTATTTTGCCAAAAGAAAGATAATTCGGGTTAAAAAGATTAATAATTAGATATTTAGCCAAAAAATCACTAAATTTGCCAATGGATAATCATCTGTTATCAATTCTTGCAAATTACCACTGAGGTAAAAATTTGCTGCCAAGGAAAAGAATAATTCCTAACACGAATAAACCAATCCCTAAAATAGGACCTTTCACGATTCCCATAAGTACTCCAACACCAATCAATACTAATCCCGTTATTTTATATACTTGGGAATTTTTCCACCATTGCACCTTCTCTTTATTGCGATGCCCACAATATGGACAAATAAGATCGGACTGAGAAATTTTATTCTTGCAATTCTCACAAGTAATTAGATCCATAGACTAAATAAATCTTTTTTTTAATTTTATGAGCTTTGACTATCTAGTTGTAACTTTTATCTTGATTTTTAGCTAGCATCTTATCAATGACTATTACGATCGATCTTGGTCTAAGAACATAATCAATTATAAAAATTTTGTCTGACAGCAAAGACGAGTAAGTAGTTCGCCAAGCTAAGTGTATCAGCAATATTCAAGAGAGCTAGGAACTTTAGTTAAAATTTAGATAAAAAATGTTAATTACACAACCTCATATTCTTGCTCTCGATTTTGATGGAGTAATCTGTGATGGCTTATTTGAATATTTTGCCACTACCCAAAAAACCTATACCAAAATTTGGAACCAAGATGCAAGAGAGAATCTCGATACTCTAGCAACAAGTTTTTATTGTCTCCGCCCTGTAATTGAAACTGGATGGGAAATGCCTGTTTTATTACGAGCATTAGTTTTGGGTATAAGCGAAGAAAAAATCTTAGAGCGATGGTCAGAAGTTGCCCGAGATCTAGTTAAAACAGAACAATTAGACACTAAAGAAATAGCCAAAACATTAGATAACGTTAGAGATGAGTGGATTAATGCCGATTTAGATAGTTGGCTAGCATTACATCGATTTTTTCCTGGCATTCTCGAACAGTTAGCCCAAATTATTAATTCATCAACCCAACTCTATATTGTTACCACTAAAGAAGGACGTTTTGTAAGTAAGCTGTTACATCAGCAGGGAATTGAATTACCAAGAGCCTCAATTATTGGGAAAGAATCTCAGCGTCCCAAATATGAAACCCTCAGACTATTAAGAGATAGTGCTGTACGAGATAATCCCGTGATTTGGTTTGTAGAAGACCGTCTTAAAACCCTTAAAATAGTGCAGCAACAACCAGATCTATCAACAGTACAGTTATTTTTAGCCGACTGGGGATACAATACAGCAAAAGATAGAAACGCGATCGCCGATCATCCAAGAATTAAATTATTATCTTTAGCTCAATTTACTCAAGACTTCTCTAATTGGGTGGATTTCTCGTAAAACTTATATTTCGTAAGGTGGGCAAGATTGGAAGCGCGATCGTGCTTTTACTTAGTTTGTGTTAAGTGAGGGATTATTACGAGGCGCACCAGCACCCCGCAGCCAATTTTACGATAAATTATAATCCAACAGCGATCGCTGGACGAGATGTTTAGCTAATAGCAACTGGCTTCCTATCCAAAAAATTATTTTCACTTAAAATTTCATATAAGTTAGTTTCCGCTTCTAACAAACAAGCATGACCACTTTGGGGTAATACTTTCATCTGTGCTTGAGGTAGAATTTTTAATAAATTTTGCGCTTCTTCTACTGAAGGTAAGAGCCTATCTGCACCTCCAGCTATGATGAGAGTCGGTTGCTTAAGACTGGTTAACTCTTGCTTAGAAACCATAAAATCTTTTAACAAAGATAAACGCCAACTAACAACTTTTTGCGGTAGCGATCGCATGGCTTGTAATAAAGCACGACGTTCTGGCTTCCTCATTCTACTCAACTCTGCTAAAAAAGGAAGTAAGCCAATAGCTGATGTTTGATGAATATAGCTTGGTACCCAAGAAATCAAATTTATACCCAAGCCTAAAATAGGACGTTGGTTAAAAGAAGAAGCAGGATTAACTAAGATTAATCGTTTAACTATCTGTGGTGCTGTTACAGTTGTTTTGAGGGCTAAACAACCACCAAAAGACTCTCCACAAAGATAAACTGGTCTTGATGGCGATCTAGTAATTTCTTGTTCGATTAAATCTCTAGTTTTATTGGCAAGAGTGTCCCAATCACTCAGGTCATTTGAAGGAATAGATAAACAACGTAGATCGAAAGATTGAGATAATTCGTCTGCTTGGTTGGTTAGTAACACTCCAGTACCATCCATCCCTGGTAAGTATACAAATAGAGGTTTTTCTGGTTGAATTGGTTTAGGTAGTAAAAAGCTAATTTCGTTTTTATTAATCATTCGATCTTAAAAAATTTATTAATTACTACTCATTATTCCCCATTCACCGTTCAAATCTTGTCAAACTGGATGAGATCGTTAATTTCTGCTCGACAATAATCACTTAAATTATTTACAAGCTGTTTGGCTTGTTTGCCTCTATATTGCTCTCTTTGTTCTCTGGTGACGAAATAAGAATGACCAACTAATAGCTTAACTCGATGGTAAAAAACCATGGGATGCAAACCATCACAGTCAAATAAAGATTCTGAAGCGTCGAATAACCTCAGCCACCGAATAGGAAAAGTAGGCAAAACTGTTTCCTCTACAGACGCGATCGCCACTGGTACAATAACTAAATTAGCTACAGGCACTCTCAACGCCAAATGAGCAAATCCGCGATAAAATTCTCCTACTTGCCGAGTATTAGTTTTTGTGAGCATGGGTTCTGTTCCTTCAGGAAAAATTCCTATCCATTGCTCTTTAGTTAATAATTCTGTTGCTTGCCGAAAAAATTTTCGTTGTCGATATTCAGGTTTAGCCAGAGGAAAACAACCCAACCCAGCAACAATCTCTCGTAATATAGGCGTTCTCCCCATATAGTGATGACAAGCGAGCCGTAAAGATTTAGGTACAGAACTAACTAAAATAGCTGCATCGAGAAAGCTACGATGATTGCTGACCAATAATACAGGTACATCATTAGGAAAACGCTCTAAGTAGTGGGTAGATACTTTGACGTTAAATATGGTCAGTAAAGATCGAGCAGTTGAACGGTAAGTAGAACGAAGCATAGATTTTTGATATTATGACCTATTGGATGGATATCCAGAAAGTTTGCGTCTAATAAATAGTTCGGCAAAATAAATACCTATGGGCAACATAGAATTCATAGATCTCAACAAAGATAATTGGATTGAATGTGTGAAGTTGCATACAAAGGAAGATATATATATTGCCTCAAATCTATATAGCATCGCAGAGGCTCAGTTTTACACTAAGGCAAATTCTAAAGCTATAGTCGTTGAGGATAAGATGGTTGGCTACATAATGTATGGAGAAGACGAAGACGATCCCACATTATACTGGATCGATCGCTTGATGATTGGCAAAGAATTTAGACGGTTTGGTTATGCTAGCGCAGCATTGCAAAAAATAAGGGATATTGGAAAACAAAGTGGTTATATGAAGCTAGCAACAAGCACTTCCACTGCTAATATTCCAATGCAACAAGTCCTAAAAAGAAATGGATTTGTGACTGACAATCAGTTACGAAATAATGAAATTGTCTATTATATTATATTAATTTTTAATTACACTGAAGCCGAATAAGGCGTATGAGAATAATTTCTGCCACTGCGCTCCTAAATCACTCCGTTTCAGCTTCAGAAACCTCTCAATTTTGCGTTAGGCGGCGATGAACCATTCATAGTGCGTTAAAAACACAAAAACTAACTAGGTCTTCTAGCAACTACAATATTTAGTGCAAGATACTCTGCCGTGAAACGGTAGAGCTTGCTTGTACTTCGTTAGCATTACTAGTAAATAACCTAAGATTATTTGAGATCGAATAATATTTTTGTATTAGCAGTAGATGAATACTCACAAACATAATAATAAAAATCAATTTGCTTTAACTACTCCCCTTTACTATGTTAATGATGTTCCCCATATCGGTAGTGCTTACCCGACTATGGTGGCAGATGCGATCGCTCGTTTTCAGCGTTTGCGAGGGTTATCAGTCTTGTTTGTGACTGGTGTAGACGAACACGGTCAAAAAATTCAACGTACAGCAGAAGAAAAAGGGTTAGATCCGCAAACTTTCTGCGACAGCATTGTTCCCAGTTTTAAATCTCTCTGGGATAAATTAAATGTCCGATACGACCGCTTTAGTCGAACTAATTCATCTCGCCATGAACCCATAGTTAAAGAATTTTACCAACGAGTTTGGGATAAAGGAGATATATATTTAGACAGACAACAGGGTTGGTATTGTGTATCTTGTGAAGAATTCAAGGAAGAAAGAGAACTACTGGAAGATGGATGCTGTCCTCTCCACCCTAATAAAAAAGCTGAGTGGCGAGATGAAGAAAACTATTTCTTTAAACTTTCTAAGTATCAACAACAACTAGAAACTCTCTATCGAGAAAAACCCGATTTTATCCAACCAGAAACTCGCCGTAACGAAGTTACTAACTTTGTTCATCAAGGATTAAAAGATTTTTCGATCTCGCGCATTAATTTAGATTGGGGATTTACGCTGCCTAACGATCCCAAACATACAATTTATGTTTGGTTTGATGCTCTACTTGGTTATGTAACTGCTTTATTGGAACCAGAACAAGAACCAAGTTTAGATAATGCCTTATCTAAATGGTGGCCGATTAATTTGCATTTAATTGGTAAAGATATTTTGCGGTTTCATGCAGTTTATTGGCCCGCCATGTTAATGTCTGCCGAACTACCGTTACCAGACAGAGTTTTTGGGCATGGTTTTTTGACTAAAGATGGTAAAAAGATGGGCAAAACTTTAGGTAATACCATCGATCCCTTTGCTTTAGTCGAACAATATGGTGCTGATGCTGTTCGCTATTACTTTCTTAAAGAAATTGAATTTGGCAAAGATGGGGATTTTAATGAAACTCGTTTTATTAACGTTCTCAATGCCGATTTAGCTAACGATTTGGGTAATTTACTCAATCGTACTTTAGGAATGCTTAAGAAATACTGCCAGGGTAATGGCCCTCAATTTACAGCAGCCGATTTAGACCGAGATCATCCTTTAAAAAATATTGGTAATGGTTTAGGCGATCGCGTTACCCAAGCTTATGAAAACTTGCAATTTAGTCAAGCTTGTGAAGAAATCTTTACGTTAGTAAGAGCAAGTAACAAGTACGTAGATGAAAGCGCACCCTGGGCTTTGTTCAAAAAAGGAGAAGAAAATGAAGTTAAAAAGGTGTTGTATGCTGTTCTAGAATCGGTTAGACTATCAGCCTACCTTTTGTCTCCAATTATCCCGAACTTAAGTAGTGATATTTATCAGCAATTAGGTTTTTCCTGGGATTTTAATAATAAAACACAAAATTTAGAATCTACTTTATTTAGTCAACACTCTCAGTGGGGAAAGCTAACTAATAATCAAAATTTAGGCAAAGCTCGTCCCATTTTCTCCAAGCTAGAATTACCATCAGAAAATTGAAGCTTTGTTTATAGAGCAATCGATTATTAAGAAGGTAAAAAAAGCAAGGAGTGGTATGTAAAACAACAGAAAATTTTTTCAGATAAAACGAGGCATAATAAAATGTTAGATAACTTTGAGAGCGATCCGATTTTTACCCCGGAACAAATATTAGAAAATAGGGGTCGTGTAGCAATTTTTATTGATGGCTCTAATTTGTTTTATGCAGCATTACAATTAGGCATCGAAATTGACTATAGTAAATTGCTGTTCCGTTTAACAGGAGGATCGCGATTACTACGTTCTTTCTTTTACACTGGTGTCGATCGCACTAACGAAAAGCAGCAAGGGTTTTTACTCTGGATGCGTCGTAATGGTTATCGAGTAATAGCTAAAGATTTGGTTCAGTTACCCGATGGCTCGAAAAAAGCTAATCTAGATGTAGAGATAGCTGTGGATATGATGGCATTAGTCAAAGCCTATGACACGGCGGTTTTAGTTAGTGGAGATGGCGATTTAGCTTATGCTGTAGACGCAGTTAGTTATCGTGGTGCTAGGGTGGAAGTTGTGAGTCTACGCTCTATGACTAGTGATAGTTTAATTAACGTTGCCGACCGCTATATAGACCTCGACCAAATTAAAGAAGATATTCAAAAAACCATCAGGACTAACGACCCTTATCGCAGTTTTTCGGGTTTCGGTCTTTTAGATGCCGAGCATCCATGATAACCAGAAATTAAATATGAATAGTGCTCGCTCGCCTTTGGTAAAAAAAGTCAGGAAAAAGACTGTTTTTTCTAATCCAGTTAAATTTCCTCCCTCAGTTACCAAAGGTTTATTCTTTTTTATACTGCTATGGGGAATTACGGCTTGTCAATCTGCTCCCGTAGGAGAAAAGCAATCTGACAGAACTTCTGACGTAGTCAGATCGGAGACGAAATTTACCCTCAATAATGCCATCCTGGAACAATCTAATACTCAAGGTAATATTGTCTGGAAAGTTAAATCTAACAAAACAACTTATAGTCAAGACAGACAAACAGCCAAGTTAGAACAAGTTACCGCTAATTTAATCGAAGACGGAAAAGTTATTCTCCAATTAAGCAGTAAACAAGGAGAAATTCGGCAGAATGGTTCGATCATCTTACTTCAAGACCAAATTTTAGTTACCGATCCCCGTAATCAAGCTGTAGTCAGAAGTGAAGAAGCAGAATGGCGACCATCAGAACATATTTTAATTGTACGAAAAGGTATTAAAGGGGTAGGTGAAAATTTAGAAGTTGAAGCTGACGGCGGGAAATATTCGATCGATAAACAACGTTTAGAATTATCGGGTAATGTAGTAGGAACGACGCTCGAGCCATCTCTCCAACTCAAAACAGACCATCTCACCTGGTTAATACCCCAGCAAAAAGCTATCGGCGATCGCCCTTTAAAAGTCGTCCGTTATCAAAATAATACTATCACCGATCGCGTTGTCGCCAATCGTGGCGAAGTAGACTTGCAACAGCATATCCTATCTCTACAGCAAGAAGTCGAAATGCGATCGCTCGCTCCTGCTTTACAAATTGCCACTAATTCAGTTAAATGGAACTATCAAACTAGGGTTGTCACTTCAGAGCAACCAATCCAAATTATCGATCTAGACAATAAGTTAGATATCATTGGCAATAAAGGAACAATAGATTTAAATCGACAAATTGCCAATCTAGATGATGGTATCGAGGGTATCGATAATCGTAATCAATCTCAATTATATGCCCGTCAATTAACTTGGTATATCCCTACTGAACAAGTTGAAGCCACAGGTAATGTTATCTATCAACAAGCCGATCCTCCCTTAAAACTGACAGGAGATAAGGCGATCGGCAAACTAAAAAACAATAGTGTAGTTGTGACTAATAATAATCGACAGAATCGAGTTGTCACCGAAATTGTACCTTAATCTCAACAGCAAGTAAGCAAAATATGTTATGGTATTTATGACTCGGACTCATGCGATCTCAACGCCTAAACCTTGTCAGGACCGGAAGGTAGCAGCAATACGGGATGCTTGCGATAGGCGTGAAATCCGAGTCTTTTGCTTCATATCAGTTTTTTTACTTAATTACCGATACTTATACGGTAGTGAGAATTAAGGATTTAAACAATTCAGGACGAGCGCTCGCAACTCGAATGGTAAAAGCTGCTGTTAATGCTGAAGCAATCACGGTAACGGGTTCATTGCAAGTATGTTCTAAAAACTCCTGAATGGTAGTAACGTAATCATCTAATTTATAGTTGCGTTCTGGATGTGCCGACCTACCCCAACCCAGCAGCTCTGGAGCGAGGATGCGATATTCGGCAGCAAATGCAGGATATACTTTTGACCACTCGTAAGCTGAAGAGCCACCACCCAAACTGTGTAAAAAGACTAAAGTCTCAGAAAAACTCGTTTCTGTATAATTCCAAGGCGATCCATTATTAGTATAGTAAACTATCTCACCCAAACTTGTCCGAACAGAATTTTGACCAAAACCAAGAGGTATAAACATAGTAATATTTTTGAATAAATTTACAAAATCAAGATCGATCGCCTTTCAATTTAGATGTCTCAGTAGCAGAAAAATATTCGGCTAATTTTTCTCTTTGATTAATGAGATAAATACTAACTAAAGTCAAACAAACTCCCACAGACTGTAACGGACTGAGGACTTCTGCCAAAATGAGATTACCAAAAAGCAAAGCAAAGACAGGAGTAAGAAAAGTCAAAGCACTGAGACTAGTTAAATTTCCTTTAGAGGCTAAGTAGAAAAATAAACCATAGGCGATCGCACTACCAAAAACAGTAGCATAGCCCAAAGAAAGCCAATGGTGCCAATTAAGATTTACCCATTGTTCTGACTCGTACCACCAAGACAAGCCAAATAAGGGTATTCCACCGATAATCATATGCCAGCCTGTAGCGACAACTGGATCGACATGACGGCTAATAAAGGGAATCATTACAGTGCCTACTGCCATCGATAGAGAAGCGAGCAACATTAGCCACTCTCCGTTATCGGCTAAATTATGCCAATCCAAATTAACTAAAGTAGGATTTCCCTGAACTACACTATAAAACCAATGATCTGGTATGCCAATTAAACTAATACCACCAATACCAACTACTAAACCAAACCAACCCCACAAACCAATAATTTCAGCAAACAAAAATTTAGACATTACTGCCACGGCTAAAGGTTGAGAGTCTATCATCACCGAACCTAAACCAGCAGAAGTCCTCACTAATCCTTCGCTGAGAAAACCCTGAAACATTGCTCCATCAATTAAAGCAAACAAAACAATCCATAACCATGCCTTGCCAGTTTTCGGTTGAGGACGTTTAGTTAAGGCTGCTGCCATTAAAACCAAAAATCCTGCGGGTACTAAACGAATTCCTGCCATAAATAAAGGTGTTGTCTGAGGAATTACCCCTTTCATGGCTACCATTGCCGTACCCCAAAGAAAAAATGGCGCAATTAGTAGCACGGGTGTCCAAGAAAGAGATGTTTTTTTGAAGCTGAGTTCCATAAATTAACAATTGGCAGGATTTTCTTTACTTAATTTTAATCAAATTTGTAGTTTTGTTAACATAAGCAGGAAATTAAAAGAGAAATTCTGTAGCTTTTTCTCTTAAATCAGGCAAACTAGATTGAAGGGATTGAGTTAAAAAAAAGTTAATCCTGACATAATTTAATTACATTATCTTGACAACTGTTCATGATCTGGCCCTTTAAAAAGAAAACTAGAAAACAAATAGCACGCATTGAAATTACAGGAGCGATCGCTTCTGAAACTCGCAAACAAGTACTCAAAGCTTTCAAAACCATCGAGGAAAAAAAATTTCCCGCTTTGCTATTGCGGATTGATTCTCCTGGGGGGACGGTAGGCGACTCCCAAGAAATATATGCAGCCCTCAGACGCTTGCAACAAGACAAAGAAGTTAAAGTTGTAGCTAGTTTTGGTAATATTTCTGCTTCTGGGGGAGTTTATATTGGTGTTGGGGCAAAGCATATAGTTGCCAATCCAGGAACCATTACGGGTAGTATTGGGGTAATTTTACGGGGAAACAATCTCGAACGTTTGTTAGATAAAGTTGGTGTTTCCTTTAAAGTAATCAAATCTGGTCCTTATAAAGATATTTTGGCATTCGATCGCCAATTAACTGGAGAAGAAGAAAGAATTTTGCAAGAATTGATCGATACTAGCTATCAACAATTTGTACACACTGTAGCGGAAGGACGTAACTTAGAACCAGAAACAGTAAAGAGTTTTGCTGACGGTAGAATTTTTACTGGCGAACAAGCTTTAAAATTAGGAATTGTCGATCGTTTGGGGACGGAAGAAGATGCTCGTATTTGGGCAGCAGAACTAGCTGGTCTTGACCCCGATAAAACTGAATGTTACACCATTGAAGAACCAAAACCCTGGCTCAATCGATTGATACCTGGTAGAAGTAAAACTAAATCTAGTGTTGGTGCAGCTATAGATTGGATAGAATTTGAACTGGCTACTAGTGGTCAACCATTGTGGTTGTACAAACCCTAGAACTAAAATTCACAAGTTAGTAGCGGAGGAAAAATCAGTGGAGTGGAAAGTGCGAGGAATTCGTGGGGCAATTACTGCCCAAGCTAAGACAAAAGGCGCACCAGTCAATACAGAAAAAGCAATTGAGGAAGCAGTTGAAAAACTACTCAAAGCAATTGAAGAGCATAACGAAGTTAACCCAGAAGATATCGTCTGTGTCTTTTTTACGGCAACGAAGGACCTCAATGCCACTTTTCCCGCTAAAGTAGCCAGAAAAATACGTCCTGAATGGCAATATGTTCCTCTATTAGATTTGCAGCAAATGCACGTTGAAGGAGGCTTGAAATATTGTATCCGCATTCTCATTCAAATAAATACCAATAAGCCTCAATCAGAAATAGTTCATTGCTATCTAGGTGAAGCTGAAAATCTTCGTGCCGATCTTAATAATTCTATTCCCCCATCAACCCAAAGTATTTTTAAATAAATGTCCAAACCTAGAATTATTCTAGTCGAACCAGCAGGAGCTTTAAATGTAGGTTCGGTAGCGCGGGTAATGAAAAATATGCAGCTAGAGGAGTTAGTCTTGGTTAATCCTCAGTGCGAGCGCACTTCTGCTGAAGCTAGGAAAATGGCCGTTCATGGTATAGATGTATTAGAACAAGCTCGGATAGTAGAAAATTTACCAGAAGCTCTCCAAGGATGTCAAAAAGCGATCGCTACTACTGCTCGTTCTCGTAGTATACCTACTTTATTAGAATCACCTAAAGTAGCTCTACCCTGGTTATTAACAGAAAATGTTAATTCTGCTCTTATTTTTGGCCCAGAAGAGAGAGGTTTGAGTAATACAGAACTCAATTATGCCCAAAGATTTGTGTATATTCCTTCTAATCCTGCCTATCCATCTTTAAATTTGGCGCAAGCAGTAGCTATTTGCGTTTATGAACTTTATCAAGCTACTTATCATCAAAATATTGACTCCACCGAAAGCTATGTTAACTTGAGTGAGGAAAACCATTTATCACATGGGTTTTATGGTGGTGTAAGGGGAACCAAAGAAGAAGGTAAGGATTCAGTTCATCGATCGAAGGCTTCAGAAGATAAAGCTTCTTTTGATACCTTAGAAAAATACTACGAACATCTAGAGACAGTATTGCTAAAAATTGGCTATCTCTATCCCCATACCAAAACCGCAAGAATGGAAAAATTTCGTCGTTTGTACAATAAGGCCAACCTTAGTAATTCCGAAGTAGCTATGTTGCGCGGAATACTCAGTCAAGTTATCTGGGCAATAGGGAGTAATGAGTAATGAGTAGGGAGTAGGGAGTAAAGAATAGATGAATAAATCATTAAATGGTCAACCAACAAAAATAAATAACTATAATGCTGCTCCCACTAAAATTAAACATCGGAGAGCAAAAAAAAGAAAAAAAAATTTATTTTATAATCTTAAACCTTTCTCTTTTATCATTCTTTTTTGGATTCGTTTACTAATAATTGTTGTTGGTGTCAGTACTATTTTAGGAACTAGTTTATCTATTATTAATTCTTCTAGCAATTATTTGACTGAAGAAAATATTCAGAATCCTGAGAAGATTCAGGAAGAACAACCTTTAGAAAACTTTTTTCTGAGTGTATCTTTAGGTGAAAAAATATCGGCTTTAGAAAATAAAATTAATGATTTAGCTGCTCGATATAGCCAATTACAACCAGGCGTATTTTTAGTAGATTTAGATAATAATGGTTATGTCAGTATTGAAGGAAGAAGTTCTTTTTCTTCTGCTAGTACGATAAAAGTGCCTATTTTAGTAGCTTTGTTTCAAGATATAGATAAAGGCAAGATTAGCTTAGATGAAACATTAGTTATGAGTGAGGATTTAATCGCAGGTGGTTCTGGCAATATGCAGTATGAAGAACCAGGAAAGCAATTTAGCGTCCTAGAAACAGCTACTAAAATGATTGTAATTAGCGATAATACTGCTACTAATATGTTCATTAAAAGATTGGGTGGGGCTGATGCTTTAAATCAAAGATTTTTAGAGTGGGGTTTAACTGCAACAGCCATTAATAATCCTTTACCCGATCTAACAGGAACTAACACTACTAGTCCAGAAGATTTAGGTAATTTACTTATCGCTATAGAAAAAGGAAAACTCATTTCTTTAAGATCGCGCGATCGCCTGCTGAAAATTATGCGGGGTACTCGTACTAATACCTTATTACCCGAAGGATTGGAAAAAAATGCCACAATTGCTCATAAAACGGGAGATATTCGTTCTGTTTTAGGAGATGTGGGTATAGTTGATATGCCTAGTGGTAAGCGTTATGTTGCTTCTGTTTTGGTTAAACGCCCCGATAACGATCCTAAAGCCAAAGAGTTAATTCAAAAGATTTCTGGTATTGCTTATCAGCATTTTAAATGGAGTAAGAGTTAAAAATGTCCTAAATATCAAAGGTATTGCTATCGAAGCAGGGAAATAGCGATCGCTTTATGGCTCGCCTGTTCCTTTGGGCGATCGCGAAGTGCCTTCTCTTCGCCCGATCGCTCTTTAATCCCATCAATTATCAAACTTTGGACTAGAGATATAAATAATTGTCACAATTTTGAGGATATGTCATCAAAGATACTTGTTTTGAGCGAGTATTTCACAGACAATATGCAGTGACGGTGCTTATCTTGTATTGGAAAATGGAAAGCTTACCTCGATGAAACCAATAACTATTTTCCTAATTAGCTCAAGCTGTTTACTTTTATGTTCTCTAATTACTTCGAGGCCTACAGCAGCACAAGTAAGAGAAGATGGGACTACCTCAACCACAGTAACTAGTCCTGATGGGAACAATTTTACGATTGAGGGTGGAAATAGACCAGATGGAGGTAATAATCTCTTTCATAGTTTTCAAGATTTTTCTGTACCGACCAATGGTTCGGCTTTTTTTAATAATGTAGATGCCATTGAAAATATCTTTTATTAACAATAGTCTTGTGGGTTTAGAAGTTTTACCAGGAGCTAATATCACTTTAGTTGGTGGAGAGCTTGATTTTCAAAGTGGTCTGGTAACTGCACCTGGTGGAAGAGTAGAGTTAGGCGGTTTATCACAAGCAGGAGAAGTTACTATCAATGAAAATGGTAGTCTATCTTTTCCTGAAGGTGTAGAAAGAGCAGATGTTACTTTGACTAATGGTGCGGAAGTAGATGTAGCAGGAGATAAGGGTGGCTCAATTAAAGTCAGTGGAAACAATATATCCTTAAGTGGAAGTGTTTTAAATAGCAGCACTTTTGTTGAGGGTGATGCTGGTAATATAACTATTGAAGCAAGTTCATTGTTTTCAGCTGATAGCTCAACGCTAAATAATAGCACTTTTGGAGCAGGAAATACAGGAGAAATACGCATTAGTAGCGATGGTGCAGTAACACTATCTAATACTATTATTTTTAACAATGTTGAAGGAGGAGGTACAGGAAACTCTTTAGGGGTGTTTATCAATGCCCAATCTTTAGATGTAACCAATGGTTCACAAATTCAGACTTTAGTTCGGGGAAGCGATCAAGCTGAAGTTGCAGGGAATGGTAACGCAGGAAATGTCTTTATTGATGTTGATGAAGATGTTACTTTTTCTGCTAGTAGTGTTTTTAGTCAACTTGGACTAGGAGCACAAGGGAGCGCGGGAGATATAATTATCGAAGCAGGTTCGTTATCTTTATCCGATGGCGCAACATTAACAAGCAGTACCTTTGGACAAGGCGATGGAGGAGGAATAAATATTACTACAGGCTCTCTTGAGTTGCTCAATGCAGCAAGGGTAAATGCTTCTACCTCTGGAGAGGGAAATGCAGGTAAGATAACAGAACATTTCCTCAGCTGGTACCAGGTACAGAAAATCCAGGAGATGCAGGTAATGTGACCTTAGAATTAGGGGAACTATACATACTATCGGGAGACATCAATCCTGCTGATTATCCTAATATCCAGTCTATCTTGGGTAAAGAAACAAATTCTTTGGAATCAACTGGTCTAGCTGCTATTGGTGTAGATACTATTACATCAGGACAAGCAGGAAATATAAAGATTAATACTCAAAATATAGTAGTCTCAGGAAATAATGCCCGAATTCTAAGTAACACTTCTGGAGACGGAAATGCAGGTGGGATTGATATTACTACAACTGAATTATATGTAAATAGTGGCAATATCACACTGGACATTGCTGATAATTTAACTTTGCGTGAGGAGAGTACTATTTCAGCAGAAGCAACTGGCGATGCTAATGGCGGTAACATTGATATCGATGCTGAATTTATCATTGCTCCTCCTAATCAAAATAGCAATATCATTGCCCGTGCTTCAGAAGGAAGAGGAGGAAATATCACTATTACTGCCGAAGGAGTCTTTGGTTTAGAACAAAGAAGTTCAACTCCCCCCAATGAAACTAATGATATTGATGCTAGTTCACAATTTAACTTGGATGGTAACGTCGTAATTAACACTCCAGATTTAAGTAAATTTGAAGAATCTCTTGAACAATTAGAAATTGTCCAACTCGAAACATTAGGTGCCAATGCTTGTGCTAGGGGAGGAGGACAAACAGGGGCTACTAGCTTTAACATTACTGGTAGAGGTGGTGTACCTCCATTACTAACAGATCCTCTAAGCTCTGATTCAATTTATGTAGAAGGAGAATCTGTTAACTCTCGGAAAGAAGAAACGTCCAACAAGTTTGATGATGATAGAAAAGAAACAGACAAAAAGGAAGACAAGGAAGAGAATGTTGTTGTTTTAGTAGAAAGAACCGAACCCATATCTATTGATGATATTATTCCTGCACGGGGTGCCATTGTCCTGGAAAATGGCGATGTAATTTTAACTCCCTATCCCACCAGTAATAACCAACGTATCCCCGATAATTCTAATAATTGCGGTAAATCTTGACCTGAGGGCGAACGGCAGTTCGCCAGTGGTATCTAGTAATGGGACTCGATCCCATCAAAACATAATTTGGGGATGAGTAAATTGAAAACCTACTGCTTTAATCTTACTATTATCCAGTCTGAGATTATGCGGGCGATTTGCAGGAGTAGAATTATCCCAGTCAAGATCGGGTAAATGATGTTTATGAAAGAGACGAGCGAAAAACTCTTTTCTGGTTAAAATTTCATCGCTATTAAGATGGTATATTCCTGTTAATTGCTGACGACAGGCAAATTCTAAAGCATTAACGATATCATCCAAATGTACCCAATTAGTATAATTATTCCCATCACCAGGGCGAGTACTGCCAGCCCAAGAGCGAAAAATTTTAATTAATTCTCTTCCTTGACCATAAATACCTGCTAAACGAAGAATACATGCGTTTAGATCGTCTTTTTGGCTAGATAATAAGACTTCTTCCGTTTTTGCTAAAATTTCGCTGTTTTCATTAGCTGGGGCGACGGAACATTCTTCATCAGTCCATTCTCCATCGCGATCGCCTAAAATTGCATGAGTACTGGTATAAATAATTTGTCTAATGCTAGAAATATCTCGTGCAGCCGAGACAACATTTTTAGCCGTTTGTAGATAAGTTTGTTCGTAAGTCGAGCGATCGCGCTTTTTTGCCCCTACACACAATAAAACCACATCTTGACCTGTTAATATTTCTTGGAGATTAGCCAGATCGTCTCCTTGAGTAACTACAACGCGATCGGCTATAGTTGATAAATTACTAACCTTTTCTGGTGTAGTAGTAGTAACAGTAACAGTATGACCTTTTGTTTGCCATAAACGAGCGATCGCGCTACCAACATATCCACCACCAATAATACTAATTTTCATTTTTGCTTTTTCGCCTTTGCCATTAACCAAATCAAATTAAGCCGATAACCATCCCGAAAAGATCTGCTACAGGCTGCGGATTCCCTTATCTTTATGAAAATCCTTGCTTATGTATACACTAATCCTTTACTAGAAACTCCACCCGACAGAGAGTTTTGGGGATTAGAAGTAGATCGAGTCTATCAAGATTTGGGACAAAGACAACAACTGCAACAATTAATAACAGATTGTCAGACAGACACTCCCAGTCACTTATTAATTCGTCGTTTAGAAGAATTAGGAGATACAGTAGAAGAGATCGGCGTTCGTCTTATACTTTTAGAATCTTGGGGTATAGATATCATTGCTGTCGAACAGGATTATAGTTCTTCCCAATTCAAACAAGCAAAGTCGGCAGATATTAAAGCTAATTTGGCCAAATTACTGTCAGAAGTCCAAAAAAATCAGCTTCAAACTCGTCTCAAACAAGGACACGCCCGTAATCGACTGAAAAATCTCCCTCCTCCTGGTAAAGCACCTTATGGATATCGTCGCGGTCAAGATAAATATATCATTGACAGAAGTACTGCTCCAGTAGTCAAAGAATTTTTTGAACGGTTTTTATTATTCGGTTCTTTGCGAGGTGCAGTGAGATACTTAGAAAAAAGATATGGTAAAAAAATTCCTCCTGCTACCGGTCGTTCCTGGCTGACAAATTCAGTTTATAGAGGGGATTTAGAATATAAAAATGGGGAAATAATCCCAGATACTCACTCAGCAATTCTTTCCCGCGAAGAAGCTGCCCAAATTGACCGTTTGCTCCGTCGTAACAGTCGCTTTTCCCCCCGTACAGCCAGCGCACCTCGTTCTTTAGCTGGTTTAGTTTTTTGTCAACAATGTTCTTCCCCAATGAAAATTACCCGTGTAACCAGAAGAGGAAAAGAACAAGAATATCTTTATTTACGTCCGACTAATTGTCCTCAGCAGCCTAAATGTAAAGCAATTGCCTATCAAAAGATACTAGAACAAACTATTGCTGTTATCTGTCAAGATTTGCCTAGCACGGTGAAACAGTTGCAATTACCTAATATAAATAATATTCAACAATCAATTACAACAGAAATTCAGCAAAAAAAAGAAATATTACAGCAAATCTCGACCCTAGAAAAACAAGGTATTTTAGATGAAGAAACAGCTAATCTGCGTAGTTACAAATTAAACATAGAAATTGCTGCCATAGAAAAAAAATTAGCTCAATTACCACCAGGGAATTTATCAGCGATCGCCTCTACGGTTTCTATCCCCCAATTTTGGTTAGACTTGTCGGAAACAGAACGGAGATTCTATTTTCGCGAATTTATTAAACAAATTGACATTGTTCGCCTCAACGCAGATAAATGGCAACTCAAGCTAGTGTTTATTTTTTAGAGGATGTCTGAAAAGTCAGATGTTATACGCCGAAATCCAGCCGAACTATATTAATTAGCTTCATCTCTGTGAGTTGCACTAAGTAGGTAAGCAAAATTAATTAGATATTTCAGATAGGGAATCGGTAATCGGGATTGATTGTTATTACTCATTACTTTTCCCGAGGGAATATACAAATAATTTTGCCCAGGTACTTATTCTACCTGCCTGTCGTTTACGTTCTGGGTGACTGATACTATGTAGAAGTCGGTTGAAGAAGCTCTAAACCATCATTTGTACTAGTGAACTGGACTTTTTCATTCTCCCATCTTTGCTTATTTTTGAAGAGGTCTATTGTATTGCGCTCAAAAACGAATTCGCTAAAGTCTGCTAAATTATCTAGTCCGACACAATTGAGTATAATTTCGGCAGCTAACCATATTATTATTCTATGTAAAGATTGTTTCCAAATTACCTTCATTGTTTGCTGCTTCTTGAAAAAATAAACAAAATACTTTTTACTAACTGTATGACTGGGGAGCAATAAATTATTAAAAACTGACAGAGAATCAGCGAAGTTTTAAATCCTATTAATCAAAATGTCGAAGCTTTTAGCTACAAATTGCAGCAGAGGGAGATTTTTGAATATAATTTTTTATTTCTTGAAGATCGACATAAGCATCAGCAACATTGATTAGACTATCGCTAGTCATTGAACGTAAACTAACTATTTCGACACGAACTCCTCGGTAACTAATTGCATTAACGGCATAAGCTAGATTGCCATCTCCGCTTACCAGTACGGCAGTGTCATAACAACCAATTAAAGTCATCATATCTACACAAATTTCTATATCTAAATCTGCTTTTTTTGAGCCATCAGAAAACTCAAGCAATTCTTTAGCAATTACTCGATAGCCATTACGACGCATCCATAACAAAAAACTTTGTTGTTTGTCGTTATTAGAATCAACTCCAGTATAGAAAAAGGGACGTAATAGTCTAGAACCAGCAACTAAGCAATGTAGTAGTTTTTTATAGTTGATTTCAATACCTAACTGCAAAGCTGCATAAAATAGATTGTTACCATCAATAAAAAGCGCTACTCGACCGCGATTTAACTTATTAAAAACAGCAATCTTTGGCTCTTGATTTTCCCCTGCGATCGAGTCACCGTTACACCGCCTTGAAAAGGAGGAGCGACCCCGCGTCGCCGTCAGGTGCAAGGGAACACGCTCCGATGCGGTGCCTGCGGTGACCGACGTTCCCCGGTCAGTTTTTGGTTCTGTTTTGGTGTCAGAATTATAATTTTTCCAGAGTTTTAAGGTTTCTGGTTCCAGGGGATAAAACCGATCTTGGTTAGGGGAATACATTTGATTGTGTCTGATTGTGTCCTTCGATGAATGACCTCTATCTTTAAACTAAAAAGCAAAAATGAAGAACCAATGAAGAAATAAATTTAACTTGACGTGATAGAAGTCCCCCGATTTATCGGCGGGATGAATCGAACTTGACAATTTGGACGTATAATCCTCATATAACAAGGGTTTCAGAAAGTGTATAATATTCCTGTACGTAAAATCGAGCTATAAATTGCTGTAATCTCGTACAAATAGCGCACCTAGAAAATTTGAGATATGGGGTTCGACAAAATAGTTTTGTCGGTAAAATCTCAAGCGTACATAGATGTTTGAGTATTCCAAATACGTAAGCCAGTGCGGTCTTGGCGGTTTCCGTCGAGGAGCAACTGGCGTTAGTACCGTGGGACTCACGGGGAAAGAAATTGCCTGTAAAACTGTCGTACTGTCGGGGGATTGTGATAGCTGTCATGATTCTAGATAAGTGGCGAGGTGCAGGAATACCTTATCGCGAGGTAAGGAAGCCTGCGATTTATCGCAGGAGGATGTCACTTGAAAGTGAAGATCGCTTTGTCATTCCTTATCTGTCGATCGAGGACAGATGGCGCGAATCTTCTCCCTCTCCCCCAGGGCTATTTCATTCTAAAAAGCCAGAGAATAAATTCTCGCATCTTTGCATATAAAGTCCTATAAGACGGACTTTGACTTTAAGCCAAGAAATTCATTTCTTGGTCGATCGCAGTCAGAATGAAATAGCCCTGCCCTCTCCCCTGTCTCTCACCAGCCCAGAATTTCTGTAACTTGGTTGGCCAAAAGCATTGTTTTAAAAGGTTTAGTAATGATAGCAATGATATCTATGTGGGCAAAACGATCGCGATCGCTTGATTGTACTTTCGCCGTGAGTAAAATAACGGGAATTGCCTTAGTTGCGGGATTAGCTTTTAATTGTTCGAGGGTGGCGATACCATCGAGATCGGGCATCATCACATCTAATAGAATTGCATCGGGTTGTTCGATAGCTGCCAAGTGTATGCCTTCACTCCCAGAACTAGCAGTTATTACCTCCCAGCCTCCTACTACTTCCAAGGCAACCCGAGCAACATCTTGAATATCTTCATCATCGTCAATAACGAGAATGCGTTTAGTAGTCATGTCTCTTCTGCAAACAACTAATACCGAATAGAAAAAAGAATTCTGCCTCCTGTCTTGGTTAATTTTTAGCCAAGAAATCCCTGACGTATTGTAATCGCTCTCTCTCAGCTTCAGGGTCGGTTATCTCGATCAGCTTTCTGTAGTAGAAATTTGCCTGGTTGTCGTTTCCCTTTAACTCAGCAGCGCGACCAGCACCGTATAGGCTATTGAAGCGGTTGGGACTGCGCTTCAACACATTCAAGTATGCTGTTTGGGCTTCCTGGTAGCGACCTTCTTCAAGCAGCATATCGGCAAGCAACTCAGAAGCTGGCAATATTTCTCCTGGTGTTACGGGATGCTTCTCCGTAGAAGCTTCCATCTCAGCAGCCTCGCGCATTACTTCAAGCGCTTCTTGGCGATCGCCTTCCTGATATATCAGCCATGCTTTCGCTGCCAGTCGCTGAATTTCAATTTGTTTTCCCCAGTAAGCAGATGTCTCAGCAGCCCGATCGCGCAGGAGGGCTAATTCATCGAGTGCCTGACGAGCTATCGTTTCATTACCACTTCGCGCTGCGCCGAGCGCCCGAGCAAAATGCGTTATTGCTTCCATCGCTGGAAACTGATTCCAGGGATAATCCCTCGGTACTCTTGGTTGAAGAGAGATGGCATCAGTCCACTTTTGCTGTTCTAGAGCCAAGCGTGCGGGAAGAGAAGTCAAAGTGTAGGCACTAGCAACGTGAGGCTGAACGGGATCTTCTATGTTTTTAATTAGATCTAATACGTATTTCGCTTGAGTATCCTCAGCACGCTGTAGATAAGCATAGGCTAAATAATCGAGGGCATGGGGATAGTGTAAAGATATTTTCTCTCCTACTGGGTGTTTGAGGGCAGCATCAGCCGAGCGTTTGTTCATGGCGATCGATTCCTGCCAAAGACCGAGCCGAGTGAAAATATGTGAAGGCATATGAAGGGCGTGAGGAATCTCAGGGGCTATCTTGCCATAGCTGCGTGCCACTTCCAAGGCTTCTTCAGCCAGTTGAGGATAGTCATAGGCGTGAATAATGTAGTGATGTGCGCCAGGATGATTTGGAATTTCAGCTAAAACCTGTTTGGCTAGCTCGGCTGCGCGCTTCTGTTTAACATAGCTCTTATCTGAAGGTTCTGCGGTGCCCATATGGGCAAGTGCATAGATGGAAGTTGCTTCGGGGTCTTCGGGGAACTCGTGATAAACTTTTTGCCAACCCTCCTCAAAACCGACCAGATTGGGCTTTTCATCGCGACTCCAGCCTGGTGAATAATAAGCAGCCACTGCATCTATATAAGCTTTCTCCCACTCAGTCTTTTGTCCTCTAGTTTTGGCTTCATCGACCAATTCTTGCCCTTTCACGAAGTTTTCTCGGCTAGGAGGATCCGACCACAGTGGATGAATGTAGCTCATAGCCTGACCCCAATAACCCATCGCACATTCTGGATCGGCTTTGGTAGCCAGAGCAAACCTCGCCCTTGCGTCTTCGTAGGTCATATGATGGAGCAGAGCAAGACCGCGCTCTGTATGTTGATGGGCTAATTCATTGCAGGACACTGGAAAGCGAACGGTTCCCAGTTGCTCGCCGTAATTATCGCTTTGAATCTTTGTCGTTTTGGTCTGATGCAAAGGTATTCGACTGTTCTGACCGAGTGCTAAATCTCCAAGTAAGACAGCGCAGGTGAGAAGTAATCCGTATGCCAACGTATTTTTGACGATAGCTGTAACTATATTCTTCAAGGATTTATTCTCACGGACTTCTACAGAGAGTAGTTCACTTCCATCATCGATTGAATGAACTACTCTCTTGTCTTTATCGATCGAATTCATCTTTATGTTGCCTCTTACCTCTTGCCTTATAAGACTAAGCAAAAAATTTGAAGAACTTGTGAGTACTGGCGATCGCCCTTTTTTTGTAGTTAACCCTTCTTTTGTAGAATGCTCACTTAATCCCGCGAATCAGGCGATTGAGTAATTTAATAACTCTCTGCTCAAATTCTTCGGGATGAATCCGTCCTTTGGTCAGAAATAGGGTTTTTCCTAACTTCAGTCGTTCTCGATCGATATTGTTGATGTCTTTGGCAGTGTAAACCACCATAGGCATATGGCACAAACGATTATGCTGTCGTAACCAATCTACTACGGCAAAGCCATCATATTCGGGCAATACTAAATCCAGTACCAGTAGATTCGGCATAATTTGTTGACTGAGATTAATTGCTTCCTTTCCTGTCTGAGCATGATAAGTTGTAATACCGTACCGCTCAAACATTGCCATGAGTACTTGTGCTAAATCGGCATCGTCTTCGACAATTAGAACACGAAGGTTTTGATTCTGTTGCGCTAAAGCTTGCTCTAAGGCTTGAAATAATAACTTTTGTTTTGGAGGCTTAACGAGCCAGTCGCTAATTTCTGGATGCAATTTTTTGCTATCTGGTGACAAGCCACTAAGAATAATTACGGGAATATTTTTGGTTGCTTCTTGTTCCTTCAAATTGGCTAATGTTTCCCAACCGTTCATCGCAGGCATCATTAAATTGAGCAGGATAACATCGGGATGAACTTGAGCTGCTTGTTCAATTGCCTCTTGACCAGATGCAACTGCGACTACGCGGTAGTTTTGCTGTTCTAAGGTAGTTCTTACTACTGTCCGTATTGAGGGGTCATCATCGCACAAGAGAATCAGTGGACCATTAGAATTAGTTTCTGTCTCCATTTCTGTTTCTTCTGGCAACAGAGGAAGAGTAAAGAAAAAGGTACTACCTTCTCCCAAAGTGCTTTCAACCCAAATCTGACCATCGTGATGCTGTACGATACTGCGACAGATTGCCAAACCCAAGCCCGTTCCTCCCTTTTTGCGAGAGTCAGAAGCATCTACCTGTTGGAAACGTCCAAAAATAGTTTCGAGTTTACGCTCGGGAATACCCCGTCCGCGATCGCGAACTTGAAAAGTTACATAGGGAATATCGTGGGAAGATATTTCTTCATGACTTATTTCAGCCGTCAACCACACTGTCGAGCCTGGAGCGGAAAATTTAATTGCGTTACTTAGTAAGTTAGTTAGAACTTGAATAATGCGGTCTGGATCTGCCCAAACTCTAGCGTAACAAGGAGTAACTGATAGTCGCACATCCGCTTGTCTTGCCATATTGTCCACGACATCGACAACGGTATTCATTAAATAAGCAACATCACAAGCTTGTTTGAGCATTGTGACTTTGCCTGACTCGATGCGTTCGATATCCAAAATGTCATTAATCAGGTGTACGAGGCGATCTGCATTTTTGGCAGCAATTTTGAGCATATGTCGGGCATAATCGGGTCGATCGTCTAATGCCCCACCAGCTAACAAATCCAAAGCTCCCTGAATTGAAGTTAGAGGGGTGCGTAATTCGTGGCTAACTACGGAGACAAATTCATCTTTCAGTTTTTCTAACTCTCGGCGATCGCTAATATCAAAACAAGAACCAATATAACCAGCAAAGCTACCATCAGGTAAAAATCTCGGTCTGCCAGTATCTAAAATCCAACGATATTCTCCATCAGCCCGTCGCAGACGATACTCAATTTGGAAACCTTCTCTGGCATCAAAAGCAGTGTTGTAAGTATCTAAAAAATACTGTAAATCGTCTGGATGTATTCCTGCTGTCCAGCCATTACCCAGTTCTTCTGCTAAAGTTCTGCCAGTAAAACGCAACCAACTGCTATTAAAAAAGTTACATAGTTTGTCTGTCCCCGCCATCCACAATAAAACCGGCGCACTATCTGCCACGGTACGAAATCGGGCTTCGCTTTCTCGCAGGGCTGCTTCAGCTGAGGCGCGTTCCATTTCAGTTTCCCAAGCAGCAATAAAACGACCGATGCTTTGTGCCATTAGTTCGATAAATTCCCGTTCTTGGGGTTGAAAATCCTCTTTTCTTACCTCAGTACTAGAAAAATTGAGCGTACCATAAATCTTCCCTCTAACAAAGATCGGAGTTCCGATATAAGATTCTAGTTTTAAATTTTGATATACGGGGTGAGTTTGCATGGTTTTTATGTTGCCGACTCGATCGTAGGCAACTGTGCTTTTTTCCCGAACCACTCTCTTACAATAAGTATCTTTTAGGTCAAATTCCGCACCTGCTTCTATGGGAAGGTCGGTTTTGACAGCAAGGATGGTATAGTTACAATCTCGGACATGGCTGACAATGCCCGTAGATAGCCCAAAAATTTCACATCCTGTTTCCAGACAATCGGTAAACAAAGCCTCAAAATTGGAATATTCTGTAGTGTTGATCCGATGCAGATGTTTTAAGTTAGCAGTAAAGTTTTGTAGTGTTTTTGAATTTTTACGTAGGGAAGATTCTGCCAATTTGCGCTCGGTAATATCTTGAATCTGAGCGATAAAATATAAAGGATTACCTTCACTATCTCGAACCAAAGAAACACTTAACATAATCGAGACTATATCACCCTGTTTGTGCAGATATCGCTTTTCGAGATGATAGTAAGGAATTTCTCCCGCCAGCATCTGACGTACACAGCTTAAATCGGTTTCGAGGTCATCGGGGTGAGTAATTTCTTGGAAGGTAGTAGCCAACAATTCCGACTCGCAATAGCCTATCATCTTGCAGAGGGAACGATTAACCTGTAACCAACGACCTTCTAGGGAGACAATGGCCATGCCGATCGCTGCATTGTCAAATGCCCCATGGAAACGTTCCTCACTTTCTCTTAGTTTGGCTTCTGCTTGCTTGCGAGCGCTAATATCTTGAAAATAAACAGATAATCCATTCTCATAAGGATAAGCATGAACTGCAAACCACATATTTAAGGATGGATAAAATTCTTCAAATTCGACGCTGACTTGTTCGACGACCGCCCGCTGATATTCTCGCTCGAAAGTAGAACCTACTGCTTCGGGAAATGCATCCCAAATGTTTTTGCCTAAGAGTTCTGCTTGTTGTCTTTGTAATAGCAGTTCGGCATGACGGTTAATATAGGTAAAACACCAGCGTCGATCGAGAGTGAAAAATGCATCGGTAATACTCTCCAGAATCTTATTCAGGCGATCGCGGGCAGTTCTTTCCCGTTCGATAAGCTGCAATCGTTCTGCTCGGACGCTTTTTTGTTCGGTGATATCGCGAGCAACAGCATACAATAGACCCTCTTCCGTTACGGGGAAGGCTCTCCAAGCTAACCACTTATAAGTTCCATCTTGACAGCGATAGCGATTTTCAAAGTCAATCGTAGGGATTCCCGTCGCTAACTTAGCTGTTTCAGCTAGGGTAGCAGTACGATCTTCAGGATGGACAAAATTGATAAAAGGTTGTGCCAGAAGTTCTGTTGGCGAATAACCAAGTATTTCTTCAAATGCTGGATTAACTCGCTTAAAATAGCCATCTAATCCTGCCAAACATAGTAAATCGAGAGATAAATTGAAAAATCGCTCTAATTCAGCTTGTGTTCGCTTGGATTCGCTCAGATCGCTACCAATCCCCAGAAATCCCGTAATTTTTTCGCTTTCATCTCTTAAAGCCACGATCGACAAGCGCACTGGGAAACGCGAACCATCTTTGCGAATGTAAGTCCATTCCCGTTCGTCTGGCTCTCCGCGACGGGCTTTAGCCACAAAAGCATCAAACTTTGGTTGAATGGTTACCCCTAACTCCTGAGATAATTCTCGCGCTCGCTGTTCGACTTCTTGGCGGTCGTGAATCAGGATTGGGGTTGTTTTGCCTACTACTTCTGCTGCCGAGTAGCCCAACCAACGTTCGGCAGTTTTATTAAAGGTGGTAATTATGCCGTCTACGGTGGTGGAAATAATCGTATAATTAGCACCGTCTAGAATTGCTTGCTGTAGTGCTGGGTTTTGGCTTGCCATGATTATGATACTAAACTCTGTTCGGATAGAACACTTTAAAATTGTGTGAGTCAGAAGTAATGAGTAATATAGTCATTCCAATTAATTTTCGCAGCTCGATCGGTAATGGTTGTTAGTTGTTAGTTGTTGGTTGTTATAGCAATCGAATTAAAGGTTAGGACGTGAAATTGACCGGGGAACGCCGGTCACCGCAGACACCGGAGGGGCTGTCTCTTGAATTTAATTCAAGAGCTTGTACGCCCCGTTCGTTGTACGGCGGTGTAACGGTGACTATCTTTTTATTAAACCGCAGAGGGCACAGAGGACGCAGAGAGAGTTATCGGTTGTGTTTTGTAACTAATTGATGAAGTAGAAAGAGTTTAATCATTTGTCCTGAATTATACTTCGATTGCTATAGTTGTTGGTTGTTAGTTGTTAGTCGTTAGTAAAACATAGGACTGGTTATTATTACTTTTGTTATTGACTACTGTTATTTAAGTAGGTAGGCAAAATAATTTATAAGACCTTGACTATAAAATGTCTAATCCTGACCTCTGACCCCTAACCCCTGACCTCTGACCTTGCACAACCATTTTATATTTAATTATGCCCACCTACTTACTACTCCTTTGCTGAGATGATGCGATCGCCTTTTTGGGCTTTTGCCTCAACTAGTAAAGCTCTGGTAGCTCGATACAACTCCTGCACTCGCTCGCCATTTTGTGGATATTGCACTACACCTGCACTAAAAGTTACGGTTAACAAACCCTTTGTCTTGAGAGACAACGGTTCTTGATGTAGGATTTTCAGTAATTTTGCCAACCTCGATTTTCCTTCTTCGTAGGTCATGCCATACATACCTACTGCAAATTGTGCCCCTCCCCAACGGGCAACAAGATCTTCACTGGAAAAATGTTTTTGTAGTAGTTTGCCCAAGTGAGATAAAACGCGATCGCCTACGGTATGATCGTATCGAGCGTTAATCTGTTGCAGATTGTCCACATCTAGCACGGCAAAACAGAGGGTTTGACCGCATCGTTTGGCTAATTGCAGTAACTCGGTCAGTTCTCGAGTAAACCGATAACGATTGGCGACTCCAGTTAGAATATCGGTTTCAGCCCTCGTCCGCAGTAGTTGCGATCGCTCCAGGCGATTGTGGATGCGTGCGAGTAATTCTGGAACTACAATCGGTTTACTTACATAATCATCGGCCCCCACGACAAAAACTCGCTGCATGGTTGCTGCATCTTGATGCACCGTCAAAAACAGGATGGGTAATTCTGACCAATGTCGGTCATTGCGCACGACTTGGCATAGTTCTAGCCCATTAATATGGGGCATTTCTAAATCGAGAATTAATAAATCTGGTGTAACTGCTTCTAGGGTTGACCAAAATTTTAAGGGCTCTGCCAGAGTAAAG
The DNA here is from genome assembly GCA_030065635.1 of Xenococcaceae cyanobacterium MO_188.B32. Taxonomy (GTDB): domain Bacteria; phylum Cyanobacteriota; class Cyanobacteriia; order Cyanobacteriales; family Xenococcaceae; genus JASJDJ01. The sequence continues at coordinate 33,905 of JASJDJ010000003.1, forward strand.
ACTTCAATTCCCCAAGGTTCTAACATATGGCGCAAAGCTTGGAGAATCAAAGGGTCGTCATCTACCGCCAAAATTTTCGTTTCAGTACGGCGCACTCTTTGTAAGACTTCGGTAACTGCTGTCAATACTTGATGGGTAGACATCGTTGGCGGTAAAAATCCCCGTCCCCCCAAACTAGAAATTTTAACTCTTTCTAGCAAGTTATCCTTAGCTCTTAGCACCAAGACTGGTACTGGTGGAGTACAGGCACTCAATTCTCCGAGTAAGGTTAGTTCTTTGTCGGCGATCGCTGTTTCGGCCAGATCGAGTAAGACTGCTTCGGGACGTTGGCGGGAGATCCATTCTCTGGCAAAGTTAGAGTCGCGGACAACTTCACAACGCATTTCCCAGTTTTTAATTTCCTGTAGAAATTGTTCCCCCAGAATTTCATCTCGTTCCACTATTAGCAGTAAAGGTCTTTCGTCCACCGAGAGAAGATCGGGAACTTTTCCTTTAGTAGCTCGTGCTAATTCTTGTCGCATTGCTACCAGCAACTCAGATAAATGCTGTTTTTGTTCTCGATTTAATGGTTGGGAATATTGCAAGATTTGTTGAATTTCTTTTGCCAGACGAGAACCTTCATCCACATCAAACATTCCTAACGAACCCGCCAGCTTGTGGGCTGCTGTTATTGCCTGCTGTCGTAGTTTATCTGCCAAATTATTATTGAGTAAGGCATCAGTTGCCTTCTCGATCGCCGCAACTCGGCTGTCAAGTTTGTTCTTAACTCGCTGCCAAACGGCGGTAGCTGCCTCGATCGCTTTTTTCTCGATCTCGGGAGAGAGGTCTTTGGATCGAGAGGGATGAGCGGAAACCTCCCGTATATCCCATCGAGATGTTGGCTGTTCGATCGCCCTTGTTTTTTCCTTTTTTGGTTTTGGGTTTTTCAAACGGTAGCCAATGCCATAGACTGTTTCAATGGGATCGTCTTTTAATCCAGCACTTCTGAGTTTATGTCGCAATCCCTTAATGTGAGCCGTAACTGTTTCCTCTCCTGGAGAGACATCAAAAGACCAAAGACGATCTAAGATAACACTGCGACTAAACACTCTCTGTTTATTGCGCAAAAACAGTTCTAAAAGACCATATTCTTTGGGTGTTAGGGAAATTAACCGCTTCTGATAGGTAACTTCACAGGTACTGGGATCTAGGGATAAATCTCCCCAGCTGAAAATTGGTGTTGCACTCGTATCTCCTCTTCGCAGCAAAGCCCTAATTCGTGCCGATAACTCTTGCAAGTCAAAGGGCTTGGTCAAATAGTCATCTGCCCCTGCATCCAACCCCATAACTTTGTTGGTGCTGTTATCTTGAGCAGTCAACAGCAGGATGGGAGTTTTAATTCCTTGCGTTCGCAACCGCCGACAAATACTAATTCCATCAATTTTCGGCAGCATCACATCTAACAAAATTAGATCGTAAGGAAAGGCTTCTGCTTGTCCCAAGCCTGTTTGACCATCAGCAGCAACATCGATGGTATAGTTCTGATGAGTTAACTTTGGGACAAGCTGTCGAGCAATTAGCTCATCATCTTCAATCAAAAGAATTCTCATGGCGGTTACATACAGCTAATTACATAACTAAAGCGAGGTGACTCTGAATGTTTATTGCCTGAGTCTAATTTCAGCTTAACTTGCCAATAACCACAAGCATCGTTTTGATTCGTAATTCGCAACAGCTTCGAGCAAAACTCTCGGAAAATCCGGTAGTGTTGGTGTTTGTTTAGCAGAAGAGAAAAAATGGTCGGTAAGGGATTTTTGGATGGTAACTGTCCCACTGCCAGTTATTGGGCTTTATAATTCATTCTGAATTTTCACGGGATCTTAGAAGGGAGGCTTAGTGGGATGTTGATTCTATCTCAGGCGATCGCCAATCATTGGTAAAAACTCGCTCGCGGAAGCACGAAAACCGCATTATTTCGTGACTTTGTGCTCTACTGACCTTACCACCACCAAAAGCTGGACGGGCAATCCCTCCCCAAAGTAAAACCTTATCTACATTATGGTGCTACTGACTTGGATAAAAGCGATAAGATCGAAGTAGAGAGCTTAATGAGGTAAGCCAAGATGGTTATAGTGCATCACCCTGCTCTCCAAGAAGAACCCCGCAACCAGCAACCAGCGATAATTCCTCCGAGGCAAGATAGCTCTCACAATAAACGAGTAATTAGGGTCGATAAGAGCTACTCGTCAACAGCAAAGGTTGTCTATAGTTCGGTTTGAGAACCGTTCCTTGCGGTCATTTTTGATAGTTGAGATGCGCTCGCTTCGTGCTTGGCAGACTAACATCCCACAACTGTTAACAAGCTAGAACTGAAATTGAATTTAAGAGGTCAACAAGACAATGAAGACAACATTCCGCAATCGAACCGAGGCTGGTCGCTTATTGGCGAAAAGACTCAAACCAAATTATGCTAATCTTCCAGATGTACTGGTTTTGGGTCTGCCTCGTGGTGGTGTGCCAGTGGCATTTGAAGTGGCTAAGGTTCTTCACTCTCCCTTAGATATCTGTATTGTGCGGAAGTTGGGCGTACCAGGACATAAAGAGTTAGCGATGGGAGCGCTCGCTACAGGGGGAATTATGGTTCTGAATGAAGCTCTAGTGCGGTCATTAAGCATCTCCCAGAAAGCACTCGAAGAAGTTGCTACCAGGGAACAACAAGAATTAGAGAGACGCGCTCGCGTTTATCGGGGCGATCGTCCAGTTCCCGATTTAAGTCATCGCACCATCATTTTGGTTGATGATGGGATTGCTACGGGCTCGACCATTAAGGCTGCTATATCTACTATTAAACAACAGCAACCAGAACATATTGTTGTTGCTATACCTGTAGCACCGCCTGCTGTCTGTCAAGAGCTGAAAGACGAAGTAGATGAGGTTGTCTGCCTCCTCACCCCAGAGTGGCTTTCTGCAATCAGTCTCTGGTACGACGACTTTTCCCCCACAAGCGATGCAGAAGTACGGCTAAGCTTAGCACGAATTATGAAGGAACAAACTGCAACATCGAGCGGGAGCAAATTCTCAGCAGGAGGATCGATCTATGAATAGAATCTCAGAATCTTTTCCAAAGTCTCTCGTCTCGGTTACGGCAGGCTCGGTTTCCCTAAAGGGCAATCTCTGCACGCCTAAAAAAGCTGAAGGTATCGTGTTATTTGCCCACGGCAGTGGCAGCAGTCGCCATAGTCCCCGCAATCGCTACGTTGCCCAAGTGTTGCGAGAAGCAGGATTAGCTACTTTACTTATCGATCTGCTTACGGTCGAGGAGGAGGCAATTGACTTGCGGACGAGACATCTCCGCTTTGACATCGATTTACTGGCTACACGGCTCGTGGGCGCGACAGACTGGCTGCTGCAAAATCCCAGCACTCACCATCTTCGGATTGGCTACTTTGGTGCCAGTACGGGAGCTGCTGCTGCCTTGGTAGCGGCAGTGGAACGTCCAGAGGCTGTTAGTGCTATTGTTTCTCGTGGCGGACGACCGGACTTAGCTGGCTCGGTGCTGGAGCGCGTCCAAGCCCCCACACTCTTAATAGTTGGTGGTTACGATCGCCCAGTAATCGAGATGAATCAGTCAGCACTGGCACAACTGCGGACTGAAAAACAACTCGAGATTGTCCCGAGAGCAACGCACCTATTTGAAGAATCGGGTGCCTTAGAGGAGGTGGCGCGGCTGGCAAGTAAATGGTTCAAATGCTATCTTACTTCAGCTCAATCGATTTAGTCATTATCCGTAAGGAGCCAGGGAAAATGCCTCTCGATACCAATAAGCTTATCTTCATTCAAATTGCATAGTGAAGGTAGCAGGGGAGCTTCAGGTGCAGGGGAGCAGGGGAGAAAGATTGACGCTTTCTGAACAAATTGCCAATTATGCTAATTAAATGCGTCTAAGCTTAACAATCGCGGTTTGAAAACACCCAGGGAACGGATGACTTAATTATCCTTGAGCTCATGGGTTTAAAACCCATGAGCTCAAGGATAAAATAGAACTAGCTCTAGGGTGTAGGTGCTCAGTGGTTAGTTCTTTAATCAGGGTCCCATTTTCACGGTTTTTTCCAGCTCTTGCCTAACTCCTTCTCCCATTTGTTTTAAGCTCCCGAATATCTGTTGAGCCAGAAACTTCTCGCTCAACTCGGCAATTTGACTTCTGAGAACTTGGGGAATTCCTGTCAGTTTCTCTGGGTCAATCCTCAACTCTCCTCGATGCTCCACTAAAGTTTTGTTTCCTTCGGCTCGAAAACGGTTCTCCCCAGAACTGGCGACTGCTTCCGTGAAAGCATGGGTTTGAATTTGCCATCTTACTGTTAAGTCAGATTCATTCCAGATTTCAGACTCAGGTAAAGAAGAATGGGAAGATGATTAATACTCTGTGGCACTAAAACAAATAACATTGAGCCACAGCCAAGTTATCTAATGGGAGCAAAGCTTCACTAAAGACACCAACTTTAAGCTCGCACTTAATTTCCCCAGGAGTTCGGATCTTCTCTAGGAACGCTCGACAATACCAGAATTCGCTGATAGCTATCATGAGAATAGAAGGGTTCAGAGGAAAAAATCAATAGGAGAGTGATTTTACAACAAAGCAACGGACTAATTAAGCTGCCCTCTCCTCAACTAGAAGGGAGTCTGTCTCTCGAATCAGCTTTAGCTCAAAGGCGATCGCTGAGAGAATTCGAGCGACGAGAATTAACTTTAGCGGAAATCGGTCAAATACTGTGGGCAGCTCAGGGAATTACTGACTATTTAGAAGGACGGAGAACAGCACCTTCGGCGGGGGCACTTTATCCACTAGAAGTTTATCTAGCCAATTCTCAAGGAGTTTTTCATTATCGCCCCATCAACCATCTTCTGGTGCAGAAAATTGAGGCAGATGTACGGCAACAATTAAGACAAACTACTCCAGATCAAGGTTGGATAGAAGAAGCACCGTGCCTATTTGCGATCGCGGGCATTTATGAACGCACTACAGGCAAATATGGTAACCGAGGGATTCGCTACGTGCATCTCGAAGCAGGACACGTGGCTCAGAATATACTCTTGCAAGCGGTGGCTTTAGGATTGGGTGGAGTGACCGTCGCTGCATTTAAACAGCTTCCCGTCGCGCAGATTTTAGACTTGAGAGAACGAGAAAAGGTTCTCTATCTAATTCCTGTAGGACAACCCCAAAGCAGTATAAACTAGAGAGGCTTTCAGTTTATTTTTGGGTGAAAAAATTACTAATTCTTAAAGACGATGCCAAGTTCAGAATCACCTCAAGTAAACAACTTTGAAGAAATCGAACATACTGCCGATTGGGCTTATCGAGTTAGAGGAGAAAACTTAGCTCAATTATTTATTCAAGCAGCCTTGGGTCTATATTCTTTGGTGGGGATGGAGTTAGCTTCAGGTTCTCGGATAACGCAAGAAATTCAATTGAAAGGGATCGATGGTGAAAGTCTTTTGGTTGCATGGTTAAACGAATTACTCTATCTCCATGAAAGTGAAGGGTTAGGATTCGATCGACTAGAAATCCAACATCTCGATGAGAAAAATTTACAAGCAAAAGTTACTGGCGCACCTACTCAACAATGGCTTAAAGATATCAAAGCAGTGACTTATCATAATTTAGCTATTCGCAAAATAGAATCAGGGTTGGAAGTCACGTTAGTATTAGATGTGTAAGGGAAAAAAGTAGTCAGAAAAATTTATTGACTATGCCCCCGCTAAACTTGACAGGAGGAGGGGCTATGACGATTAGAAAACAAGATTTACAGCGCATTAGTGATTATCTGTGGGAAATCCCGACATCTTTTCATCCAGAGATGAATGTACCTGTCTGGATATTTGCCGACGAAGATTTAATCGAAGATGCCCTCGGAGATTTATCTCTTACCCAAGCAGTTAACGTTGCCTGTTTACCTGGTTTGGTAGGACACGTAGCGATTATGCCTGATGTTCATCAAGGCTATGGTATGCCGATAGGCGGGGTGATGGCTGCCAGAGTACCAGAAGGAATTATTTCCCCAGGAGCAGTCGGTTACGACATCAACTGTGGAGTGAGGGTTTTAGCCTCGCCAATTGAATATCAAAGTGCCATACCCTATTTAAATGATTTAGCTAGTACTTTATATCGCAACTGCCCCAGTGGAGTAGGAAAAGGTGGTAGTCTGCCTCTATCTGTCGAGGAATTCGATCGCGTTTGTCGTCAAGGGGCGCGTTGGGCATTAGGGAAAGGCTATGCCACCGAAGAAGACTTAGAGAGAACAGAAGAATTTGGCTGCTTAGAAGGAGCCGACCCAGCCAAAGCCAGTCAAAGAGCCAAACGAAGAGGAAAAGGTCAGTTAGGGACTCTAGGAGCAGGCAATCACTTTTTAGAAGTAGATGTGGTTGAGGAAGTGTTTGACTCTGAAGCAGCAGCAGTAATGGGTTTACAAGCAGGTTGCCTTGCCGTGCAGATTCACTGCGGTTCTCGTGGTTTCGGACACCAAATTTGTACCGATTACGTCCAGGATTTCCAGTGGGCAGTAATTAACTACGGGATTAAATTACCCGATCGAGAATTGGTTTGCGCTCCCTTTAATTCTCCCGAAGGACAGGCTTACCTAGCAGCCATGAAAGCGGCAGCAAATTATGCTTTTGCCAACCGTCAGGCATTAGCCTATCACGCTCGACGTAGTTTTCAAGAGGTGTTTGGCTCTCAAGCAGGGCAATCTCTGCGTCAAGTCTATGATATTGCCCACAATATGGCGAAGATTGAAACTCATCAAATTGAAGGAGAAGAATTAACAGTTTGCGTCCATCGCAAAGGAGCTACACGAGCCTTTGGAGCAGGATTTAGCGGATTACCCTCAGAATATCGTCCCTTTGGTCAACCAGTTCTCGTTCCTGGCTCGATGGGAACTGAAAGTTGGATTCTGTTGGGTACTAAAGCTAATGAAGAGCTATCCTTTGGTTCAAGCTGTCACGGTGCTGGACGGGTAATGAGTCGCCGACAGGCAAAACGCACTATTAGGGGCGATCGCTTGCGGGCAGAATTAGAAAAAGAAGGTATTAATATCCGCGCTGGTTCAATGCCTGGACTAGCAGAAGAAGCACCTCAAGCCTATAAAAATGTGAGCAGAGTAGTAGAAACAGTAACTCACGCTGGCATTGCCCATAAAGTAGCTCGTCTGCGTCCTATAGCGGTTGTTAAAGGGTAACTTCAGTTTGATGAAAACGAACTAATCTTTCTGTTTTTTGAGATTATAGCCAATACTTCTCGTTTAAGGATTAAGCCGAGTTAAAAATGGAAAAATTTACACCTGGGTTTTTTTGACGATCGAGGTTATTTACATTTAACCTTAAATTACATTACCAATAAATTAGGAGAAAAAACCGCAGTTATTTTATCTATTGAGCAATTTGAAGAATTACTAGAAGATCTAGAAGATTTAGCGATCGGGCAAAGCCTGGCACTGCGTGATCGCAGCAGAAAGGCGAGATGAACCAACTACTAGCCATGCAGATTTAATTGCTGAGTTAAAACAAGATGACCTCCTATAATATGAAATATTTGAATGTTTGCTACAGATAGCTGACTCGGAGACTAGGAGATATGGGGATACGGATATCGATGTGTAACATTCTTTTTTCTATTTCAAATAATTGGAGGGAATTGCACACTTTACCAAGAGAACATCTGAGTAAGAATATTGGCAATTGATTGACCTTCCTCTGTAGAGATAGTTCCTAATTTTTTCAACAACCTTATTTTGTCTACTGTCCGAATTTGGTCTAGAACAACGCTACTTTTTCTTTGTTTAAAATCGATCGTCAATCTAGTAGGATAACTTTTGATAGTGCTAGTTAAAGGAGCAACAATTACTGTTTTCAGCAGTCGATTTGTTTCATTAGGAGAAATAATAAGGCAAGGTCTGGTTTTTCTAATTTCTGAGCCTATAGTTGGTTCGAGATTAATCAACCAAATCTCGCCACGTTGAGGATAGGCTACCAAGTCCATTCCTCCTCATCCCAACTATGTTCCAGATAATCTCCCATTAGCAATTCATCATCATCGCTATTACCTGCTGCTAAAATTGCTTCTTCCCATCCCTCTCTAGGATTAACAGAAGAGATTATCAGGCAGTTGTTTTTAACTTCCATCTTGATTTTTTCTTTTAGTCCGCATTGTTCGATAATTGCTTTGGGAATTATTATTCCTTGAGAATTACCAATTTTACTTAGTCTTGTTTCCATGGTTGGTTATAACAATGTTATTACTTATGATAACGCAATAACCAAAGCGATCGAATGTTTTGGCGAATACCTATTAACGGGTTTGTTTTGAACTTGTGGCTGCCAATTGTTCTGCTTTAGCTTCTAAATCTGCTAGATCGACCGAGGTAGAATCTAATTTGTGTGCTTGTTTAAACTTAGTTTTTGCCTCTTTTAGATCGGCTTTTTCTTTTGCGAAAGCCAATCCTTGTCTGACTAAAAAATCGGCTTTTTCTGAGTTATTCCAATTGCCATATTTGAGACAAGTGCTTGCTGCTTCTATAGTATCTGCTTGAGTAGAGACAAAAACTGAATGTAATTTTAATCGATGGCATCCCAATGCTAACCAATCTTGCCAATTAATCCCTGGCCACAAGCGTACAGTCTTGTCTCCACTGGCACTGACGATGTATTGACTATCAGGACTAAAGGCTACGGAATAAACCGATTTTTCATGACCCTGAAAAGTATGGAGTAGAGTTTGACTTTTAACCGACCACAACCTCACTGTCTTATCCCCACAAGAATAATATCTAGACTCAGAATTTGCTAAACTAGAGCAGATAAAAGTACTCTAGTACTATTAATCTAGGTGATTTATGAGTCTTAATGTTGTTAACTTAGTTGGGCGTGCTGGTACCGATCCAGAGATCAGATATTTCGATCAGGGTGGGCAATTGTGCAAACTAACCTTGGCGGTACGCCGTCGCAGTCGTAACAGCGATACTCCCGATTGGTTTAATTTGGAAATGTGGGGTAAAACAGCAGAAGTAGCCTATAATTACGTCAAGAAAGGTAGATTAATTGGTGTTCAAGGCTCTTTAAAAATTGAAACTTGGAGCGATCGCAATACGGGGGCGCAAAGATCTCGACCAGTAATTAGAGTCGATCGTCTAGATTTGTTAGGGTCTAAAAGGGATAATGACCCTAGTAATATGAGTAATTATTCATCAGACTCTAGTGATTTTTAAGAAAAATTACCCATTTTTTTCTCAAGCAAGCAAATACAAATACTCGGAATGGTTTTGGCTGTTAGGCATTAGTCTTGCAGCTATCATTTTATTTGGCTTTAATTTGGGTGGAGTACCGTTAAGAGATTGGGATGAGGGTATTGTAGCTGGTGTAGCTAGAGAAATTTATCGTTCGACCGTGGGTAGTAACACCTGGCTTTATCCAACTCTTGACGGTCAACCTTATCTAAATAAACCGCCTTTGATTCATTGGCTGATTGCTCTATCCTATTCTTGGTTTGGAGTAAATGAATGGAGTACTAGACTACCGACGGCTACACTTACTGCTTTATCAGTTCCTCTAGTCTATGCTGTAGGCAAAGAAATTTTTAAGCACCATTCAGCAGCAGTTTTTTCTTCTTTAGTATATTTGACCTTATTGCCCATGATTCGTCATGGTCGTCTGGCGATGTTGGATGGGGCAATAGTTTGTTTCTTTTTACTAGTTATTTGGTCTATTTTGCGCTCTCGTTATCATCTTCGTGCTTTGTGGGGAGTGGGTTTAGGACTAGGACTTATTTGTCTCACCAAAGGACTGATGATGGGTTTTTTGCTAGGGGCGATCGCTTTATTATTTGTGTTATGGGATAATCCTCGACTCCTGGTGAGTAAATATTGGTGGGGTAGTATTGTTTTAGGTTTAATTCCTCCTTTAGCTTGGTATGGATGTCAATACCTTCATTACGGAGAGCAATTTACCCAAGTCAACCTAGTCAACCAAACTTTTAGCCGTATTTGGTCATCAGTAGAAAATCATCAAGACCCTCCTTGGTATTATCTGTTAGAAATTGTTAAATATGCCCATCCTTGGTTGTTATTTTTACCAGGAGGCATTATTTTAGCTATCCGCGAGCGTCATTCTAGTTGGGCAAAATTAGCTTTAACCTGGAGTGGAGTTTACCTGTTGGCTATTTCTTGCATGACAACAAAGCTTCCTTGGTACGTCATTCCTATTTATCCAGCTTTATCTTGGCTAATAGGAGCAAAGATCGCCAAAATGTGGAAACATCGCTCTTATTCTTCTTTGTGGGTAGGATTGTTTGTCTTACTATCCCTAATTAGTTGGGGAGGAAATCTTTTCTTTAGTTTCTTTGCTACCGATACAGATAGAGGCTTACAAATTGCTTTAGTAATGATAGCTTCGAGTTTTACCATTACCACCATATTCTTGGTAAAGCGATCGCCATACTTTATAGTTACACTTTTTACTGGTTTATATGTTTCTTTTCTGTTATTCTTTAACTCTCAATCTTGGGTTTGGGAGTTAGGAGAAGCCTATCGGGTCAAACCAGTTGCAGCCATGATTAAACAAGCAACAACTGACAAACAGATAATTTTTACTTCCTATCCTTATCATCGTCCTTCTCTAAATTTTTACAGCGATCGCACTATTATTCCAGCATCTAATCTAGACTTACAAAAATATTGGCGACAAGAAAAAAATGTTTATTTTTTACTCGAATCAAATATCAGTCAACAACTTAATTTGCCAGAAAGTCAAATTATAGATACTAAAGAAGAGTGGCAATTAATCGCTAAAAATAACTAATTTATGTTTTAGATAAATATAATAATTGTTTAATTATTTAACAAAATACGCTAATAAAAAAGTTAATAGCTAAAAGCTTATTGATAAAATCAAATTACCAAATATATAGTATTAATAATTTAACTAACTGTGGAATTTAAATATGCTTTAGTTCATGAATGGTTAACGCCAAAGGCAACAGGAGGTTCGGAATTAGTAGTTAAGGAAATATTAAAAAATATCAATGGCGATCTTTATGCTCTAATTGATTTTGAATCGGTTAATCCTGAAAGCTATTTATACGGACGTTCAATTGGCACTACTTTTTTACAACATTTCCCCTTAGCTCGTAACGGGGTACAAAAATACTTACCCCTACTACCATTGGCGATCGAACAGCTAGATTTAAGAGAATACGATGTAATACTATCCTCTTCTCATGCCGTGGCTAAAGGAATTCTCGCCAGTCCTCACCAGTTACATATTTGTTATTGTCATACTCCCATGCGCTATGCTTGGGACTTAACCTTCGACTACTTAAACAATAGCTTTATGGGTAGGGGAGTTGCTGGTATGCTTACCAAATATTTATTACATCGACTGCGGGAGTGGGATGTTATCTCAGCTAATCGAGTCGATTATTTTATTGCCAACTCTAACCATACAGCCAGAAGAATTTGGCGTTGCTATCGCCGTCAGGCTAAAGTTATTTATCCCCCAGTCGATTTAGCAAGGTTTTCTTTTCAACCAGAGAAAGAAGACTTTTATTTAACAGTTTCGCGATTAGTGAGTTATAAAAAGGTATCTTTAATCGTTGAGGCTTTTAATCAACTCCAAAAACCATTGGTTATTATCGGTGAAGGTTCCGAATTAGACAAAATTCGTCAATTAGCTAATGCTAATGTACGAGTATTGGGATTCCAACCCCATAACATAGTAGAAAAATATATGGCAAAAGCAAAAGCATTTGTTTATGCTGCTTGTGAAGACTTTGGTATTGCCTTAGTAGAAGCTCAAGCTTGCGGAACTCCAGTAATTGCTTATCAAGGAGGTGGTGCATCAGAAATAGTCAAAGATATTCGTCAATATCCAGAAACAGGTACGGGTTTGTTATTTGACAGCCAGCAACCAGAATCAATTGTGGAAGCGGTTAAAACCTTTGCTAGATTTGAAAGTCAATTGAATTTGGAAAATTGTCGCTTGCAAGCAAATAAATTTAGCCCGACAATCTTTAAAAAGTCCTATTTGAATTTTGTTGCTGACTGTTGTCAAGAATTTCATTCAGTAAACTAAATTGAGACAAAATAGCAACTTTGTCACCAGATTTATCGCGATCGCGACTTTCTGGCTTTATGATTGGGACTGTGTGGTGTGATGTGATGTGAAGGAGTAAGATGACTGCTAACAGCCAACTTATTTCCGTCAAGCTGTTACAAGGGATCGTTAAAAAAGGTTTTCGACCTTTTATTAAATCCAAAAAAAAGCAAGGTAATTCCTTGCCAGCTTTAGACGGAGATTTTGTCAAACGCTTATTTGATATTATTTTTTCTTTGTTTGTTCTTTTTTCATTGTCTCCAGTCTATCTTGGCTTGGCGACTATCATTGCTATTAGCTCTCCTGGACCAATTTTTTACGTCCAGCAAAGAATAGGTAAAGACTTCAAACCATTTCGTTGCATCAAATTCCGTACTATGGTGAATAATGCTGACGAAATATTAGAGACAATCATAGCTAAATCTCCTCAAATGCGTCAGGAGTATATAGAAAGCTATAAACTCAAACAAGACCCTAGAATAACTGGAATTGGCAAATTTTTGCGTCTTACTAGTATGGATGAATTTCCCCAATTCTGGAATGTTTTAAAAGGAGATATGAGTGTTGTCGGTCCTAGACCCCTAGTGCCAGAAGAACTTCACAAATACGGTCATCGAATTAATACAGTGTTGACGATTAAACCAGGGATTACTGGATTGTGGCAAGTATCTGGCAGAAACAATATTCCTTATCCTCAAAGAGTACTAATAGATGTTTATTACGCAACTAGTCGCAACTGGGTATTAGATTTATGGATTGTAATTAAAACTATCGGTGTAATTATTTTTCCTCGTAATAATGGTGCTTATTAAATTAGGCAACTAAAATTTAGATCTACCAACTAGTTTTTGGGAAATCTTCAGGGTATTAGTTTCATAGCGTTGCGTTTCTCGTAGTCATGAAGGTAAATAAGTTTGGTGGTTTCCCAACGGTGCGCGTTCCCTAGATGAGCAAAACTCATCGGGTTTGCATCGCAATCCCTACTCTCTAAAACCGACAAATTATATACTTCATAGGTCTGAAAATTGTAATATATTGACAAAAGCTTTGGTTTTTCTAAAGACGAAAGGTAGATTTTTAAGTTAATTTAGGAAGAACGATCGAGCCTAATTGCTGCTACCAACAATAGATCGGCATTAGTTACAGCTAATTTATGATGACCAACTATTTAAACATTGGAAGTAAACTATGACTGAGTCAAAGCGAGCCCTCATCACAGGTATTACCGGTCAAGATGGTTCTTATTTAAGCGAGTTTTTGCTAGAAAAAGGTTATGAAGTTCACGGAATTATTCGGAGGACTTCTACTTTTAACACTGATAGAATAGATCATATCTATGTCGATCCTCATAGCCCAGAAGCTCGTTTATATTTACACTATGGAGATTTGACTGATGGCACGACTTTGAGGCGTATTCTCGAAGAAGTTAAACCCTCAGAAATTTATAATTTAGGAGCGCAATCTCACGTTAGAGTAAGTTTTGATTCTCCAGAATATACAGTAGATGCCGTAGGCATGGGAACTTTACGGTTACTCGAAGCTATTCGCGACTACCAAAAGCGTACTGGGATTGAAGTTAAGTTTTATCAGGCTGGTTCTTCAGAAATGTATGGCAAGGTACAGGATGTACCTCAGAGTGAAACTACCCCTTTCTATCCTCGTAGTCCCTATGCTTGTGCTAAAGTATACGCTCATTGGCAAACCCTTAATTACCGAGAATCTTATCAGTTATTTGCTTGTAATGGCATTCTCTTTAATCATGAGTCTCCTCGTCGCGGAGAAACTTTTGTCACCAGAAAGATTACAAGAGCGTTAGCCAGAATAATTGCGGGTCAACAGGAAAAACTCTACTTAGGAAATCTAGAGTCTAAAAGAGACTGGGGTTATGCGAAGGACTATGTTAAAGCAATGTGGATGATGCTACAACAGGATCGACCCGATGATTACGTAATAGCCACAGGAGAAACTCACTCGATCGAAGAGTTTTTAGATGTTGCGTTTAATTATGTCAATCTTGACTGGAAAGATTATGTAGCTTTCGATCCCCGTTATTTACGTCCTGCGGAAGTAGATTTACTCATTGGCGATCCTACTAAGGCCAGACAAAAACTAGGTTGGGAACCTTCAGTTACTTTTGAAGGATTGGTCAAACTCATGGTAGATGCAGATTTAGCTGCTTTAGGTTTAACTTCTCCTAATGGAAATGTTGAAGCTCGTCAAGTTCTGGATAATGCTTCTGTGCGCCAAGGTATGGCTTTGACTATAGACTAATGTGAGTTTGCCCTTTGGGTTCGGCATTTGCTCATGGGGAAAACCCAAGGAGCTGTCTCTTGAACTTGGTCGGGGGAACGACCTGGAATTGAATTCCAGGTCGCAAGCCCCCGCGCATTCCGCGTCAAGAGCGAGAATCGCTCCCCCCAAGACTGCAATGCCTCAGAGTTCGGAGTACTGATAACTAAGGATTTAAACAATAATGCTCAGTTTAAGCGATAAAAGAATTCTGGTCACTGGGGGTGCTGGATTTCTTGGTAAACAAGTAATTAACCAACTCTTATTGGCAGGAGCAAACCCCGATAAAATTACTGTACCGCGATCGCGCGATTGCGACCTCCGTAACTTGGAGAATTGTCATCAGGCAGTAAAAGAACAAGATATTGTCATTCATTTGGCTGCTCATGTAGGTGGAATAGGACTAAATCGGGAAAAACCAGCCGAATTATTCTACGATAACTTAATGATGGGGGCACAGCTAATTCATGCTGCCTATCAAGCAGGGGTAGAAAAATTTACTTGTGTGGGTACTATCTGTGCTTATCCTAAATTTACTCCCGTTCCTTTCCAAGAAGATGATCTCTGGAATGGTTATCCAGAAGAAACTAATGCCCCTTATGGGATTGCGAAAAAAGCTCTACTGGTTCAATTACAGTCTTATCGCCAACAATATGGTTTTAAGGGAATTTATCTGTTACCAGTAAATTTGTATGGCCCAGAAGATAACTTCGATCCTCGGAGTTCTCATGTAATTCCTGCCTTAATTCGGAAGGTACACGAAGCACAACAAAAGGGCGATAAACATTTACCGGTTTGGGGTGATGGTAGCCCTACCCGTGAGTTTCTCTATTCTACTGATGCAGCTAGGGGGATCGTAATTGCTACTCAAAAATATGACGAACCCGAACCTGTTAATTTAGGTACCAATTACGAAATCTCTATTAAGGATTTAGTTGAACTTATTTGTGAGTTAATGGAATTTACAGGCGAAATTATTTGGGAAACCGATAAACCTAACGGGCAACCCCGTCGCTGTCTCGATACTACCAGAGCTAAAGAAAAATTTGGTTTTGTAGCCGAAATGGAATTTCGTCAAGGATTGAAAAATACTATTGACTGGTATCGTAAACACGCCAAGTAAATAATTTGGATAAATAGGTTAAAAATGGACTTTTCTACGGAGACAGTCCATTTTTTATGGTTTTAGGTTATATTTTTTGCCTATTTTTTGCCTCAAACTACAAAGCGAACATATATAGACCAAAAAAAATCTCATAGAAAATAATCCATGAGAATATTAATCTTAAACTTTAATTTTTACTCAATACTCGGGTACGCTCGGATCGACTTCTTTACTCCAGGCAGCAATGCCACCTTTAACGTTAATTCCTTCAATACCCGCTTTTTTAAGAATACCTAAAGCTTTTGCCGATCGCCCGCCCATCTTACAATGAGCTATAAGCTTATGACCATTGGTTAACTCTTTAATTTTTTCGATTCCCGAACCATTTTCAATCTCGGAAAGAGGAACTAAAACCGAATCGGGAATTCTGGCAATTTCGTATTCATTGGGATTACGAACATCGAGCAAAACAAAGTCTTTGGCATCACTATCAAGGATTTGTTTTAACTCTCGAACAGTAATTTCAGCTATTGCTTGCTGTTGTTTGGCTGCTTCTGCTCGTGCTTGAGGAATCCCACAGAATTGCTCGTAATCGATTAGTTTTTCGATTACAGGGCGTTCTGGATTGGGTCTTAACTTCAATTCGCGGAACTTCATGTCCCAGGCATTGTAAAGCAAAAGTCTACCACTAAGAGTATTTTCTGCTCCTAAAATAATCTTGATTGCTTCTGTTGCCTGAATTGTCCCAATAATGCCAGGAAGTACTCCTAAAACACCCCCTTCCGCACAAGAAGGAACCATTCCTGGTGGTGGTGGTTCGGGATATAAATCGCGGTAATTAGGACCATCTTGATAGTTAAAGACGGTTGCCTGCCCTTCAAAACGGAAAATAGAACCGTAAACATTGGGCTTATTCAGCAAAACACAAGCATCATTAGTGAGATAACGAGTAGGGAAATTATCTGTCCCATCTATTACCACATCATAAGGCGCAAGAATATCAAGAGCATTAGCTGAAGTGAGGGCAGTTTCGTATAAATCTACCTGACAATCAGGATTAATTTCTAAAATTCTATTTTTAGCCGACTGAATCTTTGGCTTACCTACCCAAGATGTGCCGTGAATAATTTGTCTTTGTAAATTAGAACTATCGACAATATCAAAATCAACAATACCAATTCTACCCACCCCTGCTGCTGCCAGATATAACAGTAAAGGTGAACCAAGTCCTCCCGTACCGATACAGAGAACACTGGCTGCTTTTAGGCGTTTCTGCCCATCCAGCCCTACCTCTGGCAAAATAATGTGGCGTGAGTAACGCTGATACTCTTCTTTAGATAGTTCTATTGCTTCTAAATTAGGATTGAGCATGATGAATGATGATTAATCAAAGAGCGATCGCTCTTTGTCGAGAATCTTAAGTTAGCGGTGTACTCATAAACCCTAATTATATAGAATTTTCACCAACTTCTAAACTTCTGAACTTCTGAATTCCCGAACTCCTCTGATAACGTGCCAAAGCGAGTAAAGGAAAATACTGTTGATAGAGGTGATATTTCAAATAAAAATGACCGGGAAAACCCGTACCAGTAAATTCTGACTCATACCAAGTCCCTTCCCGATGTTGAGTAGAAATCAAATAATCCACACCTTTTTCGAGCGCGGTTTTAGCGAGAAATCCAGTAGCTTGAGTAGCAGCTAGCAAACCAATTAATGCCCAAGCAGTTTGAGAAGCAGTACTGATTCCTTTCCCTTTTAAAGCTGGATTGTCGTAGCTGCGACAGGTTTCCCCCCAACCACCATCAGAATTCTGACAATTAACTAACCAAGTTGCGCCTCTATTAATATTTTTTTGATAAGTTGGCGGTGCGATTAAAGATAAAGCAACCAGAACGGAACTCGTACCATAAATATAATTTACGCCCCAACGACCAAACCAACTGCCATCACTTTCTTGTTCTTGGATTAAATAGGTAATAGCTTT
Source organism: Xenococcaceae cyanobacterium MO_188.B32 (assembly GCA_030065635.1). GTDB lineage: Bacteria > Cyanobacteriota > Cyanobacteriia > Cyanobacteriales > Xenococcaceae > JASJDJ01. Next base: position 51,400 of record JASJDJ010000003.1, read on the forward strand.
TTGTACTTTATTCGCTTTCATAGAGAGATGGCACTGACCCAACATTTCTAGTACTCTAGCCGTAACATCCGCAGTGTTAGGGTCGATCATGGCTTTAAGATCGCCATAAGGTATAAGATTAATCCAATCTTGGTCATTATCGAGATCGAAAGCAGCCCAACCACCAGCTTTACACTGCATTGTGGCTATCCATTCTACACAACGATCGATCGCTTGTTGTTTGTGAGCTTCAATTGGCAATTTTACCCCGTCTAATGCCATCACCACTACAGCAGAATCGTCTATATCAGGATAAAAGCGATTATCGAATTCAAAAGCCCAGCCTCCTGGCATTCCTTGTTTATTTTTAACTTTCCAATCGCCATAATCGAGAATTTGTTTCTCTAGTAACCATTTACCACCCTTAACTAAAGCTGGATGTTCTGGACTTAAACCCGATTCTACTAAAGCCCGTAACACCCAAGCGGTATCCCATACGGGAGAAATGCAAGGTTGAACCCGATAGCAATCTTCTTCTTCAATAGCAAAGTTATCTATAGCAGCTAGTCCTCTTTGAATAACAGGATCGGCAACATCATAATTAAGAGTACGTAGAGCCAACAAAGAATTTAACATAGCAGGAATGATTCCGCCCCAGTCTCCTGTAGCTTCTTGTCTTTCTAATACCCATTCTTCCGCAGCTTTTAAGCCTTCTTCACGAAAAGGTATGATATTCGACTCTTCTGCCCATTTAAAAGCATTATCTAACCAAACAAAAGTATCTGTCCAATCATTTTTAGTAGGTAACTCGTAGCAAACATTCTCAATTCCTTCTGCATAAAGTTCATCCAAATTAATTGTCGGATTAGTCACAAAAATAGGCTTCTTATCGAAGACAATTAATAACGGGACTGTGCTTCCTCTCGCCCAACTAGACATTTCATAAATATTGAAGGGAGAATCTTCTGGCAAGAGCATAATCCAAGAGGGAATAGACGGAATTCCTTGCCAGTCATAGCAGCCAATTAGAGCTAAATGAAGTTTGGTGAAAATACGAGTTTTACTAATGCCCCCGCGTTGAAGAATAAATTTTTTCGCTCGACGTAAAGCAAAATCGCTAGCGGATACGCCTAAAAGACGCAGAGCCATATAGGCTTCTACAGAAGTGCTCAAATCTCCACCATCACCATAAAATAGTTCCCAACCACCATGTTCTCTTTGTTGCGATCGCAAATAGGATTCTACTTTTTGTAGGGGTCTAGTTTTATCCGTGCCCCAAATTTTATGCAATAAAACAACTTCGGCTGTAATTGTGACATTCGATTCTAATTCTGCCCACCAATAGCCCTCAGGATATTGAATAGAAAGAAGATAGTTTTGACTAGCTGCGATCGCATCTTCGACTTTTTTTCGATCTAGTCGCTCCTGAATTTGCATATATTTTCTGTTCTACCCTAAGCCAATTTTTTTCTCGCAAGTTTATTCTAAACAGCAATAGGTTACTTTACGGAAAAGTCATGTTTACGAAACAAAATAGTTATTTTTTTTTACGTATATTCAACTAAGTAGTTGATAATTTTTGAGCAATTATCCTAGGGTAAATTACTAGTCGGTGTTGCTCGCTCGGGAAATGAAATATGAAAGTTATCTTAACAAGATGCGATCGCTTCTTAAGCAATATCAAACCCCACAAAAAACAAAAAAACAAAGCCCCCCATAATTAGCTCATAGGGGGCTTCAAAAAATTGAAATTACTTAAAAAACAAGTTTTAAAACTTCCGCAATTTAGTAACGGCTGGAGCCTGGTTTGTACACAATGAAGCTAACAGTTTGACATTGTCTCAGGTTGTCAAATCCAACTACGCGGATGTAACAATCAGAATACTCAGAACGACATTCGCGAACTTCGTTAAGTACATCTTGAGCACCTCTGGCATCAAACAAAGGTAATTTCCACAAAGTCCAGTGGTGAAGTTCAGGTGTAGGATCTTTTTCAAACTCAACTCCAGGGATGTAACCTTGATCGAGCATATAGTCGATCTGTTTGGCAATTTGCTGGTCGTTTAAAGGAGGTAGGTAAGAAAGGGTTTCGTAACGACGCTCTTTAGGTAAAGTTTTCATTTATTTATCTTCCTATGTGTCAAAATTGGTTTGGTTAGAAGAGTCATCCGTATCTAACTCTGACTCTGTATTAGTTGTCTCAGAATTAGGTGTAGAAGTTGAGGGTTGAGACTGAGTAAGACGCTCCAATAGCTTACGACGATGCTCTACATTTGCCTGACTAATCCCAGTACGCACCATTTCTGGGAGAAAATCTAACACTTGTCGGGCTAGTTCTTCTCTGACTGTAAGAATTCGCAGTAACAATTCCTTATTCTCTGTCATCAAACCATCGAGATAAGCTTCTCCATCCTGAATCTTGGCACTATCTGAATAGTGACTTAGCCAAATCGATTGAGAAGGATTAGTCTCTCTGAGTTGGTTGATGATAGTCCGTACTGCTTGATAAGTTAGGTAACTCTGAAGAACTTTTGCCGTATCTTTCGCAATTTGTTTTGGATACATTAATACTCACCTGTCCCGATTCAGTTGTTTAGCGATTAGTTATCAGGTTTTACAATTTATAACTGTTCACTGTTGACTAACCGCCATTTACTGAATTTAGAGAGTATCCATTGCCTCAAATTCAAATTTGATTTCTTTCCAAAGTTCGCAAGCAGCAGCCAGTTCGGGACTCCAACGGCAAGCTTCACGAATTACATCGTTACCTTCACGGGCTAAAGAACGACCTTCATTACGAGCTTGAATGCAAGCTTCTAAAGCTACACGGTTAGCAGTTGCACCAGGAGCATTACCCCAAGGGTGTCCGAGAGTACCACCACCAAATTGTAAGCAGGAATCATCACCAAAGATTTCCACCAGTGCGGGCATATGCCATACGTGGATACCACCAGACGCTACAGGCATAGTTCCACCCATAGAAGCATAGTCTTGAGTGAAGAAAATACCGCGAGAACGATCTTCTTCTACATAGTCTTCACGCATTAGGTCGACGAAGCCCATAGTAATGCCTCGTTCACCCTCTAACTTACCAACCACTGTACCAGAGTGTAAGTGGTCACCACCAGACAAGCGTAAGCATTTAGCCAATACACGGAAGTGAATACCGTGGTTTCTTTGACGATCGATTACCGCGTGCATAGCACGGTGAATGTGAAGTAATAAACCATTATCGCGACAGTACTTAGCCAAAGTGGTATTAGCAGTAAAACCACCAGTTAAGAAGTCATGCATAATGATGGGCGTGTTGATTTCTTTAGCGAATTCAGCCCGTTTGAGCATTTCTTCACAAGTACCAGCAGTAACGTTGAGGTAGTGACCTTTAATTTCGTTAGTTTCTGCTTGAGCTTTTTCGATCGCCTCTTGAACGAAGAGGAAGCGATCGCGCCAACGCATGAAAGGCTGGGAGTTAATATTTTCGTCGTCTTTAGTGAAGTCTAGACCGCCACGAAGACACTCATAAACCGCACGACCATAGTTTTTAGCAGAAAGACCTAGTTTGGGCTTAATAGTACAACCTAGTAGAGGACGACCGTATTTATTTAACTTATCTCTTTCAACGGTAATACCGTGAGGAGGTCCTTGGAAGGTTTTGATTAAAGCAACAGGAAAGCGGATATCTTCTAAGCGTAAAGCACGTAGGGCTTTAAATCCAAATACGTTACCAACCAAAGAGGTCAAAACGTTAGTAACAGAACCTTCTTCAAATAAGTCAAGAGGATAAGCGACGAAACAGAAATATTGGTTGTCTTCTCCTGGAACTGGTTCGACTTCATAACAACGACCTTTATAGCGATCGAGGTCGGTTAAACCATCAGTCCAAACTGTAGTCCAAGTACCTGTAGAAGATTCAGCAGCTACCGCAGCAGCACATTCTTCAGCAGGAACACCAGGTTGAGGAGTCATGCGGAAGCAAGCTAGTAGATCGGTATCTTTGGGAGTGTAGTCAGGGGTGTAATAAGTTAGGCGATAGTCTTGTACACCTGCCTTAAAGCCAGCGGATGTTTTGGTTGCCATTTGGTCATTCCTCCATATTAAAACGCTTAATTTTTCCTCTGTAGAGCCAAACTATAATCAGACTCTTTATTGTGGGGGAGAAAAATCTATTAAGTAAGATATCTCGCTGATAGAAATATTGTTAGTTAATACTCAAATTAACTATCTTTTTCAAGTTCTCATCTTAACACGATTTGTGTTTTTATCTTAATTAAATTATTCTCATTTTGAGTTATTTTTGATTGCAATTATTTTTAGGTCATATTAATTTCCCTGATGATTATTAATTATGTTTCTTGAACAAAAGTTAAGAATTATTACTATGTCTATTGACTCTAATTTTTGGTCTCCTATTGACACCAAATATTGGTTCCAAAAGAAACTAGGTATAAATACCTGGCTGTAGCTTTTTTCCCTTTACTTTTCGTTCCTTATTTACATAAGAAGAAAAACTATCTTTAAATAGCAAATAACTTTGAATTCACTCAGATTATGGGATTTAAGAGCTAAATATTTTATTATTCAAGTTTATCTTGAGGAGAATTAGGGTTTGAAGACCGAGAGTGAGGAAAAAGAGTAAGTAAAAGTTGATTGATATACACTTGTCCAACAACTGAATTAGGTTTTTTTTCAACTTCAGAACCATTTTTTTCTGGTTCCAACTCTACTTCTGTTGTATCAGTTACTTCTGAATCTAAAACAGTAGATTTTGGAGTTGTCGAGTTAACTTCTGTTGTTTCAGAGTTTAGTTCATCATCAGATTTTGATTCTGGTTGAGAACCATTTTGTTCGGAAACTTTTGCTGTTGAGGATACTTTTTGGGGAGCTGATGATTGAAAATTATTATTTGGAGTTTCTTGAATATTATAGGGACGAGAAATATCTCCAATCAGAGAACCTGGAGTTATTACTACCATGGCATCAACAGAACTATTAAAAATGGTGGTTGCCGTACCAATACAAGCATTACTACCGATCGCACCAGCACCTACAATTAAGACTCCTGCTCCTAAAGTGGCACCATCAGCTATGGCGATTTCACCTTGACAGGCATTAATCACAGTTCCCATACCAATAGAAACTTCGGCTCCGATCGTAATCCGACTATTAGGTGCAGCTTGCAAAATAACTCCAGGAGCTATAGCCGCGCTCGGATGGATCGTGACATCACCATTTATATAGACATCTTTATTAATAACAGGTTGCAGAGGCGGTAAGTACATAGTTCTTCGGAATCGGGAAGGGAAGTGGGAAAGCTTTATCAGTGATTAGTTAGCAAGGGCTAGGAGCTATTTACTGAAAAAAGCTATTCCCTTGTCCTTTAGGTAAGTAACAATTATTAACGCAACCTGGATAATGCTACCTTATGGACGTTGAATAATGGTTTCTGATACCCGTCGTTTAGCTGCAGGATCGATACCAATTAGACGGACGTATTCGCCTTCGTGTTCGGCCAAACAAACTTCTAAAGCTGCTACTACATCCAATTCGTGACCGCTGTCGATAGGAGAACAGCTTTGCCAAGATTTGGTTTTAAAGCGACGTTTGTCAGCGTGTTCGGTACTAATTTTGTATCCAGCAGACAGGAGAGAGCGTATTTCTTTTAAGGCTTCATCACTGAGATGACGATGGCTGTATTCATTGCCATAGCGATGACTTACGCCGTTGTCATTGCCATTGCCATTACTAGTAGATGTTGAAGAATTTCCTCGTGCAACCGAGCTATCTCCAGGTCTTTGAATAATAGTTTCCGATACCCGCCGTTTGGCATTAGAATCGATACCAATCATACGAACATATTCGCCAGCATGTTCGGCCAGACAAGCTTCTAAAGCTGAAATTACTTCTGACTCGCGGTTGCTAGTAATAGGAGAGCAGCTTTGCCAAGATTTGGTTCTAAAACGACGTTTGCTAGCGTGTTCGGTACCAATTTTATATCCAGCAGCCAGAAGAGAATGAACTTCTCGGACTGTTTCGGGACTCAAGCTACTGTTACCATTGCTCCTGTAGCTACCACCTTTACTACCACCTTTACGGTAGTTAGTCGCAAAACCTTTGCCCGAAGAGCCACCAGAATTGCCCCCAGGACGTTGAACGATCATTTCTGCTACTCTTTTTTTGGCATTGGGGTCAACACCAATTAAGCGGACGTATTCGCCAGAATATTCCGCCAAAGCAGATTCTACTTGTTTCATTACTTGGCTTTCGCTGCCACTAACTTGCCCACCTGTAAGCCAGGATTTGGTTTTAAAACGGCGTTGGTTGGCGTGTTCTATGCCAATATTGCAACCTTGATTAATGAGCGAGCGCAGTTGTTGCACGGCCTCTGAACTCAAACCACTGCTGCCGTTACCGCTATAGTTAGTACTGCTTCTGCTGCCATTACTATAACTCCTACCGTTTCTGCTACTAGATGTAGCCTTGCCGTTCCCCAAAGCATCGCCCGGACGCTGAACAATAATTTCGGCTACTCTTCTTTTCGCATTAGGGTCTACACCAATAACCCGAACATATTCGCCTTGATGTTGTGCCAAAATTGATTCCAATTCAGCCATTACTCGATCTGCTCTGCCAGAAATCTGACCAGAACTCAGCCAAGATTTAGTTTTGAAACGGCGTTGATTGGCGTACTCTGTACTAATATTACAACCTTGAGACAGGAGCGAACGTATCTGCGCCCTGATGTCTGAACTTAAACTCATATTCCCTACCGAATCTGTATAAGTATTTTGTTTACTTACTTTTGCTCCCAAAGTTTCCCCTGCTTTAACTTCCTGACTGGCAACTGAGCTTTCCTGCCGATTGATACAAGCTGTATCCTCGGCACAGCGATAGCCAGCCAACAAAGCTTCATTAATTTCTACTACATGATGAGCAAAAGAGCGATCGCTATCCGTTACTTCAGGCAAACGATTTGCCTGTTGTTGATTGACGATTACTGCTCCTGATGGAACATATTTCCCTGGGGGAATTTCTACATCCTGAATCAGAGCATGCATCATCACGATACAACCATCTCCGACCTTGGCATTAAATACTGTAGACCGAAAACCAATAAAGCATTCATCCCCTACATAAGCAGGTCCGTGGATCAATGCCATATGGGTAATACAAGTATTTTTGCCTATCCAGACGGAATATTTATTACCGTCGTCGCCTACTACCCTGCCCTTTTCAAGACCGTGAATAACAACTCCATCCTGGATATTAGTACTTTCACCAATGTAAAATGGTGTGCCTTCATCCGCTCTAATGGAGCTACCAGGAGCTATAAACACGTTTGCACCTACTCGTACGTCTCCAATTAATCTGGAGAATGAATGTACGTAGGCGCTACTATCTACTTGCGGTTCAGCTAGATTGTTTGACCAAGGAGTCGGGGGAGCCGCTTTAGTGCGGACTGCCATTGTTTCAAGTCCTCCTACATTAGATAAGTCATTGTTTGTCGATCGGTCGTTCACCTATCGCTTGCTGGATTTTTGGTTGTCTATAGAGTTAAAACTCGGCTAGAAACGCTCTGCCACTTTTTTGCTATATAGTGAACGATTATCCACACTTACCGTGTCTATTATTCCCACTATCATGGCATCTAATGGTCGGTGTTCTTTACCGCTTTCAGTACGAGCAGCCCCACCTCTACTGACTAAAACCCATTCATTAATACCAGCACCTACTGTATCACCGGCTACTTCGTATTTAGGTATCGGCTGTCCTTGTTCATCCATAAATTGTACCAACAACAGCTTCACTCCCGTCATACTAGGAGCTTTATGGGTGCTTACAACAGTACCGCGAACTTTGGCAATTTGCATTTACCTAATTGGAACTCTCTATGGTCTTCTTAAGGGTTGAGGGTTAACGCTTTCACGGAATTGTTCTACTGCTTCGGTATAGCGGATGGGTAGTACGTATTCCAAATTTTCATGAGGGCGAGCAATAATGTGGTGAGATAGTACTTGACCTCCATTTACCCGTCTAACATTTTCTATACCAGCAGATACAGATGCTTGAACTTCCGATACATCTCCTCGCACGATTACGGTGACGCGACCAGTACCGATTTTTTCATAGCCAACAAGAGTAACCCTAGCTGCTTTAACCATTGCATCCGCAGCTTCCACTACGGCGGGAAAACCCAGGGTCTCTACCATTCCAACTGCAATTGACATTTACTCTACTCCTTAGCGATCGTTAACGAATAATTACTCGAGTGTGCGAGCGATTATGGTTGTGGGGTTGAAACTATTTTTTGAAATTTTTGGGCTCAGCTAGTTTATCTAGTGGAGCAACCACTGAACCCCCATAGTAGCGACTGTACTGTATGCAAGAGCGAATTGCTCGATTACTTGAAGTATTTGTACTTACTCACTAAAAATGTTGCTGACATTTTCACTGGTTAAGAACAATATTTCATTATTTTCCAGCTACTATGATTTCCCTAATACGTTCGGAATTGCTCTACTTCTTCGGTATAGCGAATTGGTAGTACGTACTCTAAATTTTCGTGAGGACGAGCGATAATGTGGGTCGATAACACTTCTCCCCCGTTAACCCGATTCGCTGCTTCAATTCCCGCAGATACAGAAGCTTGAACCTCAGAAACATCACCTCTGACAATTACTGTTACACGACCAGTACCGATTTTTTCATAGCCAACAAGAGTAACACGGGCTGCTTTAACCATCGCATCCGCAGCTTCTACCACAGCAGGGAAACCAAGGGTTTCAATCATTCCTACAGCAATGGGCATATTTTTATTCCTCCCTATTTCCAGTCAAAAATTATGACTAAATTATGAAATTGAATTATTTTTATCTAGAGTGATAAATCTAGTCAATAATTTCATGTCTTTGTGTCCAATAGCTTACTTTTCCAGCTAAGTCGACTAGCTTCAAGTGACAGCACAGAAAAGGTCTATTGCTGAGCGTATGCAAACGTAAAGCTTGTTTCAACTACTAACCTAGGCTAAAAAAATAAGCTGACAAAAGTTTTATCAAGATCGACTAACTTATCAACCCATAAACAAGCATAAATAACCTTGTCCCCTTTGACAATATAAAACATTATTATATTTTCAAATTTAATAGTTAATAAAAATTAATACCTATCCCTAATCATTTTAGATGGTGTGCTAAAAATTACTTACTTTATCGAAAAGGTCGTACTGTTTTATAATTTCTTTATTACAACTACTTACGTAGAACAAACTAAAAATAAGTAGCGAAGGCAGCTCTTTAGTCCAATCCTCGGTTTAGCAAGCGGGAGCAAAGGTCTAATAAGAGTTTAGGTGAGAATAATTAATTTCTAGCTCAGAGTAAATTTTTGGCAAGGGGAAATTTTTTATTGAATCAAGGAGCAAAAAAAATTAATTAATTGGAATATGTAGGAGACAATTAAGCAAAAAGATATTTACTCAAAACTATCAATTAAGATACCGAGAGATATAGTTCTTATTGGTCACAATTTTCCTATTTAAATATAAACAATTTTCGTCAACCTTATACATTTACAGGCAGTTTTAATGACTGACTACCTTCTTCAAACTACCTGGATTATTCCGTTCTATGGCTTGCTGGGGGCAATTTTAACCTTACCCTGGTCTTTAGGAATAATTCGTAAAACAGGACCGAAACCAGCAGCTTATCTAAATATCTTGCTGACAGCGATCGCCTTTATTCATGGCTCGTTAATTTTCAATTTAATCTGGACAAAACCAACTCAACAGTTAGTATTTCCTTGGTTAACAGTTGCGGATTTAAATCTAACCTTAGCGATCGAATTATCTCCAGTTAGTGTCGGGGCATTAGAGTTAGTAACGGGGATTAGTTTACTCGTACAAATTTATGCTCTAGGGTACATGGAGAAAGACTGGTCTTTAGCTCGTTTCTTCGGTTTAATGGGTTTTTTCGAGGCAGCCTTAGGGGGAATTGCTCTCAGTGATTCTTTGCTACTTACGTATGGGTTACTAGAATTACTGACTCTATCTACCTATTTACTAGTTGGTTTTTGGTACGCCCAGCCTCTAGTCGTAACCGCTGCTCGCGATGCCTTTTTGACCAAACGGGTAGGAGATATTATCTTGCTGATGGGACTGGTCGCCCTCTCTGCTTATGGGGCAGGATTGAACTTCTCTCAGTTAGAAAGATGGGCAAACACCTCTCCTGTAGAACCTCTGACCGCAGCGTTAATAGGATTGTCGTTAATTGCGGGGCCAACAGGAAAATGCGCTCAGTTTCCTTTTAATCTCTGGTTAGATGAGGCGATGGAAGGACCCAATCCCGCAGGAATCATGCGAAATTCCATTGTGGTATCGGCAGGGGCTTATGTGTTAGTTAAACTCCAGCCTATTTTCACTCTTTCCCCCGTATCTTCGGACACGCTAATCGTTTTAGGGATAGTCACGGCCATTGGTACATCTCTAATGGCGATCGCCCAAATTGATATTAAGCGAGCTTTGTCTCACTCCACTAGTGCTTATCTAGGATTAGTATTTATCGCCGTAGGACTGGGACAAGTAGATATTGCTTTCTTGCTGCTGTTCGTCCATGGCATTGCTAAAGCCCTCTTATTTATGAGTGCTGGCTCGGTAATTCTGACCACTAGCAACCAAAATGTAACCGAAATGGGTGGCTTATGGTCGAGAATGCCAGCTACTACTACTGCTTTTGTAGTCGGCGGTGCGGGATTATTTGCTTTTATGCCCATGGGAGTTTTTTGGACGTTCCAACGTTGGTTTAATGGCTCTTGGGATGTAGATTGGTGGTTATTGGCTGTAGTACTATTCGTGAATACTCTCTCTGCCCTAAACATCACTCGGTTATTCCGTTTAGTTTTCTTGGGCGAGCCCCAAATGAAAACTCGTCGCGCACCCGAAGTAGCCTGGCCAATGGCATTTCCCATGGTAGCTTTAACCATAGTTGCTTTAATTGCACCTACTGCTCCTATCCAATGGCCTTTTTGGTTAAGTCCGACTACGCCTTTAAATTTAGGTGAGGAATCAATAATTCAATTAGCTACACCTTTAATTGCGTTATCTGGGTTTGTGGGCATAGTAATTGGTGCCACAATCAAATTAGATAAGGCTTGGGCAAGACCTACTCAAATGATCTGGCGATTTTTCCAAGACTTGTTTGCCTATGACTTTTATATCGAGCGTCTATACGAACTGACTGTAGTAGCAGGAGTTGCTTTCTTAGCGAAGTTAACTTCTTGGTTCGATCGCTATGTGGTTGATGGCGTAGTAAATTTAGTTAGTTTGGCCACAATTTTTAGCGGTAATGCTCTCAAGTACAACGTTTCCGGTCAATCTCAATTTTATATTTTGACGATTTTGCTCGGAGTAAGTTTATTACTTTGGTCTGTACTCAACGGGCAATGGTCGATAGTTACTAATTATTGGTCATCTCTTCTCAATTAAATCAAATAGTAATTTTAGAAAGGAGCAAGAACAAACAAAATGCTCAGTGCCTTAATCCTAGTACCATTGTTAGGTGCAGCGTTGATGGGCTTTTTACCCCAAAAAGAGCCCAAGACCATAGCTCGCTCAGTTGCTTTAGCTATGGCGGTTAGTGTATTAGTTGTAAACATCGTACTGGGATTTCAATTTGACCCTACTGTTGTGGGCTTTCAATTTGCAGAAAATATTCCCTGGATAGAATGGATCGGGTTGAATTATCATCTCGGTATTGACGGCCTTTCTTTACCCTTAATTTTTCTAAATAGTTTGTTGACTGTAATTGCCATCTTCAGCAGTAGCAAGTCAATTGAAAGACCCCGATTATATTACTCAATGCTATTGCTATTGAGTGCCGGGGCAGCAGGAGCATTTTTAGCCCAAGATTTACTGCTATTTTTCCTTTTTTATGAGCTAGAAATTATTCCTCTGTACATCTTAATTGCCATTTGGGGTGGTAAAAGAAGAGGTTATGCAGCGATGAAATTTCTTCTCTATACAGCATTTTCAGGAATTTTAGTATTGGCATCTTTCTTAGGGTTAGTTTGGTTGACAGGAGCTAGTAGTTTTGATTATGAGTTTTTGCGGACACAAACTTTAGCTCTTGACAGTCAACTATTACTGCTTGCTCCTCTCCTAGTGGGTATTTTCATTAAAATTCCCATTTTTCCGTTCCATACCTGGTTGCCAGATGCTCACGTAGAAGCTTCTACGCCAATTTCGGTACTTTTGGCAGGAGTACTCTTAAAGCTCGGAACCTATGCTTTATTGCGTTTTGCTGTAGGTTTATTCCTCGAAGGTTGGGTCGTTTTAGCCCCTTGGATGGCCATTTTAGCGGGAATTAGTGCCTTATATGGAGCTTCTTGTGCGATCGCCCAAAAGGATATGAAAAAAGTAGTAGCCTATTCTTCGATCGCTCATATGGCTTACATTTTATTGGCAGCTTCGGCGACAACTCGTTTAAGCATTACTGCTGCTGTCTTCCAGATGGTCAGCCACGGCTTAATTTCTGCTCTACTCTTTTTATTAGTAGGGGTAGTTTATGCCAAAACTGGTACCCGCGATGTAGATTCTCTCAGGGGTTTACTCAATCCAGAGAAAGGTTTGCCCGTGACTGGTGGATTAATGATTTTGGGTGTAATGGCTAGTTCTGGTTTGCCAGGAATGGTCGGGTTTATTTCTGAATTTCTCGTCTTCCGAGGTAGTTTTCCCATCTTCCCCATTCCCACTCTCCTTTGTTTGGTAGGTACTGGACTGACGGCAGTGTATTTTCTGTTGGTAATCAACAAGGTTTTCTTTGGTCGTTTGACAGAATCTCTCTCTCAGTTACCCAGAGTTAGATGGATCGAACACGTCCCCGCTTTCGCCTTAATGACTCTCATTATTACTTTTGGGATTCAACCAAGTTGGGTAGTTCATTGGAGTGAAGTGCAAGCAGTCGCCCTACTAACTGGAGGGTAGTTCAGTCATTAGTTATTAGTCATTAGTCATTAGTCATTAGTCATTAGTCATCAGTCATTAGTTATCAGATAAACACTCATAACTCCGAACTCCGAATTCCGAACTCCTAATCCCCAATCCCAATATGGTTAGCACTAAAACAATCAAATCTTCTAAATCGCTGTTAATAGACGAGTACGTTCAAAGACTAGAACAAGGAGAGGCGTTACTCAAAGACTCTCCTGAGAATTTACTCGAAGTCGTTGGTATTCTCAAAAGTTACGGTGTAGTTTTAGATGCCTACTCTGTTAACCTTTGCTACATCGCCAATACTCAGTTTTTGGTTCTTTTTCCTTTCTTTAAATACTTTAATGGAGAAATTAATCCTAGTAAGTGGGTTCGCTATGTATGGCAAGACCGTATCAACTTTGAATACGCAGAATATTGTATGAAATCAATGTTTTGGCACGGTGGTGGCGGACTAGATGCCTATGTGGATTCTCCTGAATTTTTGGCAGTTGTACGACAAGTTATCCAAGCTAAGTTTAAGTACAATCCCTTCATGCTTGGGCTAAATAAGCTTTTCCCAGATTATTTACCCGAACATATGAGGCAAATGACTTTTTATAGTGGACTGGGACAATTTTGGCGGGTAATGAGCGATATCTTTCTGAGTTTAAGCGATCGCTACGATAACGGAGAAATAAAATCAATTCCTGATGTAGTGCAGCATATTCTCGATGGATTGGTTGCCGATGCTGCCCGTCCTATTACTTACACAGTAGAAGTTAGAGGGCAAAAATACGATATTGTTCCTAAATCTGCTGGTATAACTTTCTTGATGGATACGGGCGTGCCTTATGTAGAAGCAATTTTCTTCCGAGGAACTCCTTTTCCTGGCACAATTTCTTATAATGCTCAAGCTTATCAAATTCCTTACGACCAAGGAATGTTTAATTATGGGGCTTTATATGCCGATCCCCTTCCTATTGGCAGTGCGGGTATTCCCCCAACTTTATTGATGCAAGATATGCGCCACTACTTGCCAGATTATTTACATGAGTACTATATGGAAAGGACTAGAGGGGAAGACGATTTAAAAGTCAAAATATGTCAGAGTTTTCAGAAATCGATGTTCTGCGTTACTACGGCAGCCGTTAAAGGATTAGCTCCCCATCCTCTAGATACTCAAGATCCTCAGGAAAAGGAAGCAAATCGAGCTTATCTAACCAACTGGCTGAAACGACTAATCGAGTCGCAATTGATTACAGTTAATAGGTAGGGGAGAAGTATCCCTGTGAGATACTGTTGACAAATCAAAAATGATAGATGATTTTTAGCTGGTATCTCTTATTCGCTCTAAGGTACGCCAAGAAATTAAGCAATATTTGCTATTGCGCTAATTCAAGCTTTATTACAGCTATTTTGAAGAAAGAGCTATTACGAATTAAACTTGGTTTGGAAAAAATAGTACTCAAACTGCTGAATAGCTTACTTTTGATAGCCTGAGAAAAAATGGGGGGGGTAGAAATACTCAGGGAATTAAATTGACGTAAAGATAGCAAGTTCATAGAATAAACCTCATTAGTTTTTACTTTAAACCTGCTTCATCATATTCTTAGTACTAGTGCGATCGCGTCGGTATTTCTAACTCAATTGATACTCAGTAAAATTGCAGAAACGTAAGCTAAACTACTTACAAAGCTTTTATTTCGGCACAAAAAACTATTTATTGTGAAAAAAACCTATAAACCGATAGCATTATTAATAGCCGTCACTAGTGTTTTTATCTTGACGGCGAATAGCACTTTCAACCAACAAGCCCAAGCAAATCCTATGGCACTCGATCGAACTCAAGTAGAAGAAAAACTGCAAACTCTACCAGATTGGACAACCGATGGCGAGACGATCGGTCGTACTTTTAAATTCAAAGACTTTGTAAGTGCGATCGACTTTGTTAATAAGCTAGTCGAACCAGCGGAGAAAGCAGGACATCATCCTGACATTGCTATCTCTTACAACAAAGTAACAATTAATTTGACCACCCATGATGCAGGAGGGATTACTCAAAAAGACTTCGATTTAGCTAAAACTATCTCCGAGTTAGCCCAACCTTAAATAAGTAACTCCGAACTCCGAACTCAGATTAATTAAGCTCTTCTGCGCATTTTTCTGGGAACAACTTGAGATATGTCTACATTAGCGATCGCTTTTTTGAGAGGCATTGCCCGAAAACAACCATTTTGGGTATTCATTTGATACACTTTCTTTTGGGTAATATCCAAGGCTGTCAGCCAGCCACTATTGTGATGATAAGCTCCTGTTTCAATTCCCAGCCAGCCAGGACCGGCAGCTATTTGTCCTGGATGAATTCCTGGAAAAGTAAAAGTAATAGTGTGACCTGTAATAATTAGCTTATCTTTAAAGTAGGGTTCTTTTATACAATGAAATTCATCCCTAATCCAACAAAATTGTTCTGAGGTTTGTTTTTCGAGGGGTAAATTAGGATTAACACCAGCATGAACTAACCAAATATCTCCCAAGTCCAAATACATTGGTAAACTTTTCATCCAATCAATATGTTCTTGGGGAATTTTATTATTGTAGCTGGCAACAGTAGCATGACCACCACTGTATAGCCATCCCTGATACAGTTCCACTGAAACCTGTCCGTCACCAACAACATCTAACAGCATTTCTTCGTGATTTCCACGGAGGCATTGGAAGTTGCTTCTCATGACAAAGTTTACTACCTCAACACTCTTTGGTCCTCGATCGATTAAGTCTCCTAAAAAATAAACTCGATCTTCACCTTGGGGAGAAACGGCATCTAATAAAGCCATTAAGGGGTCGTA
The DNA here is from genome assembly GCA_030065635.1 of Xenococcaceae cyanobacterium MO_188.B32. Lineage (GTDB taxonomy): Bacteria > Cyanobacteriota > Cyanobacteriia > Cyanobacteriales > Xenococcaceae > JASJDJ01. The sequence continues at coordinate 67,183 of JASJDJ010000003.1, forward strand.
GTGACCGTGTACGTCACCAATAATAATTCGACGATGGTTCATATCAATTGTTTTTAGCGTTTTCTACCAACGTTTACCTCTAATTTAGTTAGTCGTTTTTAGATAGCTAAGACTAATATAGTGAATTTATTACTAGTGTTCCCTATATTTGTCTAAATATCCTTATTCTTTTATTATGAATTTTTGTTAATCAGATTACATGATAATCTAAAAACTCTTTCCATAGATATAGCTAAAAATTAGTTGAGGACCTATTGTAGTGCCTGTATCAACAACAGTTACGATTAATATTTTGCAGCAGCCTACCTGTATGGCTTGGGTCGAGCAAGCGATCGCCAATTTAGATACAATTTTATTAGATCATTCCCATTGCGAACGTAAAGCAGCAGGAGTAGCGATTAATCTGATGTTTCGCTATCCTTCTTATCATAAATTAGTTCGGCAACTAACCGCGATCGCTAAAGAAGAATTAGAGCATTTTGAACAAGTCAATCAATGGCTAGAAAAGCGAGGCATTCCCCTAGCACCCTTAAATTCTCCACCTTATGGTGCCAAGCTAAAAGCACAAATTCGTCATCAAGAGCCAGAAAGATTGTTAGATTCTCTGTTAGTATCTGCTTTAATTGAAGCCCGTTCTCACGAACGCTTAGGCTTACTCGGAGAATACTGTTCCGAACCAGAGTTAGCCAAATTTTATCGGGGATTAATGGCATCTGAAGCTCGTCACTATGGTATGTATTGGCTTCTAGCAAATAACTATTTCGAGAGAACAATAGTAGATAAAAGATTAACAGAAATAGCTGTAGTAGAAAGCGAAATTTTAGCGGTTTTACATCCCCAACCGAGAATACATAGCTAAATATGAGTAATAAGTAATGAGTAATAAGTAATAAGTAATGAGTTCTATTAGGTCAAGTAAATAATTCCAGTGAATAGTTTTTATCAGCAATTTTTAATCAGAGATTGGCAGCCACAAGACCGTAATTTTGCTGCTGCGGTTATCCGAGATGTATTGCAAGAATATGGTTTACCATGGCAACCAGAAGATGCAGATAAAGACGTTTTAGAAATAGAAAATGCTTATTGGAACAGGGGTGGAGAATTTTGGGTAATCGAACAAGAAAAAAAGATAGTAGGTACTGCTGCTTATTACCCGAGCGCTAGAGGAGATAAAGCAGTAGAAATACGTAAAATGTATTTACTTCCCACTGTCAGAAGAGTAGGTTTAGGTAAGTATTTATTACAAAAATTAGAAGCAAAGATTGCTAATCGAGGATTTAGAGAAATATGGATTGAGACAGCATCAGTCTTACAAGAGGCAACCAAACTATACGAAAGCAATGGCTATCAACCCGCTACTGGAGTAGAAACCGATAGATGCGATCTTGTTTATGTCAAAAAGTTATCTGTCGATAAACCAAGCTGAAAATCTTGAGAACTTATGTTAATAAATTTCCGTCAGTGAATATTATATGAATAATATTAAATCTCAACTGAGATAATAAAAAAATAGAATAAAACTATATTTGAGATACTAAGTTTTAAATAGTACAGCCAGAGTCAATTTCTCAAACATTTATTATGAGCAGCTATCAGAAGCATTACCTTGCCCGTGAATTTCAAAAACAAGTATTTATTTTAACCATAACAATCGCTATATTTTGGGTGCTAGAACTGAGCGATTTTTTTGTTTTTCAAGGTAAATTAGACAATTTTGGCATTATTCCTCGTAATCTAGTAGGACTCCGAGGTTTGTTATTTGCTCCTTTCTTACACGGTGGTTTTGGACATTTGCTTGCCAATACAATACCTTTTCTAACTCTTGGTTGGTTAACTATGATCCAAGAAACCAGCGACTTTTACATTGTTTCGCTCGTCACCATGATTGTAGGTGGACTGGGAGTGTGGGTATTTGCTGGTGCTGGTTCAGTGCATATTGGTGCAAGCATCTTAATTTTTGGTTACTTAGGTTTCCTTCTGCTGAGAGGCTATTTTCAGAAAAATTTACCTTCTATTTTCTTATCGATCGTTGTTTTTGTCCTTTACGGTGGTTTTGTTTGGGGTATTCTACCCTCTCAACCAGGAATTTCTTGGCAAGGTCATCTCTTTGGCTTTCTTGGTGGCATAATTGCTGCTTGGATGATTGCTAAAGAAAAGAAATTCTATAAGAAATAGAATTGAGAACTCAGAACTCACCGAGTCAGAATTAACTTGTTTTCATTACTGGGTTGTAAACAATAAATCATGAGAGCAAGTCTACTAAACTTTGGTTCGATCGGTTAGAATTTCATAGCCATTTTCCGTAACTAGTACGGTATGTTCAAATTGTGCTGACAAAGAATTATCTACCGTAACTACAGTCCAGCGATCGCGTAACGTTCTGGTATGTTTTGAACCTGCATTAAGAATTGGTTCGATCGCTAAAGTCATTCCTGCTTTTAATTTTACGTTGGGTATTTGTTGAGTACGAAAATTAAATACCGATGGTTCTTCATGAAGATTTTTGCCTACGCCATGTCCTGTATAGTTTTCGACTACGCTGTAACCGTGTTTTTTAACATAATCTTCGATCGCACCGGCAATATCTAATAAAGAATTACCTGCTTTAACTTGTTCGATACCTTGGTATAGAGATTCTTCTGCTACTTGGATTAATTTGGCTGCATTCTTGGATACTTTACCCACAGGAATAGTAATACAAGAGTCACCATGAAAACCTTGATAATATGCTCCTGTATCTACTTTAAGTACATCTCCTCGACGTAGTACTTTTTTAGCATTTGGAATCCCATGTACTACTTCTTGATTAACAGAAGCACAAATAGAAGCAGGAAAACCATAATAACCTTTAAAACTGGGAGTTGCACCCATTTGACGAATTCTATCTTCAGCATAAGCATCTAACTCCGCCGTAGTCATGCCTGGTTTAACCATTACCGAAATTTCTTTTAAGACTGTAGCAACAATTTTGGCAGACTCCCGCATCTTGGCTATTTCTTGAGAAGATTTAATATGAATACCACGACGAGTTTTTTGGAGGGGGGGTAGTCCTTTAGTTGTATTTTTTTCTGGGGAAGTAGCTTTAGGAGAAAATAATTTGGCAATAATATTCATGAATTTAATCGAAGCAAACTCAAATTAGTTAAGAGTCTTTGTTAAGTTATATGAGTTTACTATATTTTGTGCTTGTGGATTTGGAGCAAAACCTAATGCGCTTATTTTGTTGCTATCTATAAATCATCACATTGTTTATTGTATATAATGTCTAAACAGAAATAGCAAGTAACGCCAGGCTGTGCCTAATGGCAATTAAAAGAAATTCTCGACAAAATAGTTCAAATACCAACGAGGATAATTATCCTCAAAGACAAAACTCTCCAAAAACCAAGGCTGCTAAAAAATCTAAGCCGAAATCGAGTAAACCTACTTCTAAATCATCTGGTGAAAAAAATAATCTTCTCTCTCCTCAAACTACCAGAGAAGAAATAGAAAATAGTGAAGAGCAAATTCGCCCTCACCGCTTAGCTGACTATATTGGACAAAAAGAGTTAAAGGGAATCCTCAACATTGCCATCACAGCAGCAAAAGGTAGACAAGAAACATTAGATCATTTACTTTTGTATGGTCCTCCTGGATTGGGTAAAACTACCATGTCTCTAATTTTAGCCAGTGAAATGGGGGTTAATTGTAAAATTACGGCTGCTCCTTCTTTAGAACGTCCGCGAGACATTACTGGCTTACTCGTTAGTTTGCAACCAGGAGATATTCTATTTATTGATGAGATTCATCGACTCAATCGCATAACTGAAGAATTACTCTATCCTGCCATGGAAGATTATCGTCTCGATATTACTATTGGTAAAGGTCAGAGTGCTAAAACTCGTAGTATTCCTTTACCGCCTTTTACCCTAGTTGGTGCTACTACTAAAGTAGGTTCGCTTACTTCTCCTTTGCGCGATCGCTTTGGACTAATTCAAAGACTACGTTTCTATGAACTAGACGAACTTGTTTTAATCGTTAAACGTACTGCCGAGATTCTTAAAACTGTTGTTACCGAAAAAGGGGCAGAAGAAATTGCTCGACGTTCCCGTGGTACTCCCCGAATTGCCAACCGTTTACTCAGAAGAGTAAGAGACTACGTTCAAGTTCAACAAGCAGAGTCGATTACTTCAGAATTAGCAGCAGAAGCAATGGATATTTTTGATATAGATGCTTGTGGTTTAGATTGGACAGACCGTCTAGTTTTAGGCACAATTATAGAACAATTTAATGGTGGTCCTGTGGGCTTAGAAGCCGTTGCTGCTTCTACGGGAGAAGATGCTAAAACCATAGAAGAAGTTTACGAACCCTATTTACTGCAAATTGGTTATCTTAACCGTACTCATCGGGGCAGAATAGCAACGGAGAAAGCTTACGAACATTTAGGCTATCAAGGGCGATTATTTTAGTCAGTACTCGTACAAAAGTAATTGTGTACTTAAATAATGAAGACTTAAAGCTAAACTAAAAATAGAGAACAAAACTGCTGAAATAATAGCAAAAGGATTTAGAGAAAATGGCATCTCAACAACAACTAAAAACCTATCTTGCTTATTGGTTTCAGTTAGGAAAGAAAGTATTCCTATCCAAAGACGGCAAAGAACTATTACCTCAACCAGTTATTAGAGGCGATCGCTATTCTCAGGAATTTGAAGATTGCTGGCAAAAAATCATTGCTCATCAAGGTCAAGATTGTTATCTCGAAGGTACGGAGCAAACTATTGAAGAATTACTCTCTCCTACATGGACGATAACTTCTTGTGCTAGATGTAATATGCCTGTTCCCATGATAGAGTTAGGTATACAACCTGTAGATTGTCCTTGTAACGATCTTGATGAGTGGCCTAATTCTGAAATACCCCAACCACGCTCTCCTATAAATACAGTGGTTCATTTAAGTAAAATCCAAAGTCGTTTACAAAGAGATAGAGTTTAAATTTGAGTAACGCCGGTCGGGGAATGGGGCAGGGCAAACGCATCTTGTCAATAAGAACGCCATAATCTCAATAAAGCCCAAAATAATCGCATTAACTTTTGCTTATTGACAAGGATTTTAGATTTAAAATCTGTCTTTGAAGAGAGTATCGCTTACCAGAAATAGTTGCCAACGATAAAATTGAGGGTATTTTAATTTTTCCCCTTTCGGGTACACCAGAAAAAACAGCTTCTAACTTAAAACAGTTATCTCTTAAATAGAAGTGTTGCTGATTTGATATATGAAATTGTTAGTAATACGGTTCGTAGCTCTTAGCTTTTATTTTATTTTTTGTCCTGTACAGAGAAAAATTTTAGACTATTTACAGTAGAAAAATCGATTGTTGACTTTTGTATGCTTTACGTGACAGAAAAATTTTGAATAGTGCTAGAATTAGGGCTGAGAATAAAGATAAAAGGTTGAATTTGTATTCAGTATTACACGGTTTTTTCCTAAAGTATTGATCTAGCTCTTTCCTAATCATCTTGTCTCTCCAAACACAACACTTATTGAGAAGACAATTCATATTATGTCAATTTATGTAGGTAATTTATCTTACGAGGTTAATCAACAAGACTTGAGTGAAGTCTTTGGCGAGTATGGAAATGTTAAACGAGTTCATATTCCCACCGACCGCGAAACAGGTCGCATGCGTGGTTTTGCCTTCGTAGAAATGGAATCTGAAGCCAATGAAGATAAAGCGATTGAAGCTTTAGATGGCGCAGAATGGATGGATCGCGAGATAAAAGTCAATAAAGCCAGACCTCGCGAAAACAGAAGCTCTTTTAGTGGTGGTCGTCGAAACAATCGCTTCTAAGCTCCCAAGTTAAATCCAAAAATCAACGCTTCTGGAAATCGAGCAGATTAATTCTACATCACTTTCCTAGAAGCGTTTTATTTTATGAGCTATGGCAATACAAGCATAGGTTGGAACATTTTAGTTAGTTTTTGTCTAATGTAGACTGAACGGCTAATGGAACTGGAGAAGTTAGAACTTCCTCGGACTCATCAGAATCTATATTCGAGGCTACCTCTTCAGAATCCCATAGCCACCAATGTTTTACGTAAAGAATTTGCCGTAATGGAGTCTTGATGGCGATCAAAAACATTCCTATAGACAGTAAACACCATACTGCTGGCCACTCGTTAATATTGTCGGTTGAAATTCGAGCAGCCAAGGGTCCGACAATGAGATGATAAATCGTAAATTTCCAAGAACCATAAATTAAAGGAGCAACAAACACTGGGATATAATATCCCAAAGTCAGCCACTTCAATCCATTCATCGGCACATTCCAGGCTATGTGCCAATTGCCAGAGACAGAACAAAGCTGACTGCCACAAAGAGGTTCGTATCCTATCGTGCAAGTTCCAGCCCAGGCAAACGGATACAGCTTGACTAACATCAATATTGCCCCTACAAAACAGGAACCATAGACAAATGGTACAATCTTTTGTCTAATTTTCTCTGGAATAAAATGCAGTGACACGGCACTAATAAAAAACGGCTGGAAGATGATATGTAATACTCCGAATAGAGTAAGAAGTTGATTCAAAGGCAACTCTGGTCGATCGATTACCGTGTAAGTAAATGCTTGTCTTCAAAATAGATAAATAAATTGAATAAATTGTCAATAAATAGCAGTAAAACTTAGTAATTCGAGTTTATTTCCCAAAAACTGGCTATGAAAAAGTCTCTCTATATTGCTGTCATTGGATGCGGTCGTCTCGGCTCGATTTTAGCTAGTGATTTGAGTCAACAGGGTCATGAAGTGGTAATTATCGACCAAGATAAGTCAGTATTCGCTCACCTTGGGTCAGAGTTTAGTGGTTTTGCTATTACTGGAGATGCAGCCGAAATGAACATATTACAATTAGCTAAGTTGAATAAAGCTCAAGTTGCGATCGCTGTAACCGGTAAAGATAACCTAAATATTATGGTGTCTCAGTTAGCTAAAACTGTCTTTAATGTTCCTATTGTCTTAACTCGTATTCTCGATCTGCTCAAAGATGAAATCTATCAACAGTTGGGTTTGATTACTATCAGCACTACTAAGATTTCTGCTGAAATCTTTTTACAGACTCTTCAGCAGCAGCTAGAGGAGTAATGTGTGATGAAAGTTATTTTGATTGGTGATGGTAAGTTAACTTACTTTTTGGGCAAAAAGTTTGTTGAAGAAAAGCATCAAGTAACAATTATCAATGCTCATTCTGCTGAAGCCGAAACTTTTTCCCATCAAATTAAAGCTACAGTGATTTTTGGAGATGGCACTCATCCAACGATTTTGGAAGAAGCTGAAGCATCGAGAGCCGATCTTGTTTTGGCGTTGACTCCCCACGACGAAGACAATTTAGTAGCTTGTCAAATTGCTCAACAATATTATGGCGTATCTCGGACAATTGCTTTAGTCAATGACCCTTCACATCAACAATTCTTCGAGCAAATAGGAATTACTATCGCTTTTTCGGCAACTCAGATTTTAGCCAACCTGATTGAAAAACGTGCTGATTTTGAAGATATTGCTAATTTTTTAGCAGTTGATGGTGGTCAAATTGGAGTTACCGAAATTATTCTCGATGAAAATAGTTCAGCTATCGGCAAAGCTCTACAGAATTTGGCTTTACCAGCAGGAGCTTTAATTGGCTGTATTATTAGGGAGGGTCGTGCATTTGTACCCAGTGGGGGAAGTCTTTTGCAAGTGGGAGATCGCTTAATTTTGATTAGTCAGCCAGAACATTACGAACAATTTCTAGAAGTATTGACGTGAAAATGTAGAGTAGACAATGCAACATCGTAATTGTCTGGGGGAAAGATATCGGGTTATTTTTGGTTATACGGGTTTGATTTGTGCGATCGCGGGTACGACAATCCTCTGTCCTTTAGTTGCTTTAACTGCCTATCCCGAGGAAATTATACAGACTTGGGGTTTTTTGATTCCTGGTCTTTTCTTAGTTGTAGTTGGTTGGTCGGTCTGGTGTCAAACTAAACCTTCCTCAGCAAGCAGTTTAAATGTTCAGGACGGAGCAATTATTGTGGTTTTGTCTTGGCTAATGGCGATCGCTTTGGGTATATTTCCCTTTATAAGCATCAGCGGTTTAAACTTCACTCAAGCCGTATTTGAATCTACCAGTGGTTGGACAACAACTGGTCTATCGGTTGTGGATGTCAGTCAAGCATCTCACGTAATTTTACTTTACCGCAGTACGATTCAATTAGTAGGTGGTGCGGGATTTGCGATCTTGGCTCTAAGTGCTATTATTGCTCCTGCTGGTGTAGGTATAGCTATGGCGGAAGGACGTAGCGAACAATTAGTCCCTAATATTCGACGATCTGCCAAATTAGTATTAACTATTTATACAGGCTATGTTGCGGTGGGGGTTATTGCTTTAAGACTGGCTGGAATGAATTGGTTTGATGCAGTCAATCATGCTTTTGCTGCTTTATCAACGGGAGGTTTTTCAACTCGCGTCGCCTCCCTTGGTTATTGGGATAGTTCCGCGATCGAGGCTGTAACTATTATTTTGATGCTGTTGGGAACTTTGAATTTTTTAACCAGCTATCTGTTACTTACAGGTAAGTTTTCTGCCGTTATACGCAATAGTGAAATTAAGTTACAGGCTTTTATTCTACCCTTATGTATAACTGTTCTTTGGTTAGGAGTAACTAGCAAGCTCGATCTCACTTTAAATAGAGCCTTACGGGTAGCTTTTTTTGAAACTATTACCTCTCTCTCTACATCTGGCTTTTCTACTGTTAGTTATACTAACTGGAATAGTATAGGATGGTTGGTGTTAATAGTCCTGATGCTCATTGGTGGCGGTATGGGGGCAACCGCAGGAGGGATTAAACAATTTCGCATCTATGCTCTCTATCGTGGTGTAGTCTGGGAAGTGCGACGGCAACTATTGCCTAAAGATGCTGTCACTGAACCCGATGTATGGCAAGGAGAAACTAGGCATTTTCTCAGCGATCGCCAACTGCGTCAGATTAGTATGTTTGTCTGTTTATATTTAGGAATTTATCTTATTGGCAGCGGAATTATTGCTGCTTATGGTTACTCTTTACCAGAAAGTTTGTTTGAATATGCCAGTGCTTTAAGTACGGTAGGGTTATCAGTCGGCGTGACTGCTCCTGATGCGCCTGTCGGGTTGCTCTGGACAGAGATTGCAGGAATGTTTTTAGGTAGACTTGAATTTTTTCCCGTTTTTGTCGGACTACTTCGGCTTTGCCGAGATATTCAGGCAATTGGCTCATAGTTGGCGAGAAACATTTACAAAGCCAATTAGCGAATTTTGACCTGGCTAATATCGACTTCACTAACACCTCGGACATTTCGAGCAACGGTTACCAATCTATCGAGAAAAGTTTGATTCGAGATTGTCCCTTTTAAAATGATTTTGCTATCGTTTTGTGCCACATAAACACTAGAGATTCCTTTTAAAAGAACATCTTCCTCAAATGCCTTGGCGACTCTTTTGGCCAAACCACTAGGATCGTATTCTCCATCTAAACCAATTCTTTCTACAGCAACAGAACTGCTTGAATCTTTGACTAAAAGACCAGTTTGATTTTTGCAAGCACTAAATGTTAACAGAGAAGTAACGATAAAAACTATAAGTAGAGAGTTTGAGGGATTAAATTTTATGTTCATGACAACTGCTTTTTTATCGAAAAAGAACATGAAGATGTTTAACAAAAATATTTCAGTAGTTAGTAAGGATAATTCTTAGCAACTAACCACTGACCGAATTTAGAAGTTAAAACCCAAACCAACGATGAAATTTACTCGCTCGTCATCAAATAGCAGCCAAATGACAGAACTATTAGTAGTTAGTTTGTTGCTAGCACGATAATCCATACCACCTGTAACGACTAACCCAACGCTACCATCATCACGGGTAGTTCCACTAAGACCAGCACCGGCAAAAGGTAAGAATTTCCCATTTTTGAAAGGTGATTCAAAGTCATAGGTAATAGGTGCGATCGCGGTAATTTCTGTATCGTCGTCAACTTCTACATCTGCTAATACGGCGGGTCTGACAGAAAGCTGTTTGGCTAATTCGATCTTGGCATTGACTGCAAAGCCTTCATCAGTAGCACCTATACCTATATAGTTATATTTAGCTCGAGCAGTAGCGATTATAGGAGTGGTTAGAAGAATCGTACCTACAAAACCCCAAATACATAGATAATGTGAATGGAGTTTCATAATGTACCTCCTCCTGGAAGATACGATCGATCGTTTAAAAAATAATCTAGTCTGGAAGCAAATCGCAAACCGATAAGCTCTATAAACTAAGTTTGTTATTTCTCAAATATTAATCGCTTAATCAATACTTGGCTGCTACCAAATATATTGAATATTTTCTAATTACTATTTTATCTCAGCCATATAACTTCGGTGGTGGGGTTACACAATTGTTAAAAATATCAACGATTTCGTCATGATTAATATTTGAGATTTCTATCTTTGTTAGCTACAATATCTAAATTCCATTGTTCAAAGGCAGCGATCGCAGTAGGCAATGTAGGATAAATATGTTTGGCTTGGCTATTTTTTAGAAATTCTGCCCGTTCTAGTTCGATATACAAATCCTGTTTGACTCGCGCCATAGCGAAAGTTATATTTTGGGCTGCTAATTCATCTCTTAATTCAGACAGCATATCGATCGCGGTTATATCGATTTCCACATTGGCTTCCATGTTTAACACAAACCATTCAACGGGATTTACTTCAGATTCGATCGCTTCGAGGGCTCGCCGTTTAAAATTTTCTGCATTAGCAAAGCACAAAGGTGCATCATAACGATAAATTACCAAGCCAGGGATTGTTTCCGCGCCTGGCCAATCATCGATATCATGAAGTCCTGCTAAATCGGTAACTTTACCTAAGACCGCATCGTGAGGGCGGGCAACTCTAGAAAATAGCTCAATTACCGATAAGCCAACCGCAATTCCCACTCCTACTAAAATGTCAGTTATTAATACCGCAATAGTGGTTAATATAGCTAAAATGAACTCACTAGGGCGAAATCGATACAGTCTAATAAATTCCGAGACTTCGATTAATTTAGTGGCAGCATAGATGACGATCGCCCCTAAAGCAGCTTTGGGAAATAGTGCCAGTATAGGACGCAAAAATAATAAAACTAAAATCACTGCTATCATTGCTACCAAAGAAAATAGCTGACTTTTGCTGCCGACAGAATCCCCAATAACGGTGCGACTGCCACTACTGCTAATCGGAAAACCCTGCATAAATCCATTGCCCACATTAGCCACACCCAATGCCAATAATTCTTGATTGGCATCAATTTTATAGTTATTACGATTGGCAAAAACTCTAGCTGACAGCACATTATCGGAATAGCCAACAATAGCAATTCCGACAGCAGAAGCCAGTAAAGAACTGAAATCTCGAACAGACACTTGGGGAATGACAAAATGAGGTAAACCAGCAGGAATTTCACCAACTACAGCCACACCGCGCTCGTCTAGATTAAATAGTGCTACTGCTGCTGTTGAGAGTAAAACTGCAATCAAGGGGATAGGTAAATTGGGAAAACGACGCTGGAAGGCAAACAAAAAGACTAAAACTAAAATTGCTAAAATCAGAGTGGGAGAATGAGCCAGTTGCAGCTTGCTGATAAATTCACTAACTTGACCGAAAAAAGCATTGGCATCAATCTCTATTTTGCCAATTTTACCCAGTTGTCCCCCAATCATAATTAGAGCAATACCAGCCATGTAACCAATTAAAATCGGTTTCGAGAGTAAATCTGCTAAAAACCCCAGTCGGGTAAAATAGCCAATGATACATATTGCTCCCATTAAAAGTGCCAATAAAGCAGCTAGACTGATATAAGCATCCGTTTTGGCTGCTGCTAAAGGTGCGATCGCCACTGCGGTCATCACGGCGGTACTAGATTCAGGACCAATAGAAAGTTGTGGTGACGAGCCAAATACCGCGTAAATAACCATTGGTGGCAAAATTGCCCATAAACCAGCAACTGGCTCAACTCCTGCCAATTCACCATAAGCCATACATTGGGGAATTAAATAGGCTGCGACCGTCAAACCTGCTAACACATCTCCCCGCAACCATTGCTTACGGTAAGACAACAGTTTTTTCAAACCTGGCATCGGGATTGAAATTAAGTTACGGTTACGAGTTTTGGCTTTGGTCATAGCGAGATCGGCTTTTTTCTGATCTAATAAAATGTATTGTATTTGACAAAAGTTCATTAATGTTGGTTTATAGACAATTTGATAAAAAAGCGATCGCTTTTGTTAACTCATGATTTCAATAGCTCCTTTATCCCCAAACCTCATCCTTCACAATATCCTCAAAATATTTTTCTAATTTATAGGAAAAACTCCAAAGCACCCGAAACTAAAAATATACAAACATGGAGGTCAGCTATGACACTTAGTAAATGGCAACCATTCCCAAATTTGTCCGCACAGAATTTTACCTAATTAACCTAACCGTATTCGAGCGAAATTAATACGGAGGAGCAATAAAATTATGAATACTTTTGTTCGACGACGTTCTGAACCCAATCTGCTTGAAGTTTGGGAGCAATTTTGTAATTGGATTACCAGTACCAATAATCGCATCTATATTGGTTGGTTTGGTGTATTAATGATTCCCACGTTCTTAGTAGCAACTATTTGTTTTATCCTAGCTTTAATCGCTGCCCCTGCCGTGGATGTCGAGGGCATTCGCGCACCAGTTATCGGTTCTTTGTTAGGTGGTAACAATATCATAACTGCTGCCGTCGTGCCTACTTCTGCTGCGATCGGACTGCACTTTTACCCTATCTGGGAAGCAGCTTCCTTAGATGAATGGCTTTACAATGGCGGTTGTTATCAATTGATTGTTTTTCACTTTTTAATTGGTATATGGTGCTATTTGGGAAGACAATGGGAACTAAGTTATCGTGAAGGTTTGCGCCCTTGGATTGCTGTAGCTTTTTCTGCACCAGTGGCAGCAGCAACAGCAGTATTGCTGGTTTATCCTATCGGTCAGGGCAGTTTTTCCGAAGGATTACCGTTGGGAATTGCGGGAACTTTTCACTTTATGCTGGCTTTTCAGGCACATCACAATATTTTAATGAATCCCTTCCATATGCTGGGAGTAGCTGGGGTCTTTGGTGGTGCTCTCTTGGCTGCTTTACATGGTTCGTTAGTTACTTCAACTTTAATTCGAGAAACCATTGAAACTGAATCTGTTGACAAAGGTTATAAATTTGGTCAAGAACAGGTTACTTACAATTACATGGCAGGACATTATGGATTCTTGGGTCGATTACTTATTCCTTGGTTTGCTAGTAGCAACCATAGAGCTTTCCATTTCCTTCTGGTAGCCCTGCCTACAATAGGAATTTGGTGTGCGACAGCAGGAGTGAGCGCAATGGCATTTAACCTTAATGGCTTTAACTTTAACCAATCGATTTTAGATAGCCAAGGTCGTGTAATTTATAGTGATGCCGATCTGCTTAATCGAGCTAATTTAGGGATTCAAGCCATGCATTCCCCTAATGCTCATCATTTTCCTTTAACTCTGGCTGGTGGCGAACCAATTACTGTTAATTTGGTTAGTGGTTAGTCGTAGGGGCAAAATAATAGACTTCTTGCCAAAATACACGCTCAAGCGGAATTAATCCCTTTTACCTTTTACCTTTTACCTTGACTTAACCAAGGTTTATAGGACTTATGCAAGAGGTCTAATGCCTTGCCTTGATTGTTATAACAAGGCTAAAAGTCACCGTTACACCGCCTTTTAACGACGGTGTAACGGTGACCTTCAAATTATATTTTTGTCAGGAGAGAAGAAGAAAGTTTTATTTATTTTCTAAGCGATCGATATGTATTGGATTAGGTTATTTATTTAATAAAGAGGTACATTGTGGAACTTAAATCGGTATCGATGAATATTCCTGAAGGAGCAAACATCATCATTGGTCAGACCCATTTTATTAAAACTGTAGAAGACCTGTATGAAATTATGGTGGGAATATCATCTCAAGTAAAGTTTGGTATTGCTTTCTGCGAAGCTTCGGGGGATTGTCTAATTCGGATAGCGGGCAACGATGCAACTCTTCAAGAACAGGCGATCGCTAATGCTAAAGCACTTAGCGCAGGACATAGTTTTGTCATCTTGCTTAAGGAAGCCTATCCGATTAACTTCCTCAATGCGATCGAGCAGTGTCCAGAAGTCTGTAATATCTATTGTGCGACAGCTAACCCTGTAGAAGCGATTATCGCCGAAACCGAACAGGGAAGAGGTATTCTTGGTGTTATAGATGGCTATTCTCCTCAAGGAGTAGAAAGCGAAGAAGATATTAAAGCGCGTCAAAACTTACTGCGTCAGATTGGTTACAAACTGTAGACTGATAAATGATTTATCTTCCCGTATCTCTATTTCTTTTTTTACTTTTTCATAACAGGTACGATTAAAACTGGACAAGATGCCTTACGGATAATACCTTCACTAACACTTCCTAATAAAGCTTTGTATAAGGCACTATGACCATGAGAACCGATTACAATCATCTCTGCGTTAAGTTTTGATGCCTCTTGGAGAATAGTTTCCACTGTTGACCCTTGAAGAAGTAAAGGAGTAACATTAATTCCACTTTGTTCCAATTCCAAAGCTTTATCTTGAATATATCGATGTTCTTCTCTAAGAGTTTTGGCTCTCCAATCACGTTTAGATTGCGGACCCGTACCATAACCAACAAAATCAGGCTCGGGAGCAGCAATATGGATTAACCAAAGTTTACTAGAAAAACACCTGGCTATTTCTGCTGCTTTATCTACAACCGTAGACGTAATATCAGAAAAATCTATTGCTGCCAAAATATTGTCCACAATTAATTCTCCAAACAAGAATTCTAGCCATTGGCTATAAGTCCCTCGTCTTTAGTTTAACTTTTTGGCTAAAAGCTAATAACTTTTCACTTCTATTTTTATGACAGGTATCACGATCGGCTACGTGCTGCCAAGAACAATCCTCACAAATTCTTCAAGCTTATTGCTTATCTTAAAACCGAGAGCGAATTATTGAATGAGGTGTGCAATGGTTGCTACAGTTGATTATTCTATTGATGAAATTAAAAACGAAGCTCGTCATCTAGTCGAAAGAGGAATTATCGATCGCCATCAGCCAATTTGTATTCTTTGTGAATTTATTCCTCCAAGAGAATGGATTTGTGTTGAATGCGAATTAGAAAAAAATGACTATCTATTAAGAGATCGTATTTGCGATCTTTTAACAAAAGACGAGTGGCAAGAAGATTAAAACTGGTGGGGTAGAGAATTGTCGCTCGATTAACCCGTGACCCGCGAGCGATAAAACCTTCACAACATCCTCAAGTTTTTGGTCTAATTTTGAGGTGAGAAAATATATCGTGCAAAATTGCCCAAACAGTACAGAACTGTTGAGACTTGAGTTGCAACAGGAGGTTCTATGGTCGATGTTAGTTCTTTATTTTTTAGCAAGCAAAACAAACTAGAAACGAGCTTATTGCTTCCTCTTCGCGATGTTGTTTTGTTACCAGGAATTACTCTACCAGTGGTGGCAGGAAAACCACGCTCCGTAGCTGTAGTAGAGTCTGCCATGCTGACAGAAAATAAACAGCTAATTGTAACGGCAATTCGGTCTCAAGCTCTAGAAAGATTTAAAAAATTAGAAACAGCACAAGCCGTTCAAGGTGCTAGCGAAACTAAAAAAATCACATTCCCTGAAATTGAAAGTTTTCCAGAAATTTATCCCATAGCAACGCTAGCAGTTATCCATAAAATGAGCCGTTTACCTGGCGGTCCAATCCAGCTAATTATTGAAGGTTTAGAACGAGTCGAGATTATCGATCTAGTTGAGACCGATCCTACCTACACTGTTAAGTTTAAGCGATTGCCACCAGTCAACGAAGAAGAAAGTCTAGCCAAAGGAGCAGACCAAACAACTATCGCAGCCTTAACCCAGGCAATCAAGTCGCTTTGGACGGAAGTAGCAGCCATAAATCCTCGATTTCCTGAAGAACTATTGGGAGTATTATTAAACAGCCAAGAGCCAGCCCAACTAGCATATCAGACCTCTGTCTTACTGCAACAAGATGTCACGACTACCCAGAAAATTTTAGAGGAAGAAAATCTAGAAAAATTATTGCGTCAAATTCTGGCAGATTTACAAAAAGAAATTGAAGTTCAAAAGCTACAAGGAGAGATTTTAGGAGAGACCAAAAAAGAAATCGACCAACAACAGAAAGAATTCTTTTTACGCCAGCAACTCAAAAAAATTCAGGAACAATTAGGGGAAACAGATCCAGAGCAAGCAGAAATCGATGAATTGCGCTCGCGTCTGGCAGCAGCAGATTTACCAGAAGTGGTAGAAAAACAGGTAAAGAGAGAATTAAACCGTCTAGAGCGAGTCAAGAGTGCTTCGGCAGAAGGAGGTGTAATTCGTACCTATCTGGACTGGCTGTTAGAAATGCCTTGGAATCAGCAGGTAGAAGATAATCTAGATTTAGATAATGCCAGAACTATCTTAGATGAAGACCACTATGGTTTAGACAAAGTTAAAGAACGGATTATCGAACACCTAGCTACCTTTAAGCTCAAAAAATTAGCCCAACAGCAGTTAGCTTCAGCATCAGACCATCACATTCCTAAATCCTACACCGTCGGTACTGTTATTTGTTTTGCCGGACCTCCAGGAGTGGGTAAAACCAGTCTAGGACAATCGATCGCCCGTACTTTGGGCAGACCATTCGAGCGCATTAGTTTAGGTGGATTGAGGGATGAAGCAGAATTGCGCGGTCATCGTCGCACCTATATTGGTGCCATGCCCGGTCGTATTATCCAAGCTTTACATCGAGCGGGAGTAAACAATCCGGTGATTATGCTGGATGAATTGGATAAAGTGGGTATGGATTATCGTGGCGATCCAGCTTCAGTTTTATTAGAAATTCTCGACCCGCAGCAAAATCATAGTTTCCGCGACCTATATTTAGATTTGGATTTTGACCTCTCCCAAGTGCTGTTTATCGGTACTGCTAACGATCTGAGTCGCATTCCCCCACCCCTACTAGACCGTCTGGAAATTATCGAACTGTCTGGTTATTCCCAACAGGAAAAACTCAAAATTGCTCAAAAATATTTGCTTCCCAGACAAATCAATAAAGCAGGACTGCCAGATGATGCCGTGCAGCTTCCCGAATCAACTATCTGTCTGGCGATCGAATATTACACCCACGAAGCGGGGGTAAGAAAATTAGAACAGCAATTAGGAACTCTCTGCCGTAAGGTTGCCGTTCGTTATGCCGAGGGTGACACTAGTCCTCAGCTAATCCATCCCGAACAGTTAGAAGAATTACTCGGTGCGAGACAATTTCTTAAAGAAGAAATACGTTCAGAAAGTAAACCTGGTGTCTCTACTGGTCTTGCCTGGACGCTACAGGGTGGAGAAATTTTGTTTATCGAAGCCGTCTTGTTACCTCAAGGAGAAGACCTCACTCTGACGGGACAATTGGGAGAAGTCATGCAAGAATCGGCTGAAATTGCCCGTTCTTATGTGTGGTCGCAAGCGGAATTCTTGGGTATTGACTTGAGTGTTTTTAAAGATAATGGTTTGCACATTCACGTTCCTGCTGGAGCAATTCCTAAAGATGGACCCTCGGCTGGAGTAACTATGGTTACGGCGATCGCCTCTTTGTTAATGGATCGTCCAGTTCGCAACGATACCGCTATGACAGGGGAAGTTAATCTCAGTGGAGAAGTTTTACCTATTGGTGGAGTGCGAGAAAAAGTCTTAGCTGCTCACCGAGTGGGGATTAAGCGGGTGTTGCTACCCAAACACAATGAAAAAGATGTGGTTGATGTACCAGCAGATGTCCGCCAGCAAATAGAATTTGTTTTTTGCGATTGCATCAAACAAGTGTTAGCTAATGCGTTAGTAAATCAGCGGGAGGTTGAATTTAATGGTGCCAATAGCAATTTTGGGGGAACAAAGTTTATGGAAACCAGATGAAATGGACGTAGAGGAATTAAAAGCAGCCTATAAATTAGGTAAAAGAGATTTTCCGCGCTCTCATTTACCTAAAGCAGATCTGCACAAAGCTTGTTTAGCAGATATCGATCTCAGCCAAGCTTATCTCTATCGAGCTATTTTGAGTAAAGCTCACCTCAAACGAGCTTTTTTGAATCGAGCTATTCTTTATGGGGCAAATTTACATCAAGCACAGCTATTGTGGGCTAGTTTAATCGAGGCAGATTTAGAGAATGCCAACTTGACTAACGCTATTCTCAATCATGCCAATTTGGATGGAGCAAATTTACGCAATGCCAATCTCAGTCACGCTCATTTGGTCTGGGCAAATTTGCGGGATGCTAATTTAACTAATGCCCGTCTCGATCGCACGGATTTAAGAAGTGCTAGATTCTGTCGGACGATTATGCCTGATGGCAGTGTGAGAAATGATGGTTGTTATTAGGGTCAGTTAGCGAAACCTCTTTATCAAACCGCAGGAGAAAAAAAATGGAAAGTTATGATTATGTAATTTTAGGTGCTGGATTAGGTGGACTGTCTGCAGCAGCTTGTTTGACTCGTCAGGGATATCGAGTTGCGGTCTTAGAACAGCACTATTTGCCAGGGGGATGCTGTCATACTTTTGATTATGGTGATTATAGCTTCTGTGCCGATGTCCACTATATCTATCAATGTGGTGAAGGGCAAACGGTAAAACAATTTCTTAACTATATCGAGCGCGATGTTCCTTTTAATTCCCTCGATCCAGACTGTATCGATCGGGTAATTACCCCAGAAGTTGATTTTCGTATCCCTTTAAATTGGGAAAAATTCCGCGCTCGCCTGATTGCCACTTTTCCCGAAGAAACAAAAGAAATTAATCTTTACTGCGACGAGATCGAGCAATTACATAAAGAAATACAGCAGCTAAATCAAGAGGTGCATTGGTTCGACTTAAATTGGTCGGATTGGCTATCATTACCTAAATATTGGCATCTATTTACTAGACGTAACTGGACATTACAAGACCTGTACGATCGCATCGGCTTATCCCCTAAACTACAGGCATTATTAGCCGGTCAAAGTGGCGATTACGGTTTACCACCGTCAGAAATTGCCCTTATTACCCATACCTCTTTGGTTGGAGATTATTCAGACGGTGCCTACTATCCTCGGCATCACTTTAAACACTTAGTTGATACCGTTGTCTCTGCTATCACCGATGGCGGTGGTATAGTTAAATATTCCACTCCTGTAGAGCACATTGAAGTAGAAAATAATCGGGTAGTGAGTGTAACCGCAGGAGGAGAAACCTATCAAGCCGATATCACCTATATTAGCGACCTCGACCCTAAATTGACTGTAAAATTAATGCATAATTCTTTGGCTTTAAGTCAACAAGAGTATCGTCGTTTAACTAACTATGAATACTCTGCCAGTGCTTTTAATATTTATCTCGGTCTAGACTCTCGGTTTGACCCCCAATCTTACGGTCTTGGCAATTGGAATATTTGGTATTATCCCAACAGCGATCTCAATCAAGCCTATCAACACCAGCTGGAAGGAAATTTAGAACATCCTTGGATCTTTTTATCCTCCCCTACCCTAAAATCCAGCGAACCAGGAATGGCACCAGAAGGTCATCATGTTCTAGAAATTACTACCGTTTGTCCCTACAAACCGTTTCAAGAATTACACGAAACAGATGCTAAAGCCTACAAAGCTCAAAAACGAGCCGTATATCAGCAGGTAATGGCTAGCGTGCGCGATTTAATTCCCGATATAGACAAATATATTCGCATGAAAATTTATGGTACGCCTACCACCAGCGAATATTATCTCGGACAACCCCAGGGTAATATGTATGGTGCTAAATTGATGCCCCAACAAATCGGCTTAAATCGTTTGGGTTACAAAACTGAATTGCCGAATTTGTTCTTAGTTGGTGCTAGTGCTGGCTATCCTAGCGTTCCAGGCGTAATTAGTAATGGTATGGACGTGGTGGAATTATTGACAGGAAAAGTAATTAGGAGTTCGGAGTTCGGAGTTAGTAGTTCGGAGTTAGTAGCTAGTAGTTAATGGCTAACGATACTAAATCCTGTTTAGATACACTACTTAAAATCTGTGTAAAGGCAGAGGACAGGGGGCAAAAGAGTTTAAACTCGTTTAATGCTCCTGATTTAAAAGTAGGTTTTCAAAATCGGATTTAGTATGACTAAGAACCAACGACCAACCACTAACTACTAACAACTAACTACTAACAACCAATTTAAAACGAAAAAGGGATTAAGTATGTTAGCTAAAATTTTAGTAGCTTTAGACAATTCCTCCGAAGCCTCAGTCGTTTTTGATTTTGCTCTATCGATCGCTCAACCAAAACTGAGTAAGATGTTGCTGGTGCATTTTGTGGACTGGCAGATAGAAGATGTATCTCCCTGGGTTGGTGTGGGTACTTTATACGATGTCGATATATCGGGCGATCGCTATAATCGGAGTCGCGAACATCTACAACAAGAAATCGAACAGAGTAACAGTTGGCTAGAATCCTATGCTCAAAAAGCGTCCGCTCGTAACCTTGACTGTGAATTTGAATGTCGCTTAGGTAACTGTAATTTAGGCATTGGCGATCGCGCTAAGGAATGGGGTGCAGATTTAATTGTTATTGGTCGCAGGGGTCACAGAAATATATCGGAAATACTTTTGGGAAGTGTTAGTAATTATGTAATTCATCATGCTCCCTGTTCGGTTTTGGTGGTTCAAGGTACTATCGCAGTACGTTAATCTGTTAGGACAAGTCGATCGGATTGCTCGTAAGTAATAAGTAATAAGTAATAAGTAATGAGTGTCCTAATTTAAGTGCGTAGTGCTATAAAACTCTAGAAACTGATGATTTGACTAAGGTTACTGAGTTTTAAGAGGGAGAAATTTTAAAATGACAAGAATAAATTCAATTAATCATCGGGAAAAAATTATTGCTCTCTGGACAGTATTTCTCTTGGGAATGTTGTTTCACACTCAATTAGCTTTGATGCCTATATTTCATGGTATCGATGTGGCTATTATGGGACACTATCATCAAGAATCTGCAACTATAGCAGAGATAACGCCAATTTTATGGGGAATGCTAGTCTTTTTTATCTTGCCGATGTTAGCGATCGTCGCTACCGCGTTTTATGAGTTTAAACGCTATCGAGTGTTTCATTTTGGCTTGACTGTAGTTTATACAGTTTTGAATTTGAGTCACGCGATCGCCGATTTATTGGTCGATCCTATCGCCTGGTATCAAATTGTTTTAATGGTACTGTTGTTTTTTATTGGGATCCTCTTAAATATTGTTGCTTATCAATGGATGCGAATTGGTTCTCGCGGTCAAAATAGTTCGGAGTTCGTAGTTCGTAGTTATTTAGAATAGGCTTGAATATCTCCCCAACCTGGATTGACCCCCATGGCAAGGCTTGTACCCTATTTAAATTCCGAATGCGATCGTAAAATTGCATCTTTAGCTAATAAAATCCACTAGTTATAATAGAAGTAGAACAGCCATCCTACCTTTTGGGGGAGGGCAAAATGAAAACTAATATTCTACATTCTGTTACTAATCTATTTGAATCTCTAGCAATTGCAATTATTATCGTTTTGCTGAGTGCAGTTACTACTGCCAAAGCACAAAGTAATATTCCCAATATTCCAAATTCTATTCTCAATGGCTTGTTTACAACTACAGCTGCTCAAAGATTCTTTGAAAAAGGAAGAACAAACTTTGAACGAGAAATAGATTATTTAGTTAATTCAGACTTCTATTTTAATGAAAATTTGCTTCAGATAGACCCAGAATCAAGGGAACTAATGAAAGAAACTATGCCACTCCCTAATTTTAAGCAAGATAATTCTCTCGATCTCAGTCCAGAGTAAATATAGCAGTACGTATTTAGATTAGGACGTGAATTATAGGGTTTGCTAATAGCTAATAGCTAAAAACTAAAAACTAACTATCGATCGCATCATGAAGAGTTTTCAACAAAGCTTCTGTGGTGTATGGTTTGTTGATAAAAGCAGCGATACTGTTATCTAATTCGGCGATTATCTCGCGGTTGGAAATTAGTCCGCTAAAAACAATTATTTTGACATGAGGATTAATTTTTTTGATGGTACGGATTAAAGTCTTACCATTCATGGAGGGCATCATGATATCTGTTAACACAACCTCGATCTTATGTTGATGCTGGGCATAAACAGCGATCGCATCAATGCCATTATTAGCAGTTAAGACTCGGTAATTGAAAGTTTCTAAAGTGGCTTTGGTAACTTCACAAATCTGGGTTTCATCATCGACAACGAGAATCAATTCTCGATTACCTTGGGGTAGTTCTTCTTCTGTGGGTAATACTTCTGCTGTCTCACAAGCTGGCAGAAATACCCTAAATTCAGTTCCTCGTTCTACTTCACTATAAACATCGATAAAACCACCATGACTTTTAATGATACCAATTGCGGTAGAAAGTCCCAATCCCGTTCCGCGACCGACTTCTTTGGTAGTAAAAAACGGCTCGAAAATTCTGTCTAAAATAACGGGAGGAATACCAACACCAGTATCGGCAAAGGTTATTAGAACATAAGGGCCTTCATGAGCTTCTATATGCAATCGCGCAAAGTTAGCATCAATGGGAAAATTCTCGGCAATGATACTCAGCGTACCACCATTCCGCATTGCATCTCTAGCATTAACTGCCAGGTTCATTAATACTTGATGGATTTGTGTGGCATCAGCCTCAACCGTCCACAAATTACTAGATAAATCCATCTCTAATTCAATCGTTTTAGGGAAGGTTTCCTTAATTATCTGTCTTATTTCGGCGAGTAGATGTCTAATTTGGATGCTACCGCGATCGCTCTCTAACCCTCGTGAAAAAGTAAGGATTTGATTGACTAATGCCGTTCCTCGTTTGGCATTGGTTTCGATGATTTTAAATAGCCTGAGAGTTTGCTTATCGACATTAGTTATTTTGTGAGGTAGTAATTGGGCAAATCCTAAAATTGGAGCGAGAATATTGTTGAGGTCGTGAGCTATACCACCTGCTAGGGTTCCTAAGCTTTCTAGGCGTTGGGTACGCAGAAATTGGGCTTCTAATTGTTTTTTCTCGCTAATGTCGGTGTTAACTACTAGATATGACTGAGGATTTTCCTGTTTATCTTTTACCAAAGTCCAACGACTCTGCACCACAATATCTTTATTTACTCTGGTTATTTGATTTAGTTCTCCTTGCCATTTGCCTTTTTCCCTAACTGCTTGCTGAATTTCGGTTAATTTTGTTAGAGGTTCTCGGTATAAAAGCTCATTGGCATCTTGATTTAAGGCTTCTTCTGTTGTCCAGCCATATAAGTTTTCTGCTCCTTGATTCCAGAATAAAATTTGGTTATTTAAATCTCGAACCATAATCGCGTCTGTTGCCACATCTAAAAGGGCTGCTTGTTCGATAATTGTCTGTTCTGCCTGTTGTTTTTGGCGATCGCTGCGATAGGCTTCGATAATACGACTGCAAGTAGCTAGAAAGGGTTGAAGATAATCGACAATAGCTTCGTCATAACCTCCTTCTCGATTGGCAATACCTACCATCCCCGTCATTTCATTCTCTTTATAAAAAGGTAATCCTAAAAAAGCATTTAAAGGAGGATGTCCATCGGGTAAGCCACCCCGTCGGGGATCGGTACTGGGACTATTAGCAATAACGGGTTTACCAGTAACGATAACTGCACCGAAGAGAGTTTGTAAGTTATGAAATTCCATCCCTTTAGGAGCGTTCTCTGCATAAAATGCTCTGGTTTCTTCATTCCAAGCAATATTGGTAATGGCATGAGTTTTGAGATAGGGTCTTCCGCGAACTTTCATATAGCTTTCTTCCATTGTCGGACTGCCGTCTGCTGCGAAGAGAATTTCCCCAATAAACCCATATTCGCTCTCAGTTAGAGCCAAGAAACGATCGAGCATGCCCTCAAACAAAATCTCTGGTTCTGCATCTGCCAAAAATTTGGTCTGGATCCAACTAATTGCTTGTAGAATTCGATTACTCTTTTGTAAATCCGCTTCTATTTGTTTGCGATCGCTGATGTTTCTACCTTCGGGGATTAGCATCACTACTTTTCCTGTTTTATCTTTAACAGGTGTAAGCGAAAAATCTACAGTTACTAAACGATTGTCTGTCCCTAAATGGTCTACTTCAAAACGGACAAATTCTCCTGTTGCCGATCGCTCGATCGCTTTTTTTAAACGTTGTTGAATTTCTACAGACATCGTCCACCAAGGAGTTTCCCAAAAGGGTTTACCGACTACATCTGCTGGAGTTAACCCCACAAAGTCTAAAGCAGTTTGGTTGGCTTCTATCACATTGCCATTGGGTTCTAGCAGACCGATGAATTGAAAGGTTTGATTGAAGATAGCTCTAAATTTTTGCTCGCTTTCTCTCAATGCTAACTCTGCTTGTTGACGATCGATCGCCTGAGCGAGGATATTGGCGATCGCACAAAGAAAATTAACATCATCTTGACTAAAAATTCGCTGTCGAGTTGTATGAGTACCCAAAATGCCAAATGGTTTGTCATTACCAGAAATAACAACGCTCATGCTACTTACTACTTGATGATCGAGTAATAAGTTGGTTCCACTAAAGCGAGTTTCTGAAAGTAAGTCGGTAACTATTACTGGTTCTGAACTGAGGAGGGTATAACCAGCTTGAGAGTCGCTATCTGCTTTTACCGTAGCTATCCCTACTAGTCCATCGTGCCAACCTACTCCTGCTTTAAGTAGTAAGTTCTTTCCCTCTGGCAACAGTTCTAACACACTACAGTATTCTACTTCTAGTACTGAAGCGACTAGATGTACGGCTCGTTCTAGGAGGAGAACTAAATTCTTTTCGATTAGAGCATACTGTCCTAATTCTGCTATTGCTCCCTGTTGTCTAGCCTCTATCAGTAGCTGTGATTCTGCTTGTTGGCGATGGCGTAAAGCTTCTTGTCGTTCTTCTATTTCTTGCTGAAGCTGCTGGTTAGCTTCGGTCAGTTCTAATGTGCGCTCTTTTATATGCTCTTCTAATTCGGTAGTCCGCTCCTGGAAATATTCGGCTCTTTCAATCTCTAACTGGCAAACTTGATGCTGTAATTGCTCGATAATCCCGTACATTTCTGTGGGATCGAATACTTGCAGCAAGCTAGTTTGAGTAATAATTCCTTGTAGTTCTCCTCGCGCTCCCCCCACCACTAACCGCCGTACTCGACGCTGCTGCATTTGCTGATGTACTGACCATAAAGAATCTTCAGGGCTAACCAGAAACAAAGGCGTACTCATCAACTTTTGTACTGGTTGCGTCAAATCTAAATTAAGAGTTTGGAATTGAACAATATCTCTTTCGGTGATAATGCCCACGGGAATTAGTAATTCATTATTATTATCTTGCTCGACAATGGCGACATAACTAACTTGATGGTTCGCCATTAATTGCGCTGCTTGCCGAACTGAGATAGAAGGTTGGGCATGGATAACCTTAGTTTCCATGATTTCTTCTACTCTACGCCATTTCATCAGATTAATGGGTTGCAGATTTTGACGTAGATCTTTTTCCGTAATCAACCCCAATAGGCGATCGCTCTCATCGATAACTGGCAGATGGCGAATACGATGCTGGCGCATTAAGTTAATAGCAGTAAAAACATCTTCTATGCCAGTTGAGGTTAAAGTGATTAACTCTCGGCTCATCACCTCACTGACAGCAATTTTAGTTAAATCTCTTCCCGCAGCAATTAGCCTGACTAAATCCCGCTCGGTAAAAACTCCCTGAAGTTTATCTTGTTCAACTATTAGGGCACAACTATTATTGATGTTAGTAGTAATACCTGCTGTTATATCGTTATCATTCTCTGTGAAATGACAACTATTCCCCCATTCTTGCATTTGCCGAATAACATCATTCAAAGAGGTGTCAGGAACGACGGTTAAAGGCTGACGGTCGATTACTTGGTCTAAATAGAAGAAGTTATTCGGCTGCACGAGTTTTTAGATTAATAGTAAAATACCTCAGCTAATATTTTAATTATTAATAAAGATTGCCCGAGGTAACAAAAAACGATTTTTCATTCGCGTACTCTCAAGATAACCGTTTCACTTTTTTATGTGCCACATCTATCAACTGTTAGCTTGTTTCGTTACTTCATTAATTGTCAACGGCAATAAAGCACTAACAGCAATAACTACAACATCCAGTCCATCGATCGCCGTTACTTTCAACAAACTACCCAAACTAGGAATAATTAAACAAATAAACTGTAAACTCAGAGAAATTCCTAGAGCAACGGTTAAATAGTAATTCGGTTGTAGTGTTACTCGCCAAAAAGGTCGGCTCGCCCTGCAACTAAAAGCGTGTAACAATTGTCCTGTAACCAAGCTCATAAAAGCAATAGTACTAGAGCGATCGCCGATCCCGTAATTAATAATACCGTAACTGTAAGTAATTAAACTACAAGTAGAAATAACACCAGCCTCAAAACCAAGTCGTTTAAAGTCAGTAAGGTTAATAATCGCTTCGTCTAAAGGGCGAGGGGGAACTTCTAAAACATCGGGTTCGGGTGCTTCTAAACCCAGTGCCAAACCAGGAAAAATATCCGTTACTAAATTCAGCCATAAAAGCTGAATCGCATTGAGGGGTTGACCGATACCGAGTAAATTAGCCAACAGCATAACCATAATCTCGCTGAGGTTGGTAGAAAGTAAAAAATGAAGGGCTTTCTTGATATTGTTATAGATAGTCCTCCCCTGACTCACCGCAGCGATCGCTGTTTCCAGGTTATCATCTGCCAAGACAATATCCGCTACTTCTCTAGCTATATCCGTACCGCTTTTTCCCATAGCGATCCCGACTTCTGCTGCTTTAAGGGCAGGAGCATCATTAATTCCATCTCCTGTCATTGCCACTACTTGTCCTGCTGTTTGGAAGGCTCGGACAATTTCTAGTTTGTGGATGGGACTAATTCGGGCAAAGAAATGAACTTTAGCGAGTTTGGAGTTGGCACTCAGTAAGGGTAAAGAACCGTTCGCCCCTACTAATTCTTCTCCTTTACTTAAATTTAGCTCTCGAGCGATCGCACGAGCGGTATTAGTCTGGTCTCCTGTAAGCATTACCGTATTGATTCCTGCCCGATGAAAATCAGCAATTAATTCTTTAACGCCATTACGAATTGGATTGGCGATTCCAATTAGTCCCAACCAGATTAGGTTGTTCGGGGGGAGCGTATCTGAAGAATCGATCTCTGCATATGCTATTCCTAATACGCGGAGAGCTTTATTAGTCATATGTTGATTGGCAATGGCGATCGGCTCTCTATCTATTTCAGTTAAAGTAACGGGCTGAGTGTTTTTAAGTCGATAAAGACAAAGTGCTAAAACTTCTAAAGGATTACCCTTAACTACAATTAATTGTCGAGACTCATCAAACTGATGAACTTTGTTTAATGTTTTTAATAATTACTCTTGAAAATAAAATTTATAATTATAATAGGATTAGGACAATTTCCTTAACTACAAAAATAAATAAAAAAAATTAACAATCAATATCGAGCGCATTTGAGGTGATTGTTATGATTTATACCTCTAAGATCGGCAATAGCACTTAACATCGCCCTAAAGCAAAAATATCTTAATTACTATCAATATAACCGACAACCAATTGACTTTTTTAATTCAATTTAGATGGAATGATTGGCAATGTATCTTGAAGATAGATATAAAAAATCGAATTTTTTGCTGGAAAAATTATTATTTCATAGTTCAAATCAGCCGAAAGAGATATGCTCGATAATACTGAGTTAAAAAATTTTAACGATCTGCAATAATTACTAGGTCATTTTTTAGCAAAAACCTCCATTTTTTAAAATTACAGCTAATTAAGTTGAGGAAAAATCATGAGTTCAACTCTACAAATTAATTCTAGTAATCGAAATTCCCTTCCTAGAAAATACAATAAAGTAATTGAAATGTTACTCGGTCAAGATATTCATGTTCTTACCGAACGAGAAGCTCAATATGGCTCAAATCCGTGGGATATTATTTGCCAAAATGAGCGTCGTAATTATGTACTTCAGCAATTTATCAAATTCAAAACTTTAGGGCTTGGTAACACTTACGTTAAAAAGTTTTGGCGTTGTCAAAGAATCGATTTGTTATTTAAGCGTCTTTTCGATCTCAATCTAGAGACTAAATCTAATTCCATAATATTTGAAATGCCCAATTCACTCCCTTTGATTTTGGAGCAGTTGTTATACAAGTTTTTCAATATTTCATTAATCAAGCAACGAGATGTAGCTAAAAAACACTACGATCTGCCTACCGAGCTTTATGAAGGATTCTTAGAGGAGTCGATGAAATATACTTCTGGAGATTGGACGGGATTAGACAAAACTCCAGAAAATTTGACAGCTGCTCAAATGCAGAATTTAGAATATTGGGTTAGAGAACTACAAATTCAAGATGGAGATATCATCCTCGATTGTGGCTGTGGATGGGGAACTTTACCTCAATATCTAGCGGATCGTTTTAAGCTTACCTATATTGGTATTACGATATCGGATGTACAACTAGATTATTGTCGCTCTAAGTTTTCAGAAGTTGAAAATTACTATTTCTACAACCACAGCTATCACGATCGATATGACGAGATTTTAGCCGAATCTGGCGTAGATTGTATTACCAAATGTATGTTTATCGAAACAATCGAACACGGAGGAACTAGAAACTGGCCAAATATTCTTAAGAATGTGCGGAAAATCATCAGCCAAGATGGACTACTAGGAATTCAAACTATCGGCTCAGATCATCCAAACTTAGTTTGCGATCCCTATATTAATCGCTACATTTTCCAACACTTTTCTATCGGTTCTCCTTCAGAATTAGGTAAAGCCATCGAAAGCGATCGACAATTTATCAAGCTCAAAGAAAATAACATTGCTGAGAACTATCCAGCAACTTTGCGAGCCTGGAATTATTATTTCCAAAAAAATTGGAGCGAGATCGAACCGCACATCACCAGCATTATTGATGCAACTCCTTTCTCAACCACAGAAGAATGGAAACGTCACTGGGAGTTCTACTTTTTGTTATGCACTGGTGCCTTTGAAGCTGGAACATACCCTCAAAATTATCAACTGACTGCCAAACCAAACTTCTTTGTGAATTAACATTTTTTCAAGGGCGCGAACCGAAGCTAGGGGCATGGCAATGACGTGTCCCTAACGCTATAGTTATCCTCCTAATGGTTGCACTGTACCTTCCAATCGATCGAATCGTTTCTGAATATTCTCTGGCTGTACTGTACCTACCCGAGATAATAATACTGCACCAAAGCCAAACAGATTGAGCATTAAAATAATTAATCCTCCAGCAATAGGAATGAGGCTAATTACAATGAGGATAAGCATCCCCACTAAGAAGGGAATAAAAGCAGTTTCTCTGTGGGAAAAGATTTTTTTGCCAATCCATAAACCTGTAGCGATGGCACCGAGCAAACCAGCCACAGCAAAGGCTAAATTAACAATGGGAATTAGTAAAAAGCCGAATACACTACCTGCAAACAGAGCAATAAACAGCGTAATACTGACAATCCCTCCTAAACCCCACATGGCACTTTTAAATGGATGTTGGTGCATAGTTGCAGTAATACTTTGAATATGTCCTGGAAGTAGTAAGAGTAAAAATACACCAAAAGCAAAAACAACGATGAGAGAGATTAAAGAGAATAAGGCATTGGTTAAATAAAGAGTGCCAAACAATCCAAAGCGATCGAATAGTACTTTGGCATTGCTAAACATAGCTACTTCACTACCATCAACTATTGCACCTTCTTCTCTAACGATCTGTCCGCCAATAGCTACAGCATCGCCATTAACGCGAGCATTAGGCTTTAAAATTACATCACCGCCAATAGCTACAGCATCGTTGGTAACTTGCCCCTCGTTGAGAATTGTTACCGAACCACCAATAGCTACGGCATCAGTCAGGACTTGTTGTTCGGGGACTATCACATCAGTACCCATTCTAAAAATTGTGATATCACTTTCATTGTTGGCAACAGCAACGCCACTTATCACAATTACCAGAAAAGCTCCTAGAAAAACTAAAATTAATCGTTTTATTTTGTGCCAATTCATTTTATAATTCTCCTTTAATAACCGCTTTTTTAATCTGCCAAGGGTCTAAGGTTAGTTAAGATATAGGGTCTCCTCCTCACAATTCATTAGAAAATAGGGAAATAACGTTTAAAGCGATCGCCCTATTAGAAATAACCCCTTTTTTATCCGTCAGAATAGTTTTGTAGTGTTACTGCTCTGAGTTTACTTTGAGGTTAGGTCAAAAATCTGAGGAATTTGTGAAGGAAAAAATTTACTTTTTTTGTACCTACTTTATGAGTTTTTTAGCTCTGTTTTACAGTTGATGGGCGATCGCTCTATTGCCCCTTCACAGTAACCCAAGTCATACATACTGGCAGCTTGAGGATCGTGTTCTGGAGTTTGTTTGGGTTTTTTCGCCCAAGCATCGGCTTTACCTCGATCGATCCAATCTTCGTCAGTCATTAAGGCATTAGATACTTTATTCATAATCATTTGCCTCTTATGGTGATTGCTCTTTATCTTTGTTGTATCAGTTTTTATCTTTGCCAGCAGCTAATTGCAATTAATCGATAAGATTTAGCAATTTGATAAAACAAGGGGCTGTCACCTGCGGAGATCCCAGGGGTTTATAAGTCCCGCATCAGAGTCACCCTAACTCCTCTAAGAAATTAATTTACTAGTCAAAGCCACCGCACTACTAATAATTTTCGCCAATCCAGAAGGAGTTTCCAACGGTAAATTATGCCCTCCAGATAAGACTACCTTTTGCGCTTTGGGCATGGCTGCTTGTTGTTCGGCTAAATCTTCATCGCGGTTAAGAATACTTTTATCTCCGTATACTAAGGTGATGGGGACTTTAATCTTTTTGAGTAAACCTAAATAGCGCGATCGCCCGATACCATTAAAACCAATTCCTGCCCTAGTTCGTAGTAAAGGTGCCCAACGCCATCTTACTCCGCCTTCACAGGGTTCGGTAATCCTTTGGGCGAGTAACATAGCCAGAGGCTTGGATATAGCAGGAGTACCTTGACGCAAACGTTCGGCTGCTGCTTCTACATCAGGAAAAACGGGATGTTTGGGAGGAGAAGCCAAATAGTCTAAATGGGTTGCTAATTGTTCGGCTGCATTTTCTTCTTCTGCTTCTGTGGGTAAAATTGTCTCGACTAAAACCAGATTTTTCACCTTTTGCGGGCGAATGCTCGCAAAAATTGCTGCTACTACCGATCCGAGGGAATGTCCTACTAAAGTAAAGGCTCGATCGGCTAAAAAGTCGACGATCGCATCAATATCGGCTAAAAAGTCCATTAAATTGTATGAACCACCTTTACCCACATGATCGCTACGTCCATGTCCCCGCAAATCTGGGGCAATTACTCGATAACCTTTTTGTGCCAGGCGAATAGCTACTTCTGACCACGCTGCCCCCTGTTCGAGGATACCATGGAGACAGAGGACTAAAGGCCCTTCTTCTGGTCCCCAAGCACAGAGATACAACCGTAAACCCCTAACAATTAGCAGTGTTTCTTCCATGGTGGTTTCGATCGAAGAAGCTAAAGTTATTGCTTCTTGGGGTAATTCGTAATTAAGCTGTCGGGCTATTCTTTGGGCAGTTATACCGAGTTGGGAGGGTAGTTTAATATCTCGCCAAGCTTCTCCTAATTGGGCATCAATCGTTTGATGGTTGAGAAAGTTAGGATCGCCTAAAGACATGGAAGTACTGTGAACTCCATCAGTCATGCGCTTGCCCTGATAGGGTTGTAAGACGGCTTCATCGAAAGGAATGGCTAAAAATTCACAGACTCTTTCCATTACTTGTCGTGGTTGAGTAACTAATTCTTCGTATTGAACCAGTAACAAGCGATCGCTATCTATTAGCTGTTGGAAATCGAGAATATTTTGATTGCTATTTGTCCAAATTGATTCTGCAAGTTGATAGGGATTAGAATTTTTTGCCCCAATTAACTTGTCCATCCGCATACGGGCAAAGGATTCTATCACCGCGTAGGGATGACGAACTAAATGGATATATTTGGCATTGCTAAAAATTTCTTCTGCCCTTTCTAGGGTTTCTCTACTGCTGGCATAGGTAGGAGATTTATCTACTAACAAGCGATCGCCTGCTAGTTGCTGTAGCATCTGATAAACTTCTCGTACCGAGAGATTTTCTTTAACTATATTCTCTACTAACTCTTGACTTTCTTCGGCATCAATATTTTTCAATTCCATAAATGCCCGTTGTAATCCTTCTCCTAAATGAGAAATACCTAATTTCTCTTGTCTTTGCTGCATATTCTCGAAAGGCAACAGGTGTAATTCTGGAGGGGAAGATAGGGCTGGATGCCCTGCTAGCATTACCCTTAAAAGAGTTGAACCAGAACGAGGGGAGGAGAGGATGAAGGCGATGGGGGTAGATGTAGGGGCAGGGGAAGCAGGGGAAGCAGGGGGGGCAGAGGAAGCAGGGGAGAATGATTGTTGGGTTCTGTCGTGAGTGGAGGTGAATTCTACTGCTAGGTATTTTGCCAGACTATTTATTCTGGGACGTTCGTAGAATTCTCTGGGATACAGCATTAAGTTAAGATCGCCTTTGAGTCGATCGATTACTTCCATAACCATGATCGAATCTGCACCAGTATCAAGCAGACTATCATTAACGGTAATGTTATCTTTTTCTATTTGTAAAACTCGTGCCGTAACTTCTTTTAGATATTCAATTAAATATTCTTCTCGTTTTTCAGATGAAATTGCTAATAATTCAGCAAATACATCTTTTTGAGGTTTATTTGTTTGTATAAATGCTGTTTCTTTTTCCTCAGTAATTAAATTAGCAAAATAATTAGCCTGACGTAAATAAGAAAACTGCTGTGCTATTTGATTCCAGTCTACGGATAAAACTCCTACTTGGGCAGGAATAGTTTGTGTGTCACTAGCAAGTAATTGCTCTAGTATTGCTAATCCCGATCGAGGTTCAATTAAATTAATTCCTTGACGGTTAACGCCCTTATCTACTGCCATACCCGTGTTTGCCCAAGGGCCCCAGTTTATACTTAAAGCAGGTAAACCCTGTGCTTGACGATAACGGGCGATCGCGTCTAACCCTGCGTTGGCTGCTGCATAGTTACTTTGTCCTGGTGAGCCTAACAGGGATGCAACAGAAGAGAAGAGAACAAAGAAATCTAAGGGTAAATCTACACTTAATTGATGTAAATTCCAAGCTCCTAAAACTTTGGGCGATATTACTTTACTAAATTTCTGCCAAGTTTGATTTTGTAAGAAACCATCATTGAGAATTCCCGCAGCGTGAATAATACCTTTAAGAGAAGTTTTGCATTCTTCTATTACTTTGGCTATCTGTTGTGTATTGGTTACATCGGCTTGGGCGATAGTAATTTGTACGCCTTTTTCTTTCAGGCGATCGATAATTGTTTGGGCTTGTTTCGATGGTTCGCTTCTACCAACTAAAATTAAATGTTTTGCCGATTTCTCTGCCAACCACTGGGCTATTTGTAATCCTAATGCACCTAATCCACCAGTAATTAGATAGCTACTATTAGGAGCGATATTTAATTGATTCTGATTAGATTTATCTAAGAATTTCTCTAAACGAGGAACATAAACTTTATCATCCCGTAAAGCCAAACGGTCTTCTTTATGCTTATTATTAATAAAGTTAATTAAATTACTAATTTCTTCTCGATTAGGATTATTACTAATATCAATTAGTCCGCCAAAATATTCGGGATGTTCTAAAGCAATTACTTGACCTAATCCCCAGAGTGAATTAGAGGCAATGCTATGTTGTCCCAGAGAATTATTAATTGCCTGATTTTCTCTAGTAACTAACCAAATAGGAGCATTTATATTTTGTTTAAATAGAGTTTGGACTAAGTGTAAAACACCAGCACAATTAATCGACCAATCTCGATCTAAATCTTCTGTAGTACTATTTAAACTCCAAAGATAAATTATTTGATGCAGACTATTAGCCGTAATTTCAGCTTCGGTAAATACTTTCTCAATATCTTCTGGTTGTAGATGATTAATACTCCAACTGCGATCGTCCAAAGACCGATACTCTTCTCCTCTATAAACTAGTAAGCAGGTGTTTCCTTGTTGTTCTAGTTTCCGAGCAATTTTGTCAGATACTCCTTGAGAATCAGCGAAAATCAAATAATTATTAGCATTTTTTGGGTTTGTTTCTGGCAATTTTTCAACTTGTTGTTGCCAAATAATTTGATATAAATCGGGAACAAGATTGGCCTTACTATTACTATTACTTTCTAGAGATAATACTTTGTCAGTCTTTTCTAGCCAATAACTTTGTCTTTGGAAAGGATAGGTAGGTAAGGCTACTTTTTGCCTAGAATAATCCTTTTCTACATTATCCCAATTGATATCTATTCCCCGTACATATAAACTTGCCAAACTAGAGAATATTTGTTGCCAATCTTGTTTGCGAGGGCGTAAGCTAGGCAGCCATAATCCTTCTGTTTTTGGCAAACATTGACGGCCCATACCCAACAGAATTGGTTTAGACCCTATTTCTAAGAAAATATTATATTTCTGTTGTTCCAATAATTCCATACTAGAAGCAAATTGTACGGGGGCGATAATATGTTCTCCCCAATATTCTGCTTTAGTTATTTCTTCTATTACTAGTTTTCCTGTCACATTAGAAACTATAGGAATTTGCGGAACAGAATAATTAATTTTCTCGGCAATTTGCTTGAATTCTGCCAGTATAGGCTGCATTAAAGGAGAATGAAAAGCATGAGAAACATTTAATTTTTTAGTCTTTATTTCTTGAGATTCTAGATTGTGAACGATTTGAGCTAAAGCTGTTTTATCCCCAGAGATAACAATACTTTGAGGACTATTAATAGCAGCAATAGATACTTTATTTTCCCAAGGCGCGATCGCTTTTGCTACTATTTCTAACTCGGCAAAAACAGCAACCATTTCTCCTGTTTGAGGTAAAGCTTGCATTAGCCTTCCTCTTTCGGCAATTAGTTTTAGTCCATCCTCTAAACTAAATATTCCTGCAATAGTTGCTGCGACATATTCCCCTACACTATGCCCCATGACTATATTGGGTTTAATGCCCCAAGATAACCACATTTGTGCCAGAGCATATTCTAAGGCAAAAATAGCTGGTTGAGTATGTTGGGTTTGGTGAAGGGCAGAGGAAGCAGGGGAAAAGATAATATTTTTTAAGGATACATCTAAATAGGGTTGCAATAGGCGATCGCATTCGTCTAAAGCTTGACGGAAAGTAGGTTGAGTTTGGTAAAGTCGATAACCCATGCCTACATACTGAGAACCTTGCCCTGTAAACAAAAATGCAGTCTTATTGCGTTTCTCTTTGGTAATTCGAGCGTAAAGTAAGTTGCTTTTTCCCCCATTTGGTTGAAAGTCAGCTAATTTTGTCTTTAACTCTTTTGTCGATGCAGCAGCAACAGCCAAACGATAATCGAAGTGATTTCTTCCTGTATTAGCAGTAAAACAAATATCCGCCAGGGAAATATCTCGATCGTCTGCTAGAAACTTAGTGTAATGCTTGGTTAGATCGATTAACGCCTGTTCATTCTTCGCCGACAGGGTTAATAAATGTAACGGGCGATCCTGTATGGGTGTTTCGTAATCCTGTAGGGGCAAACGGCCGTTTGCCCCTACAATATTCATATCATTCGCGGATACAATTACATGGGCATTTGTACCACCGAAACCAAAGGAACTAACTCCAGCCAATCTCGGTTTTTCTGATTCTTGCCAAGATTGTAACTTGGTAGGTATCTCAATAGGTGTATCTTCTAAATCGATATGAGAATTTAATTGACAAAAATGTAGATTAGGGGGAATGGCTTGATTTTGTAAACATAAAACCGTTTTAATTAAACCAGCAATTCCTGCTGCTGCTTCTAAATGCCCGATATTGGTTTTTACCGAACCCAAATAACAAGATTGTTCTTTCTCTCTTCCCTGCATCAACACAGTTTTAAGAGAATTCACTTCAATCGGATCGCCCAAAGATGTGCCCGTACCGTGCGCTTCGATATAGCTAATTCGATCGGGAGTTACTCGGGCATTAGCTAAAGCTTGACGAATTACTGCCTGTTGCGATAAGCCATTAGGGGCAGTTAAACCGTTGCTGCGTCCATCCTGATTAATTGCCGAACCTTTAATTACTGCTAAGATATTATCCTTGTCGGCGATCGCTTTATCCAAACGTTTGAGAATAACTACTCCACAACCTTCCCCCCGCACATAACCATCGGCATCCGCATCGAAGGTTTTACAACGACCATCTTTAGCCATCATTCCCGCTAAAGAGAAAGTTTGGGTTAATTCTGGGGATAACATGAGATTAACTCCCCCGACAATCGCGCGATCGCATTCTCCTTGTTTCAAACTCTGACAGGCCAAATGCACTGCTACCAAAGAAGAAGAACAAGCCGTATCTACTGTTAAGGAAGGGCCTCTAAGATCGAGAAAATAAGAAAGACGATTTGCAGCAATACTGTGGGCGTTACCCGTCCCCGCATAAGCATCTATGGGGATATCGTAATGGAGTCGAAGCTGAGAATAATCACTGCTACTAATGCCGATAAATACTCCTGTAGAACTTCCCGCCAGTCGATCGGCAGCTATACCCGCATTCTCTAAAGCCTCCCAAGTAACTTCCAATAAAAATCTTTGTTGGGGATCCATCTTTTGGGTTTCGCGAGGAGTAATACCGAAAAACTGTGGCTCGAACCAGTCTACTCCTTCTACAAATCCACCCCAGCTATCTCCTTGCCAACGCCCCGTAACTTTGGAAATAGCATCTTTCCCTTCTTTTAGTAGTTGCCAAAATTCTTTGGGATTATTGGCGTGAGGAAAACGACAACCCATACCGATAATAGCAATTGGTTCGGTAACTGCTGAGTTTGAACTTTCAGTTATCGCTATCTCTTCTTGTTGTTGTCCACTCAGATAAGTAGCCAGACTGGCAATAGTCGGATAATCGTAAGCTAGAGTAGGATTTAATTTAATTTTCAACCAGTCTTCCAATTCTGCCGATAGTCTGACTGCTTGCAGAGAATCCAAACCATAATTAGCCAAAGGTTCATTTATATCTATCTCGTCAAGAGACAAGCCCAAACGCCCTGCTAAATTAGCAACTAACCAATTTTGAATATTTTCTTGTTGGGGGTTAATTAACAGATTTATCTGCGAATCCTGTCGAGGCGAACGCCTGTTCGCGGACATAGAGTTTGTATTGGTTAAGTTATTAGCAACTGATAACTGTTGTCCGGGCAGTTCGCGAACTGCCCCTGCTGATAACCGATAACTACCAACAACATTCAAACTATCCTTGAGAAACCCTATCTTACAAGCGTGACGGCGAATTTTACCGCTAGAAGTTTTGGGAATACTACCAGTTTTGAGTAAGACAACAGCATAGGGTTGCAACTCATGTTCTCGTGCCACCTTATTGCGAATTGCTTTGGTTACTTCTTCTACATTTAGCTTGCGTAAATAACTGCGCTTAACTTCTTGAGTAATAACTAATTGTTCTTTTCCGTCTATCTCTACTGCAAAAGCTGCCCCGCAGCCAATACGCACGGCAGGATGAGAATTATCTACAGTTAATTCAATATCTTGGGGATAATAATTGCGTCCGCGAATGATAATTAAATCTTTAAGACGACCAGTGACAAATAATTCCCCGTTATGCAAAAAGCCTAGATCGCCAGTGCGTAAAAAAGGTCCATCTCCTGTATCGGCTAAATGGGCATTAAAAATTTCTGCCGTTTGTTCTTTCCTTTGCCAATATCCTCGGGCAACACTATTGCTAGTTGCCCAAATTTCTCCAATTTCCCCATCATTGCATTTGGTTAAATTATCTGGGTTAGCAATAACAATCTTTTGCCCTGGAATATTTTGACCAGAACCAACCAAAGTGGTAGCTGTTGCTGAATTGGTACTAGGAACTGCCTTGTTTTCAGTTAAAGCTTTACTGTCAAAACGATCGATAACTGGTTTAGCTTGTTTACTCCCCCCAGTAATTATCAGGGTAGACTCTGCCATGCCATAGCAGGGATAAAAAGCTTCTTTCCTAAATCCACAAGGAGCAAAATATTCGGCAAATTTATCGATAGTTTCTGCCCTAACTGGTTCGGCACCCGAAAAAGCTAATTCCCAACCACTAAGATCGAGACTATCTCTTTGTTCTGGAGTAATTTGATCGACACAGAGTTCATAAGCAAAATTAGGCCCTCCACTAGTATTTGCACCATAACGAGAAATAACTTCTAGCCAGCGATAGGGGCGTTGGAGAAAAGTAACTGGTGCCATCATGTACATGGAAATGCCCATATATGCTGGTTGAATAATACAACCAATTAAACCCATGTCGTGATAGGGCGGTAGCCAAGATACGCCAATATGTTCTGGTTTGTTCTGAAAACAACGAGCGATCGACTTAGAATTAGCAATAATATTCCCGTGACTGACCATTACCCCTTTAGGCGTGCCTGTCGAACCGCTAGTGTACTGTAAGAAAGCCAGATTATCTCGCCTGAGATTTGGTTTCTTCCAGTCTGTAGCTAAATTAAGGTCAATATTATCTGTAGCGATAAAAGTAACATTTTCTTCCGAGTCATGTCGGGCAAACTTGGTGGCAATTTTGTCTTTAAGGGAGTGAGTAGTCAGGGCAAATTTAGCTTCTGCATCCTTAACAATAGCAAGTAGACGAGAAATGGAACTATTGGCACGGGGAGGATAGGCAGGAGTAGCAATTACACCAGCATATAGACAGCCCAAAAAGGCACAGATAAACTCTAATCCTGGCTGATAAAGTAATAATGCCCTTTCTCCTCTAGCACCATAGTCTTGTAAAATCGTAGCGATCGCTCTTGCTTGTCTGTCCAATTGTTGAAAAGTAAGACTATCTAACTGAGTCTCGCCATCTTGTAAGAAGGTGAAAGCAGCTTTATTAGACTGCTTTATGGCTTGGTCTTGTATCCTGTCTACAAAGGTAAAGTTATTGCTCAATCGACTCCTCTCTCTATGCCACCGATATAAATAGATATCCTTAACTAGCTTATCCAAAAGCGGGATATTTTGTTATTTTTGCCTTGGGATAAATATATCTTCTTCTGTTCTGAAATATCAAAGAGTGAGGAAATAAGGTAGATAAGACAATATCCGAGCGACCAAAACTAAACAACTAACGACTAAATTTTAACTAATTCCATTATTTTTTTCTGTTGCTTTGAAACTGGCAACTACTAAAAAAAGTATACCCAAATTTATTGACACGTCAGCTAAATTGAAAACGGGAAATTGGATTAAACGGAAATCCAAAAAATCCACTACATAACCAAATAAAAAGCGATCGATCCCATTCCCTAAAGCACCTGCCAGAATAAAACCATAACCCAATTGCTCGACTTTATTCATCTTCGGCACATACCAAGCAAAAGCAATTAAACCTATACTGACAATCAAAGATAGCCAGCGTAGCCAACCGACCCCTCCCCGAAAAAAACTAAACGCTGCTCCCGTATTAATAACATAAGTAAAATGAAAAATATTTTTCCATAAAGGAAAACTATCACCGATGGCGGTAAATTTTTGCACGACTATATACTTGGTTAATTGGTCGAGAATTAGCCCGATCGAAGTAACTGTCCAGAAAATACGCTTTTTTTTCATCAGCAGATTTTTTGTCAAAACATAACTTAAGATAAACCTTTCATAGTTTTTTTATCTCAATCCCCAATAAAGGTAAAAGGTAACTGGAGAAAAACCTCTTACTTCTTACTTCTTACTTCTTACCTCAAAAAAACCTAATCCCCAATGCCTAATCTTAAAAGCGATTTCCAGACAGATAACCAGACTAAGCTATAATTGTTAAGAAATCTTTCGTACTTAGATATAAACTATTAGGTCTATAGACTGCTCCTATGTCTCTTCCGATTCGCAACGTTGCTATTATTGCCCACGTAGATCACGGCAAAACTACTCTAGTAGATGCTCTCCTCAAACAATCTGGTATTTTCCGTGAAGGAGAAGAGGTTCCGGATTGCGTTATGGACTCTAATGACCTCGAACGAGAAAGAGGAATTACTATTCTGTCAAAAAATACTGCCGTTCATTACCAAGATATTTTAATTAACATCGTCGATACTCCCGGACACGCTGACTTTGGCGGTGAAGTAGAACGGGTATTAGGAATGGTAGATGGCTGTATCTTGATTGTAGATGCCAATGAAGGACCGATGCCCCAAACTCGATTCGTCCTCAAAAAAGCGTTGGAAAAAGGATTGCGTCCTATCGTCGTTGTAAACAAAATAGACCGTCCTAACGCTCACCCCGATACAGCAGTAGATAAAGTTTTCGATTTATTCGTTGAATTGGGCGCAGATGACGATCAGTGTGATTTTAATACTCTTTATGCTTCTGGTTTACAAGGATTTGCCAAAGAAGAACTAGAAGACGAAGGGGTAGATATGCAACCCCTATTTGAAGCAATTATCCATCAGGTACCCCCACCAGCAGGCGACCCGGATAAACCTCTACAATTACAGGTAACTACTTTAGACTATTCCGATTATTTAGGCAGGATTGTTATTGGCAAAATCCATAACGGCAAAATCCAGGCTGGACAACAAGCAGCCTTAATCCAAGAAAATGGCAAAATTACCAAAGCCAAGATTAGTAAATTAATGGGCTTTGAAGGCTTATCTCGTGTGGAATTAACAGAGGCAACCGCAGGTAATATCGTTGCTGTAGCTGGTTTTGCTGATGCTAATATCGGCGAAACTATTACTTGTCCGGATGAGCCTCAAGCTTTACCCCTGATCAAGGTAGACGAACCTACCTTACAGATGACCTTCTCTGTAAACGATTCCCCCTTTGCCGGACAAGAAGGTAAGTTTGTTACTTCCAGACAATTGCGCGACCGACTCGATCGCGAATTAGAGACTAATGTTGCTCTCCGAGTAGAATCAGGGGACTCTCCCGATCGCTTTTTGGTTTCGGGTAGGGGAGAATTACATCTAGGCATTCTCATCGAAACTATGCGAAGAGAAGGCTACGAATTTCAAGTTTCCCAACCCCAAGTAATTTACCGCGAAATTAACGGTCAACCCTGCGAACCCTATGAATATCTGGTATTAGATGTTCCCGAAGAAGCAGTGGGTAGCTGTATCGAACGTCTCGGACAGCGTAAGGGGGAAATGCAAGATATGCAGACAGGAACTAACGGACGTACTCAATTAGAATTTGTAATTCCCGCACGGGGTTTAATTGGTTTTCGCGGTGACTTTATTCGCCTTTCTCGCGGAGAAGGCATCATGAATCATAGCTTCCTAGAATATCGTCCTTTCTCTGGCGAACTAGAAACTCGTTACAACGGAGTGATAGTTGCTTTTGAAGAAGGTACCGCTACTTTCTATGCACTGAAAAATGCTGAAGACCGAGGCGTATTCTTTATCGAACCCGGTACAAAAGTTTACAAAGGTATGATTGTCGGCGAACACAATCGCCCTCAAGATTTAGACTTAAATGTCTGCAAAACCAAACAATTAACCAACCATCGTTCTGCCACGGGAGATGAGTTAGTCCAACTGCAAACTCCAATGGAAATGAGCCTGGAGAGGGCATTAGAGTATATTGGCTCTGATGAATTAGTAGAAGTTACTCCAGAGTCGATTCGATTAAGGAAAATTAAAACAAAAAAATTAGCCAAAAGATAAAAATCTAGTAGGTTAACGAGCTTAGATACCCGTTATATAATCAAGAGAACTGGCAGGGGCGTAAACTTTTACGTCCCTATTTTTCAATATATATCCGATATAATCTACGAACATAGAAAGCAAAAATAAAAACTAGTTAATGGCTAATTTATTTAAGTTAAGTAAAATTAAGCTTCGACATAATTACTATAGTGAGTGTAAATTAGATTCGACTCATATAGAGCAGTGCGTAACTTTTTTGGGAGAAGTAAACAACAGTGGGCTTTTTTAGTCGTTTTTCCCTATCGAGAGATATGGGTATAGATTTGGGAACCGCTAACACTCTGGTATATGTATCGGGGAAAGGAATTGTTTTAGAAGAACCTTCTGTAGTTGCGCTCGATCGCCAAACAGAAGTTCCCAGGGCAGTAGGCAAAGAGGCAAAATTAATGCTCGGTCGAGCCCCAGAAAATGTTCATGCGGTACGTCCTTTGCGAGATGGTGTTATTGCCGATTTTGATGCTACAGAAATTATGCTCAAAGAGTTTATTCGGCGAGTATATGAAGGTAATCCTCTGATTCATCCCCGTATGATAATCGGTATTCCCAGTGGTGTTACTAAAGTAGAAAGAAGAGCAGTTATGGAGGCAGCCTCTCAAGCAGGAGCAAGAGAAGTAGATTTAATCGAAGAGCCTATTGCTGCTGCCATTGGAGCAGGATTGCCAGTGGCAGAACCTACAGGAAACATGATTGTCGATATTGGTGGAGGAACAACAGAAGTAGCGGTAGTTAGTTCTCAAGGGAAAGTAGTGAGTGAGTCAGTACGAGTAGCGGGAGATGAACTAACCGAATCAATTACCCACTATGTTAAAAAAGTACACAATCTGAGTATTGGTGAGAATACCGCAGAATCTTTAAAAATTAAACTTGGTTCGGCTCACGACCTTGAAAGTGACGATTCTACCGTAGAAGTCAGAGGTTTACACTTACTTTCTGGATTGCCTCGCACGGTAGTTGTTAAAGTAGAAGAAATTCGCGAAGCTATGGCAGAACCTGTCTCTGTCATTATTGAAGCAGTTAAACGAACTTTAGAACAAACTCCACCAGATTTAGCAGCAGATATTATCGATCGAGGTATTATGCTGGCAGGAGGTGGAGCCTTATTAAGAGGGTTAGATACTATAATTAGTAAGGAAACTGGTATTGTGACCCATATTGCGGATGAACCACTAAAATGTGTGGTTTTGGGTACAGGTAGAGTACTAGAAGATAAAGGACTCGATCGCGTCTTTAGCGATCGATCTCAATTAATTTAACCCCGAATTCCGAATTCCGAACTCCGAACTCCGAACTCATCTAATATGTATCGTTGGTGGGATAAATATGGTTGGAAAACAACCTTAACAATATTAGCTTTGTCTGTAGCCTGGTTGCTCAAACAAACCCAAGCAACTGCGATCGCTGAGACTTACTATTTTCTGGTCAGTCCTTTTCAATCTCAACAACAACTACTGTTAGAAAATAAATTAACTAATGCGCGCATTCTCCAATTAGAACAGCGTTTAAATGAACTAGAACAACAAAATAAACAATTTAAAGAGCTTTTGGACTATGCTGCTGCTCAACCCAGATCGGCTATTACAGCACCTATTATTGGGCGTAGTGCTGATATTTGGTGGAATCAAATAACTTTGGGTAAAGGAAGTAAAGATGGAGTAGCTAAAGGATTTATTGTTAATGGGATTGGTGGTGTAATTGGTCGCATTATTCAAGTTACTCCCCATACTAGTCGTGCTTTATTAATTAGCGATCCTCATAGTAGAGTTGGTGCCGTAGTTACTCGTACTCGCCATCCGGGTTTTATTCAAGGAAAAAATTCTCAAACCGCAGTTATGCATTTTTTTACTCAAGTAGTCGATGTTCGTGCTGGAGATACAATTACTACTTCTTCTCTGAGTTATCTATATCCCGCTGGTTTACCTATCGGTCAAGTTAAGTCAGTTAACTTTGAGAAAGGACCAGCACCAGAAGCGGAAATTGAGTTAAATGTTCCTATCGATTTGTTGGAATGGGTAGTAATTCAACCCTTTAGTCCCAAAGTAGAAATTAAATAAGCTATTTTTTTTGTATTTCATTATATTCTATTCGTATTTTGTCTAAACCGAATTCGGCTACACTGCCTCGTCAATGCTAGAGATTAATTTAA
This sequence comes from Xenococcaceae cyanobacterium MO_188.B32, assembly GCA_030065635.1. Taxonomy (GTDB): domain Bacteria; phylum Cyanobacteriota; class Cyanobacteriia; order Cyanobacteriales; family Xenococcaceae; genus JASJDJ01. The sequence continues at coordinate 111,301 of JASJDJ010000003.1, forward strand.
ACAAAACTCCTTTGAGATGGTTGTATTTGCTTAATGTACTAATAATATTGGGCTCTATACTGCTCTGCTGCATTTTATTACTTCTACGTTTACCAGGATTAGAATTGTTTGGTGTGAGTCCTAATTGGTTGTTAATTTGGGTAGTGGTTTGGAGCGTTAAGCGTAGTGTGTGGCGAGGAGCGGTCGCTGGAATTGCTTTGGGTTTAATTCACGATGCGCTGACTAGTCCTCATCCTTCTCACGTTCTTAGTTTGGCTTTAGTCGGGATACTAACTGCTAGTTTAAGAAAACAAAGATACGCTCGAGAAGATTTTATTATTATTGCTCTAATTGTTTTTGTCATGGTAATAGTGACAGAGACGATTTTGGCTCTACAATTTAGCTTGACTTTTATTAATCCTCTAGAAAATATTCGGCAATACTATCAGTATAGAATCCTATCTTCAGCAACTATTAGCAGTATTTGGGCTCCGGTACTCTATTATCCTCTCAATATCTGGTGGGAAAATTTACAAAAAATAGAGCGATCGAAAACCAAACTAGGCAAAACCAAGATAAAAGGTAAATAGTTATATTGATTAGACCTTCTCGACATAGGCTAGAATAGGCTCAGTATTTTAAAAATTAAAATTATATACAAGTAAATAAAAGTATTAATAGCTTAATATTTTTTAATTAAATCAACATTGCATCCGCATCGAGGATTGAAAGCGTGAACCCGACTCCCAACAGTCAATCAGAATTTCCAGATAATTCCCAACCTTTATCTGTCCCTACTAATAAAATTTTGAATAAAGATAAACCAGCCAAACGTTTCAAGTTCTCGTGGCTGAAGATCGGGATAGCAATAGGAATTGGCGGTGGAGCGATCGCCTGTGGTTGGTTTTGGCAAAAACTAGAGGCTAGCGTACCAGAATCAATAGAAGATGTGGAAACCTATGCTCGCCCGAAAACCTTAACTATTAAAGCAGCAGATGGTTCTGTCCTCAAGCAAATTGGACCGATCGCCCATGACAAAGTTAAACTAGACGAAGTCCCCGATATTTTGCCATTGGCTTTTATCGCCAGCGAAGATAGTCGTTTTTGGCAGCATAAAGGAATTGATTTTCAAGGAATTGCTAGAGCTACTCTAGCTAATTTAAAAGCTCAAGGAGTAGTCGAAGGCGGGAGTACTATCACTCAGCAGGTGGCCAGAGTGGTTTTTCTCACTCACGAACAAAGCATCGAGCGCAAGCTGAAAGAAATGCGGATAGCCACTGCTATAGAACAGAATTTTGCTAAAAAACAAATTTTAGAAAACTACTTAAATCTAGTTTATTTAGGTTCTGGTGCTTATGGTGTGGCGGATGCTGCTTGGGTTTATTTCGGTAAATCTGCCCAAGAGTTGACTCTAGCTGAAGTGGCTACCTTAGCAGGGGTTGTTCCCGCACCCAGTACTTATTCTCCTTTAACCAACCAAGAATTAGCTAAAAAACGGCGAAATTTAGTACTGCAAAGAATGGTGCAAGAGGGATTTATTAGCCATAGAGAAGCTACTAAAGCTATGGCTGCTCCTCTAACTACCAACCCTAAAAGACCCAAAAGACTAGTCAGAAAAGCTAATTATTTTACCGATTATATCGAGCGAGAATTACCTAAATACATCTCAGCAGAAGAACTGCAAGCAGGAGGAGTAGTAGTAGAAACAACTCTCAATCCTAAGTGGCAAAAAGCAGCCGAAGAAGCGGTTAATTATGGTTTAGACCAATACGGTAAGTGGATGAAATTCCAACAAGCAGCCCTAGTCGCTCTCGAACCCAAGACTGGCGAAATTAAGGCAATGGTAGGGGGTAGAGATTTTGGCAAAAATCAATACAATCGCGTTACTCAAGCTCAACGTCAACCAGGTTCTACCTTTAAAACTTTTGTTTATACTACCGCGATCGCTGCGGGTTTTTCTCCCTATAAAACCTATTTCGACGGAGAATATTTTGTGGATGGCTATAAACCAACCAACTACAAAGATAAATACCGTTATGGCAACGTATCTCTCTACGATGGGCTAATTAGATCTGTAAACATCGTTGCTCTGCGTACTATGCTCGATGTGGGTTGGAAGCCAACTATTGAAATCGCTCAGAAAATGGGGATTAAATCCAAACTTCAACCTACTTATTCTTTGGCATTAGGTTCGTGGGAAGTCAATCTGTTAGAACTTACCAACGCTTATGCAACCTTAGCTAATCAAGGAACTTATCAACCAGGTTACGGTATTACTCGCATTCGCGACCGCCAAGGTCAAATAATTTACGAAGCTAACTTTGAACCTCAACAAGCGATCGATCCAGATACGGCAGCAATTATGACTTGGATGCTGCGAGGTGTAGTTACTTCTGGTACGGGTATACCTGCTCAAATCGGACGACCGGCAGTAGGGAAAACAGGAACATCTGATGAAGCTCGCGATCTTTGGTATGTCGGTTATATACCCCAATTATCGGCAGGAGTTTGGTTGGGTAATGACGACAACACGCCAACTAAAGGTACTAGCGGAGTTGCAGCCGAACTTTGGCGTAAATTTATGCTGGAGGTAGTCAAAGATTTACCCGTAGAAAATTTTCCTCCTCGTCCTTCTCTTACAGGGAGAGATGCTTTAATTAAAGCCGAAGCAGTTAAACCCAAACGCAGTTACTATCTCAAAACCGCACCCACACCAGTATACACGCGCTATACTCGTCGTTCTCGTAGAACCTATTCTAGAAGAACTACCTCACCAGCTTCATCCTCTACGCCCAAAGCAGCACCAAAACCAGCAACACCCATACCAGCAACTACTCCTTTTCCCGTACCAGCTTCCAGACCAATAATTACTAAACCACTTAAAAAACTACCGCCAGCTAATTCCTCTAATTCTGAAAGAGATTGGGTAAGGGAAAGATTGGGTAGATAAGTTAGTTGTTAGTAGGGGTAGTAAAATGAACGGGAAAATCTTTGGCAATGCTCCTGTTGATGTCTTTTTTGCGTTTATATCTGAGAAAAAATAGTATTTGGGTTCACTTATGGTTGGTTTTGTTTTGGTTGGCGGTAGGAATTGGCTTACGCTTTACTAATTTAGACGCTAAACCACCTTGGTCTGATGAGTGGGCGACTTTGGTATTTAGTCTCGGTCATGGATTTCATAGTATTCCTCTAGACCGAGTTATTTCTCTCGATACTCTATTGTTACCTGCACAATTAGACAATACAACCCAAGTAAAAGATGTAGTTGAGCGTTTAATGCAGGAGAGTACCCATCCTCCTCTTTATTTTATACTTACTCATCAATGGTTAAAACTTTTTTCTCAGCAGGACGGATTAGTATCCATTGCTTCTGCGCGATCGCTTAGTGCTTTACTGGGAGTTTTGGGTATTCCTGCTATGTTTGGCTTGGGTTGGTTGTTATCTCGTTCTTTGGTAGTGAGTCAGATAGCAGCAGGATTGATGGCTATTTCTCCTTATGGGATTTATCTAGCTCAGGAAACCCGTCACTACACTTTAGCTATTCTCTGGATAATCGCTTCTTTAAGCTGTTTAATAGTAGCAGTCCGTCATCTACAGAAAAATGCTCCTCCTCCTAATTGGTTAATCCTAACTTGGGTAATTGTTAATAGTATTGGGGTTGCCACTCATTATTTTATGGGGCTAGCTTTAGTTACAGAAACTATAATTTTATTGGGATTTTGGCTACCAGATGTACGCAGTCGCTTTGGTAGTAAGTCTTTAATTAATGCTCTTTTTCCTCTTCCCTGGCGCAGAATTGGTATTGCTATTTTAGGTACTTTAATTGGTTGTTCGGTATGGATTTTAGCCTGGCGAGATATTCCCGATAGTCAACTGACTAGTTGGCTTAGTTACGGTAATCTTTGGGGTGGAGAATTTTTAGAACCGATAGGAAGGCATATCGCTTGGTTGGCAACTATGGTATTTCTGTTACCAGTAGAAGGTACTCCTTTGGTTGTCACGATTATATCTGGTATTTTTTTAGCTCTAGGAATAGTCTGGCTAACTGTTACTTTGGTTCAATATTGGCAAAAATCTCGATCGCGACCGGATAATCTTTTATTTAACAAAATTGTAGTTCGATATATCTTGGTAGCAACTTTATTAGTTTTCGGCTTTGCTTATGGGTTCGATCGAGATTTGACTTTAGCTGCTCGTTTTCAGTTTTTTTATTTTCCTATCTTTTTGCTATTAATCGCTATAGTTTTAGCAGAAAGATGGATTGAAGGTAATTTTCAGGAATGGAACAGAAAAAGTATTGTTATTGGTATTCTCTTAATGGGTTTTTTGGGAGGATTAACAGTTATTTATGACTATGGCTATCAAAAACCAGACCGTCCCGATATAGTTGTTTCGGTCATGATGGAAGCACAAAAGCTGTCGCCTCAAACTCCTATTCTGGTTGCTATTGTCCATAAAAATCACGAACAAACAGGAGAAATGATGGGTATTGCCTGGGAATGGCAGAAAGTAGGGGCGAAGGGCTCTTCGCCCCTACAGGGATATCCTCAGTTTCTTTTACTACACAAAAACGAAGATGCCAATATCGCTACCCAAAATCTCTACCAAAATTTAGCTTTGTTTCCTCGTCCTTTCAATATTTGGTTAGTGAATTTCTCTGCACCTGCTGATTTGGAACAACATAATTGTAATGTTAATGAAAACTTTAAACGAAAAGCCTCTGGATATGACTATCGGCTGTATCATTGTCTTTGATCGAGGAAGAGAGAATTATCGAGTGTGAAAAAGGATTCTTTTCATTGGGGTTTGTTTTTTGGCGTAATATTTCTTGGCGCAATTTTGCGTTTTACTAACTTAGCGTCTAAACCACCTTGGTCTGATGAATGGGCAACGTTAGTATTTAGTCTGGGACATAGTTTTCGTACTGTTCCTTTAGATAGTGTTATTTCTCTCGACACTCTTTTATCTCCTTTGCTTTGGGACAATACTACTCAACCCCAAGATGTAATTAACAATTTGCTTACAGAAAGTACTCATCCGCCCCTTTATTTTGTACTTAATCATTGGTGGCTAGAATTATTTCCTCAGAGTCAAGGTTTAGTGTCTATTTGGTGGGGAAGAGCTTTTAGTGCTTTATGGGGAATCGTTTCTATCCCTGCTATGTTTGGTTTAGGATGGCTATTTTCTGGATCTTTCATTGTTGCCCAAATGTCTGCTGCTTTGATGGCAGTTTCTCCCTACGGAGTCTATTTATCTCAGGAAGCGCGTCACTACACCCTAGCCATACTTTTTGTTATAGCTTCTTTAGCTTGCCTGCTGTTGGCTATTCGCTGTATTCATCGCCAAATTGCTTTTCCTCTGTGGATTGTTTTTTGCTGGATTGTTATTAATAGTTTGGGAGTAGCTACCCACTATTTTTTTAGTTTGGCTTTAGTGACAGAAACTATAGTTTTACTAGATTTTTGGATAGCAGAACTCAAACATAAAAAAAGCAATATTTGGGCTATCTATTGGTCGAGAATTTATTTAGCTATGGTAGGTACTTTTATCGGTTGTTCTGTTTGGATAATGAATTGGTATAGTATCCGCGATAACCAATTAACAGACTGGATATTTGATAATAATCCTGTAGAGAAATTTTTTGAACCTATTTCCAGAGTATTGGTATGGATAATTACGATGGTTTTCTTGTTACCAGTGGAAGGAACACCAGAGTGGATAAGTATTTTTTCTGGCGCAATAATCGTTCTGGTAATAGCTTGGTTAATGTTTAGTTGGATAAAAAGTTTTAAAGCCTGTAGTCAAATATATGCTACTAACTTAGGTATTTTAATTTTATCCAGATTTTTAGTGAGTGCGATCGCCATTATTTTAACTATTACTTATATTTTTGGTGCAGACTTAACTCTTTCTGCTCGTTTTCAATTTATTTATTTTCCTGTAGTTATTCTGCTGTTAGGAATTATTATGGCTTATCTGTGGCAAGAAGCAAAACTTTTTAGAAAGAAAAAAGTTACAAACATTATTCAGGAAATATCACAAGAATTCCCCCCAGAAGAGCGAGCTAATTTAACTCAACTCACTTATAATTCAGGTTATAAATACTGGTTATGGTTTAGACCTAAAGGAAAAAAAGTTATTTATCTCACTTTGTTAATCGGAATTTTAGGTGCTTTAACAGTAGTTACCAATTTCGCTTATCAAAAAGTAGAACGTCCCGATGTGGTTGTCCCTGTAATGGTAGAAGCGCATCACAAAGTTGCTTCTAAAACTCCTGTTCTCATAACTACTCTTCATAAAACTCATGGACAAACAGGAGAAATGATGAGTCTTGCTTGGCAGTTTCAAAAACTTCTGAATCAAGATAAGTTAAACTTTCAACCCCAATTTTTATTAGCACATAATGATAGAGAAGATCGATTAGTAGCCACACAAGTTTTATACAAACAATTAAGTAAAATGCCTCGTCCTTTTCAGTTATGGGTAGTTAATTTTTCTGCACCAATCCAATTAGAAACCCAAAACTGTACTACTCAAGAAGAGCATGAATATCGAGCAACAGGTTATCGTTACCGAATGTACAGTTGTTTCGATGTTTTACATTGATGCTCGATTAGATAAATTACAACAATCTCATTGATTTTTATTTCAGTGAGTATATTTTGCCTTGAAAAATGGGAACTCTATACCTAGATGCTATGTTTTCTGTTGACTTTTAGGTTCTTCAGAAATACTATGAATTTTAGCTAATTAAAAAGATGGTTAAGTTTCCTCAACAATTTGCTTTTGTTACTACTATAGCTCTATTTACTTTAGGCGCGATCGATCTTCCTAAAGCTCAAGCAGCTTCTCTCTATTTAGGTTTGAGTAAATATGTAGAAAATATTCAGATAGGTAGTAGTACAAGCGATATAGAAGAGAATGTTATTCCATCATTAGCAATAACCAGAAGAAATACTCTTGAGGAAAATAGCCCATTATCGATCGCAGAAGAAATTAATAAGCATATTGAAAAACGCTATGACGATTTAATTGAAGAAAATACTGATTCAATAGGGTTAATTGAGAGTCAAAAGCTATTAAAAGACCGAGGTTTATTAGAAGATATATATTCAGAGAATAGCGAACAAAGTATCCAGGAAATTACTAGTCTTCTTGCTGCAGATAGTCCCTGGATTGGGGATATGCTTGGAGAAGGACGGGCACATCAACAAATGCCTCGGTCGATCGTATATAGTTTAATTCTACTCTTTGGTATGTGGTCTATACCAACCTTAGGCTTTATAAGCAAAAAATTTATTTTTGGAGAAGAAGGAATTGTTGAAGATTTACAAAATAAATTTGGTAAGCCTCAAGTTCCAGAAGGAACAGTTTTTCTTCACGAACGTGCTTTCAAAGATTTAGAAAAACTAGCTCAACAAGTAGGAAGAATTAACAGTGAAAAATTTGGTAATAACGAATTTTTACTGTTTGTTAAAATTAAACAAGCTATCGAAAAAAAAATAGAAGAATATCAAATATTAAATGATAGAGCTGAATTACTTAAAGTGGCGATCGCTGCTCAAAGTAGTTTTTTACGGATCGAACAAACTGAATTGCGTTTTCGTAGTCGCCATCAGCAAGAATTTTATCAATTTGTAGTAGATTCTCTCAATCAAAATTTAGATAAAGCTAAATTTAGAGATCGAGTCAAAAGAAAATTAGCTGAGATCATACCTTTACTGAATACCGAAGAAGGCAGAGATGCTTTACAATCCTATTTAAAAGAAATTGATAAAATTTCTAAACATAAACTAGGATTAAAATTACTTTCTTTATTTAAACAATATCAGTTAGCAGATTTTACCATCTTAAAAAAAGTATCAGACATTGTTAATCAATTTAAAGGACATGATTTACTGGCTGCTAAAAAAATAGTTAGTTTGGTGATTAATGATTACGAAATATTTGAAAAACTGGGACCTATTATTGGGGTATCAGAATCAGAAAATTCTCCAGAGACTTATGCAAATATTTTGCAATATATAGGTTTAATTTCTAGGCATGAAAAATCTTATGAAAAGTTTCAACAGCTAATAGAAGCTCTAAATAAATGGCAAAAACCTTACAAAACTATCACTGTAATTCGTCAAGAATATCAAGCAAGTGAATATAGATTACCTAAAGAGTTTTCTCAAGAAATCCCAGGAAGAAATATCTATAAAAAATACGAGCAATTCTTAGAAAGTAATTAGATAATTGCTCGTCATAGTAACGATTTAAAAACAATTAATTTTTAACTCAGAACTCAGAATTCCGAACTAACTAGTTTATTCACCATAATTACCCCCAGTTACCTTACCACGAAAAACTATATACTGATAGATATTGTATGCCAACATAATGGGAATTAGGAAACCGATAAAGATAATCATAAATACCAAAGAACTGGGACTAGCAGCAGCCTGATAAATTGTAATTTTAGTAGGAATGATGTAGGGAAAAACAATTAAACCCAATCCCAAAAAAGAAAGCAAAAAAAGCAAAATTGTCCAAATAAATGGTATTCTTTCTTGTTCTAAATAAAGACTTCTAAGAAGTAAAAAAATTAGTAAAGTTCCCAACAAAGGAATCAGGGCAAAAATATAAACTAGGGGTTGAGTGAATAAACGATCCCTAGCACTCTCATAAAAAATAGGTGTAGTAATAGTCAGATAAACAGCACCGATGAAAGTAGTCACAGCAGAGATTTTGGCAGTCAAATAATGAGTATTTTGCAACTCCCCTTCAGTTTTCATAATTAGGTAGGTTGAACCACTCAAAACATAGCCCTGTATTAAAGTTAGAGCAACTAAAATAGAGCGCAAACCCAACCAATCCCAAGTACCACCGATAAAATGACCGGCATCATCTACTGCTATACCCTGCAAAATTGCCCCCAAAGCAAAACCTTGACCCAAAGCTGCTAAAAAACTTCCCGCACCAAAAGCAATATTCCAAAAAAACTTGCGGTTAGCGTGTTCGCGAAATTCAAAAGCTACTGCCCGAAAAATAAACCCAAAAATCATTAAAAAAATTGGGATATATAGAGCTTGTAAAATTGTGCCATAAGCTAAGGGAAATGCTCCAAATAAAGCTCCTCCCATGATGACAAGCCAAGTTTCGTTAGCATCCCAAACATTACTAAGGCTAGTCATCAGAATACCGCGACGTTCTTCACTGGAGCTAGTTAAAGACAAAATACCAACTCCCAGATCGAATCCATCCAGCATTACATACAGAAAAAGAAATAAAGCAAGAATGACAAACCAAACTTGCGGAAGAAAATATTCTAGAGATTCCATTGTTTGTTAGTAGTTAGTAGTTAGTAGTTAGTAGTTAGTTGTTATCTCGCTAATTTTCCCTATCTCCCTTGTCTCCTTGTCTTCCTTGTCCTCTTGTCCCCTTATCTCCCTCATCAACTAATCTCGATCGAGAAAATTACTGCTGCGCCTCTACGGGACGTCGATTGGGTTTATGTTCTGCTGGGGTGAGGTCTAATCCAGCTTCTTCATCTACACCAGGAACGGGTAATTCTAAATTAGGACCTTGACGGATAATGCGACTACCAAAATAAAGAGCCGAGCAGAAAAGTAAGATATAAATACTAGCAAAACTAAGTAAAGAGCTTAAAATTTCCCCTGGAGGAAGATTAGCAGCAGCATCGACGGTACGAATCTGTCCATAAACAGTCCAGGGTTGCCTTCCCACACAACGCACGATCCAGCCTGATTCTACAGCAATATAACCCAAGGGTGCAGCTAAAATCCAGCCCCGCATTAACCAACGCTGTTGCCAGATATTTTCTGAAGAGAGTTTGCCTCTTAGCCACTGTAAAACACTTAATGCCATCAATCCAGCAAAAAATACGCCGATCGCAATCATAACCCGAAAGGCATAATAAATTAAACCGAGTAAATGGGGTCTATCTTCTGGCTGCCATTCTTTTAGTCCCTGGACCGGTTCGGATAATTTGGGTTTAAATTCGATAATATAGCCTAAAAGATGAGGAATACTAATTTCCCAAGGGTTTTTCTCGGCTTTTTCGTTAGTAATGGCTAATAAACTCCAAGATGCTGACTGTCCTGCTGGTATAGTTTCCCATTGTGCTTCCATGGCTGCCAATTTAGTGGGTTGATAGTGATAAACTTGTTCACCGCTGGAATGTCCGATGTAAAGTTGCAGGGGTGCGACGGCAATAGTTACAGCCAAAACAATTTTGAAAGATCGAGCAAAAAAATCAGTATTGCGTTTATTGATAATGTACCAAGCACTAATTCCCCCAATGACAAATAAAGAAGTCTCTAGGGTAGCAAAGAACATATGCAGCACGCTATTAAGCATAAAGGGGTTGAAAATTGCCTGAAAATAGTCTTTGACAATAAAATTACCCTCGACAAAATTGCCACCTGCGGGAGTTTGCATCCAAGAGTTAGCAGTCAGAATCCAAAAGGTAGATAAGTTTGCGCCAAAAGCAACCATAATCGTTGCTAAATAGTGCATAACAGGATTGACTCGCTCCCAGCCAAATAACATAATCCCTAAAAAGCCAGCTTCTAACATAAATGCCATAGAAGCTTCAAACCCGAGAATACTACCAAAAAAGTCTCCTACCGATTGAGAAAAAGGTGCCCAGTTAGTACCAAATTGAAATTCCATTGGTATTCCTGTAGCTACACCAATACCAAAATTGAGTACGTAAAGTTTAGACCAAAAACGAGCATGGTAGTAATAGTTAGGATTTCTTGTTTTAAGCCACAATCCTTCTACTATCACTAAATAAATTGCCATGCCTGTCGTTAGTACGGGCCAGAGTATATGAAAAATTGCTGTCAGAGCAAATTGCATCCGTGATAAAACAACTGGATTGGAGAGAAAGTCCATGAGTGAAATAATGACTGAGTTCTGTAAAGATTGTAGAAAAACTAGTCAAAATCTGCCACGACTTAGTGTAAATCTCCCCGTCATAGAATGACAGAGAGATTCTTAGTTTTTAGTTTCTAGTACTTCGTCAAGTTAGAGATGATGGTTAAACATTTTAACTCCGAACTCGGATTACCCAATTGCTTGAGGATTAATTGTATCCATACCAAAATCAACTACATGCTCGTCAACATAAGCTACAGCTTGTCTGAGGGCTGTAGTGCGATCGCTTAAAATGTTTTGAGGAGGAACTTGTTCCATAACACCCAATTTTCTCAAGCGTTTTTCGGCTTGACCTCCTAGACCAACTAAAAATACCTGACGACCGTTTTCTACTGCTTCTTCAATCGCATTTTCTAAGGCTAAGGAAGAGGTAACGCCAAGTATAGGCACTTCAGTTAAGTCTAAAACTAACGCCTGATAATCATTAATCAGATTGTGTTCGCGAGAAATAGCTTTAGCTACCCCAAAAATCATAGGGCCACTCAGATAGAACAGAAGTACGCGACCATTAGCTCTTTCTAATAACTGTTTTTCTTCTTGATTAAGCTCAATTTCTTCATCATCATAGGTAACAGCTTTAACTGTGTCTGCCCGATGATTAGAAAGACGCTCGATCGTCAGCATATTAGCAACAAAAACTCCTACACCTACAGCTACAATCAAGTCAACAAAAACAGTAAGAGCAATTACCCCATACATAATAAAGGCTGCTTTGGGAGAAATTTTGTGAGCGCGTTTGATAAAACCCCAATCAACAATATCGATACCAACCTTGAGAGCAATACCAGCTAAAACTGCGCTAGGAATAACTGTTAAATACTGGCTTAATCCTAAAACTACTACCAGCAAAACTAAAGCACGACTTAAACCAGAAACAGCAGTTTTACCACCAGATTGGATATTAACTACTGTACCCATAGTTGCTCCGGCACCGGCAATACCGCCAAATAGACCAGAAACTAAATTACCGATACCTTGACCGATTAATTCTTTATTAGAGTTGTGTTCGGTACGAGTTAGACTATCTGCAACTAATGAAGTGAGCAAAGCATCGATACAGCCCAACATTGCTAAAACTAGAGCGTCAACCAGCATTGTCTGAAGTTGACTAACACTAAAAGTAGGTATTTGTAAGCTGGGTAAACCGACGGATATCTCACCAATACGACGAATATCAGCATTAGCAAATAGCAATGTGGCAATCAAAGTCCCGACAATTAACGCAAGTAACTGGGGTGGCAAAAATTTCTTTAACTTAGAAGGATAGAAAAAAAGAATCGCAACAGTTAAAACAGCTAAGACGGTTTCGAGGGGATTAATATTGGCTATCAGTTGCGGTAAATTCTGCACTGTACCGATTACTCCACCTTTAGGGCTAGCTTGTCCTAAAAATGGGGCAGTCTGTAGGATAATTAAAATTACCCCAATACCTGACATGAAACCGGATATTACTGTGTAGGGCATCAAGGTAATGTATTTACCAAGTTTTAGAAACCCAAAAAGAATTTGGAAAACCCCAGCCATCATAACTACGGTAAATGCCATTGCTAAGCCGTTTTCAGGATTAGCAGCCGTTAGACCGGCAATAACAGCGGTCATAACCACAGTCATTGGGCCCGTTGGTTCGGAAATTAAGGTAGGAGTACCTCCAAACAGGGCAGCAAAAAAGCCGATTAAAATCGCACCCCAAAGTCCCGCAGAGGCTCCAGCACCGGAAGCAACCCCGAAGGTAAGAGCCATTGGTAAGGCGATAACTGCAGCAGTAATACCACCGAAGATATCGCCCTGCAAATTTCTAAAGTGAATCTTATTAGTAATGCTCATTGTCTCAAATCCATTCCTCCAGTAAAAAGTAAAATTGTCTTATTGAGTAAAATCAATGTTACTCTGAGATCGATAAATAAAAATCTATATATAGGATTATACTTATTAACCCTGAAAAAACAAAGGGAGATCGATCGAAATTTTTAATTTTGGCAAAAAGTAAAACTTATTGTTAATTGTAAGGCATTTGTGGTGGTTAAACCTTTATCTAAAATTCCCAATCTACAATCTTGAGCTCTTCAAATAGAAAAGTTGCAATGTTTTAATCAAGACGACTTTCAACTCTTCGTAAAGCTTCAATAGCTGCATCCCAATTAGGTCTAATCGAAATAGCTCTTTCGTAAGACCTAAGTGCTTCTCGATATTGTTGCAAACTTTCTTGGACTAGCCCTTTGCCAAACCATGCTTCATAAGAATTGCGATTAACTTCAATTGCTTTTTCGTATGAATCGAGTGCTTCATAGTACAGCTTTTCAGATTTTTGAGTATTACCCAATCCAATTAAAGCGGGAAGATAGTCTTCTTTAATGTTAGTGGCTTGTTGATAAGCTTCAATAGCTTGCTGATATTCTCCTTGTTGAAAATGAAGTTTGCCTAAGTTATTCCAAGGCACATAACTTTTTTCTGGGTTTAATTGAATAGCTCTTTTAAAATTAGCTTTGGCTTTATTTGGTTGATTAGTATCGAGATAAGCTTCACCTCGATTGTTCCAAGCTTCAAAGAATTCTGGTTGTATTTGAATTGCTCGATCGTAGGCCTCTATGGCTTTATCATATTCTTTGAGTCCATCTAAAGCCAAACCCTGACAATTCCAAAAATAGAAACTTTGGTGAACTTGTAATCCTCGCTCGCAAGTTTCTAACATTTCCTCATAACGTTTAAGATGACTTAACGCTGTTGCTTTTCTCAGCCATGCTACCGGAAAATTTTGGCTGTTTCGACCAACTTTTTCAAAACCTTGATTGTAATATTGAATGGCTTTTTCGTATTGTCTGGATTCTAGTTGGGCATCAGCCTGGGCAAATAAAACTATGGCTTCGTACTGTAGCCATAGATATCTACCGAAAACTAAGCCGATCGAACCCAACATCGCTAGGATTATGTACTTGTACCAAGGTTTAAATTTTGATGGCTTGCGGATTCTTTTTAAGGCTTTGACAACTTGAGATGCAGATTGATAACGTTGCCGTAAATCCAATTTGACCATTCGATCGATGATAGCCTTTAACTCTGGACTAACTCTGGCTTTATTTTGCCAGATAACTTCACCCGTGCGATTATTTTGTTCTAAGTTTTTGGGTTCGATTCCAGTTAAGGCATAGATGGCAGTTATGCCCAAGGCATACAAATCGCTGGCTGGTACGGGTCTTTGAGCAATTTGTTCTGGCGGAAAATAACCGATATTATTGTCTGGAGCGATATTAACGGCTTCAGCGAGCGCGCCAAAATTCACTAAAGCTATTTTCTCATTGTCTTGATATCTAATTAAACTAGAAGGCCGAATATTTTGATGAATAATTTTTTGTTTATGGATAGAGATTAAAGTCTTAGCTGTATCTTGTAAAAAGGCAATTACTTCTTCTTCATTTAAGATTAGTTCTCGATTAATTATCTGTTGTAGGTCTTCTCCTTCAACATATTCCTGTATGAGATATAAATTTTCTCCCTCGACAAAGCATTCTAGTATTTGCGGTACACAATCGAGTTTATTCAGTTTAGCTAGATTGGCTACGATTTTTAATCTAGCTTCTGCTAGTTCTAAATTGGCAGCTCGATCGTTATCTGGGGTTAAAATTTTTAAAATGTATAAAGGCTGTTGCTCGTGTTTTAAGTTTTTGACGACATAAGTATAGATTCCTCCTACTCCGCCTAAATATCTAAGAATGAGATACTCTTCTTGAATGGTAGTACCGATTCTTAACAAAGGTTTGAGGTCATGCAAGACTTCTGTTGCAGAGCTATAACGCTCCAAGGATTGAGGACGAATCATCTTGTCGAGCACAGCAGTTAATTGCTGCGATACTGAAGCGATACTATGCCAAGTAGTGGGGAGATCTGTAGAGGTATATTCCCATTCTATGGGCGATCGACCTGTTAGAGCAAAAATGGCGGTTTTACCCAAAGCATAGATATCGCTACTATATACTGGTCTACCCTGGTTTTGCTCTGGAGACATATAGCCTGGAGTACCGATAACTTGTGTCCGAGCGCGAGAAGAGTCTAAAACAAATGTACCAATTTCTTTGACTGCACCAAAATCAATTAAAACTATTTTATTGTCTAGCTTGCGCCTAATTAAATTAGAGGGTTTAATATCGCGGTGAATGACTCCTTGACGATGAACAAATTCTAAGACCTCAAGTACATCGCACAGGAAATTAATTAATTGTTCCTCGCCTAAAACTTGCCGATTTACTTCTTGCTCAAATTCTTCTCCTTCAACAAATTCTTGAACCAAATAAAATTGCTTATTTTCTTCAAAATGAGCTAGTAGTTGAGGAATTTGATTGTGATTACCTAGCCATTGCAATACTGTTGCTTCGGTGGCAAATCGCTCTTTAGCATTTTCCCAGATAGATGGGCTATTGAATCTTGGTTGTAGTTGCTTAACTACGAATTTACGCTCTTCTTCTGAAGCTATATCTACAGCCAAGTAAGTAGTAGAAAAACCTCCACTACCTAACTCTTTAATTATACGATATTGTCCGCCAACTATTTCGCCAGAATTGAGTATTTTGTAACCATATTCAATTTTCTGGTTGGGAGTAGATTCTTGGGAACTAGAAATTGGTATGGTGTAATCTGGATCTGACATAACATATCTTGAGTCAAGATTTTCCAATTTTAGCGGAGATCGACTCCAAATAATTTACAAAATCTAAGTATGTTACCAAAAATCAATTGGAGCCTACTAACATCGATCTAGAGTGAATTATTATTCAAAGTGTTTGAAACAGAAAAACTCTAATAATTTTATTAGCGAAAAAGGGCAAATTTAAGATAACATTTTCAATATTCAACTATTGTATAATTCTAGCTTGTCAACTCTTCAAATCCACGGAAATTAAGATGCAGTTTTTTCGTCAATATATCAGCCCCCTTTTGATCTTCTTAATTTTTTTACTGGCTCTAGTAGCAGTCAGTGCGCGTATCTTTTTACCTTCAGACATGGTAGCCCCTGCTCCTGTTTCTGTTGAAAATCTAAGTTTGTATGTACCGTAGCCAGTTTTTTGGCTATAAATTCAATTAGTTACAGTCTAAGCTAACCTAAAAAATTGTGCAGATTAACAGTTTTTCCAATTTATTACTAGGCTTTTAGCGTAATCTTGATGTTCCCATCGGAAAAATTGTATGGTAAAAGTAAGCTTTGAACATCAGTCGGTAGAAAGACATAAGTAAAGGTACAGATCGAGCTTGAAAAATATTTGGGTATGAAAACTAGATGGAGGATAACTTACAAATAGGCTATCAGTTGAAAATGGGATCGCTTAGAGATAGCTCTTTATTGAATAAATTTATGTATTTGATGTATCAAGAGTTATTTCCCCATCAACAAGATTTTTCTCATTTGACAGAAACAGTCAACCAATATTTTTCGCCCCACACTCCTTTATGGTTTGTAAAAAGAGCAGAAAAACAAGCATCATCCGATTTAACGGTAGCTTGTCTATGGATGGGAAATGCGATCGATCAAGTGATAGGAGAACGTTATGCTCATATTTTTTTAATTTTTGTCTTACCAGAGTATAGGAAGCAAGGAATAGGCACATATCTGATTAAAGTAGCAGAGAATTGGGCAAAAGCTAGAGGCGATCGCCAAATCGGACTACAAGTATTTACCAACAATCAGCCAGCCCTAAGTTTATATAGCCATTTAGGCTTTCAAGCTCAGTCTCTTTCCATGATTAAACCTTTATTTAAAATTCCCAATCCTCAAGTACAAACATTTGAGAAATTTCCGAAGAGCACATAACTTATTCAATTATGCAAGATGATGACTTAATTTTATTGGATACGGATGAGGAACTAGGCAGTCCTTTAGATCGGCTAGAATCTGTAGAGTCAGAATCAGATATTCCTCCCCCCGATCCAGAACAAATGTTGATGCTTCTGTCTCATCCAGAAGCCTCTCAAAGAATGATGGCAGCAAGAGTTTTTTGTGAACTAGAAGAACCTCGTTCTATTCCTCTGTTAATCGAACTCCTCAAAGACAAATGCCCCTTAGTAAGAGTCAGTTCTGCCTATGCCTTAGGACGAAATACTAGCCACGAAGCGGTAGAACCTTTGATTGAATTGCTCAAATATGATTGGAATGGCTATGTAAGAAAAGGAGTCGTTTGGGCTTTAGGTAATAGTAGCGATCGTCGAGCCTTACAACCCTTAATTAATGCCTTAAAAACTGAGATCTCTGCTGTTCGTCTGTGGGCTGCTAGTGGTTTAGCCCAAATAGCTAAGTTAGATTATGAAGATGTCATTACTGCTATCCCTCCTTTAATTGAGGGTTTAAGAAGAGATTCTACTGCTGCTGTACGGAGTAACTGTGCCTGGTCGATCGGGCAATTGTGCCGAGAATTACCCTCTAATGTAGTCTATGCTACTGCCGTTGATGCTCTCATAGAAGCTTTGGTAGAAGATGAAGACCTTGGTGTCAAAGAAGATGCTAAAGGAGCTATTCTCAAAGTTGGCGACCCCAGAGGATTACAAATGATTGAAGAATTGGAATTTGAAGGATTAATTTAAATTAGCTATCAGCTATTAGCTATTAGCTATTAGCTAAGGACAGAAAATGAAGAAACCTTTAATAATTGGTGTAAGTGGGGCTTCTGGCTTGATTTATGCCGTACGCGCTCTTAAATTTTTGCTGGAAGCAGATCGGGCGATCGAGTTAGTGGCTTCCCGTGCTAGCTATATGGTATGGCAAGCAGAACAAGATATTCGTATGCCCACCGAACCAGACCAACAAGAGCAGTTCTGGCGAGAACAAGCAGGTGTATTAAATAAAGGTAAACTATTTTGTCATCGTTGGGGAGATGTGGGTGCGAATATTGCTAGTGGTTCTTTTCGCACTTCGGGCATGATTATTATTCCCTGTAGTATGAGTACGATCGCTAAAATTAATGCTGGTTTGAGTTCCGATTTATTGGAAAGGGCAGCAGATGTACAGATAAAAGAAGGTCGCCCTTTAGTTGTCGTACCCAGAGAAACCCCCTTCAGTTTGATTCATTTGCGTAATTTGACTTCTCTAGCAGAAATAGGTGTAAAAATTGTACCTGCTATTCCTGCTTGGTATCATAATCCACAAACAGTCGAAGATTTAGTTGATTTTGTTGTTGCTCGTGTTTTAGATCAATTAGATATTGATTGTGTTCCCTTAAATCGCTGGCAAGGACGTTAACTAAATAACTGATAACTGTTGGCTGATAAGGTGATAACTGATAAATATGTCTTATCCAAGAGATTTAGTTGGTTATGGAGTAACCCTCCTCATCCGCAGTGGCCCGAAGATGCCAAAATAGCTTTACAGATAGTCCTTAATTATGAGGAAGGTTCGGAATATTCTATTCCGGACTGGGATGAACATTGTTTCAATGATGTTCTGCATATTCTCGTTAAGCTCATCTATCGATTGACCAATTATCTCTCTCCTAAGAAACTCAACTTTTTAAGTTCATACGAACCAATAATCTGGCGAGTTTCTTTGATTCATTATTGGCGATCGCCAATGAAACGCTTTTGTCACTCTAGGAGAATTTAACGTAGCACTAAGTTTTGTCATTAAATGAAAACAAATTCTTTAAATACTAGACTTTTCGTAAACGGCGATCGCTCTTTTGAGGTAATAGTGTTTACCGACGAAGAAGGAAGTATGATTGGCTCTAAGGCAATTTCGGGTAGAGTTATCGACGATGCCAACTACTATCGTCGTCCCGATGGTACAGAGATCTTTAGCTGCTTAGAAAAAGTTGGCGGTAATTGGCACGAGCTTGACAAAGCTAAGCGCAGTAGCCGAGATATAGCTGTATTCGTCGAACTTCATCTAGAACAAGGCCCTATTTTAGAATCTATGGGCAAACAAATTGGAGTGGTAGAAGGAATTGTCGGTCAAAGACGCTTTAGCATTACTGTCAAAGGTAGTGCCAACCATGCAGGAACGACCCCCATGCACATGAGAAAAGATGCTTTAGTTGCTGCTGCTAAGGTTATTTTAGCTGTCAACCAAATTGGCAATACTCCAGGTCAACAAGTAGCTACAGTAGGTAAAATGCAACTACTACCTAATGCTGCTAATGTTGTTCCTGGTTGGGTAGATATGAGTCTAGATATTCGAGATTTATCTAGTTTGCACATCGATAGTTTACTGGCTCAACTGCGGTTACACTTAGAAGAAATAGCCGTCGAAACTAATACCCAAATTCGACTCCATCCCGCACTAAATAACGAGCCAGCCTTAGCAGAACCCTACATTCAACAGGCGATCGCTCGAGTCTGTGAAGATTTACAATTGAGTTATACTCACTTACCCAGTCGCGCCAGTCATGACGCTCAAGAACTAGCCCAAATTACGGATATGGGGATGATTTTTGTCCCTAGCGGGACTTTGACAAAAAACTAGGTTCAAAAAGGGGTGAAAGCCTGATATATCAATACTTTAACCTCAAAATAGCTAAATCCTTAATATATCTGGGTTTCAGACGAATTTACCTCGTCGAGGTAAATTCG
>JASJDJ010000181.1 GCA_030065635.1 Xenococcaceae cyanobacterium MO_188.B32
TATCAGGGAGCAATTTGACAGAAACAGGCCATTCAAAATTTTCTGGGGTCAGCTCAGACTGGTCAGCTTTACGGTACATGCGTACTGGCTCGGATAAGTGCAAGGGGGTTTCACCAATTTTAGGGCTTTTGGGCCCCCTCAACCTAACTTTTTGGTCGTGCCAGAATGTCTGTAACCTTTTTTAGCTCTAGGTTTCAAATTTTTCCAGCTAATCCTAAGTAGGGTTTGCTGAAAAAGTAATAGCCCACTTTCCGCACGTCAAAATGTAATATATGAAAATTACTTAATTGGGGTCATTTGGCGAGCGCATTTTACCCAGTTGGCGATCGCCAAAATCCCCAAGGCTATACTACAAAGCATATGACAACTTGACGTGCGGAAGATGGGATTGGAGACTTGGGTGATGGAAAGGGGCGCGAAGGGGGCTCGGATAGTTAAGTTATCGGTCTTCTCCATTAAATCTTGAGGACACGACAGGCGAACTTGGTTCGCCTGCGTGAGATGTCCGTGTTGATATAAGCCGTCTTGCGCTGGTGTAGGGTGTAGGGTGTAGGGAAGATAAGGGTTTGACTTTTTTAATCTATAGTAATAAACATTTTTTATTTCTCTAGCTACTTTTGAGATACTTTTAACGTCGTACTAACGACTAACGACTAACTACTAACGATCTCAATTAGGTAATTTATTTTCTCTTAGCATAGTAGCGAGTGTAATAAGACGAGCCACTAGAGCTACAGTTGACTTGGTTGGCTACTATACCCAATACAGAAACATTATACATTTTCAAATTATCAATATTCTGTTTGAGCAAAGAGCGGTCTGTTTTTCCCATTCTGACTACTAAAACTACACCATTAGTGCGAGTTGCCAAGATTCTACCATCTGCAAAACCCAGGATTGGGGGTGTGTCATAAATAATCAAGTCGTACTTATGACTATTTTTGAGTTTGTCCATGAACTCTTGCATTTTCTGGGAAGAAAGCAAACGAGTTGGATCTCGAGGAATATCTCCCGCACTAATCACGGAAAGATTTTCCCATTGAGGAACGGTTTGAATAGCTTCTTCTACAGCTAAATTAGTAGCCAGAATATTACTCAATCCTTCTTTATTGGGCAATCCCATCCAGCGATGTACTTGGGGACGGCGCAAGTCAGCATCGATTAATAGTACTTTTTGCCCCATGGCAGCAGCAGCTTGAGCTAAATGGGAAGAAATAGTTGATTTTCCTTCCGAGGGTATAGAAGAGCTAATCACGATCGAATTAAGAATGCTATCAGAACCAAGTAGTCTAATGTTGGTATTAAGAGAGCGAAATGCTTCCAAAAAGGGCGAAGAACTATACCAATTATTTCTACGAATACGATGAGAAGAATTTGGGCTAGGGGGTTTTACCTCAATAGAATTATTGCCTATTTCTAATGGGGGTAAACTAGCTGCTACTTCCTGTTTTTCTTCTATTGGTTCGAGGTCTTTCTGTATTGGTACTCTACCCAATAGGGGTAAATTGGTCATTGCGGTGATTTCTTCTGGAGAATGGAAGACCGGATCGAGTTTTTCTGCGATTAAAGCAGCAGCTACTCCCAACAGGGTACCACCGATTAAACCTAAAGCGATATCACGGGGTGGATTGGGAAAAATCGGATTTTCTCCAACTTTCGGTTGAGCGATTATTTGCCAAGGAATAGACTGTTGCGCTATCTCTATTTTTAGTTCTTCTTGTGCCTTTAAAGAACGACTCAAACTTTCGTTTGCCATAGATAATTCTCTAAGCAAATTCGAATATTGGCGAGCAATTGTGGGCATTTGCCTAGTTAACCGCTTAAAATTAGCAATATCTCCTTCTAAAGAGCGACGGCGAAGCTCAAGGGTTTCAATTCTGTTAGCTGTTTCAATATATTTCTGACTGAGTTCTAGACGCAAAGAACTAGGAGAATCTAAAAGAGAGCTATCAGCGATCTCACTGGCAAGATTACGCCCTAAAATTCTAGCTGCTTCTTGTTCTAGTAAAGGTAATAACTTTTCTCTTCTTTCTTTCAGTTCGATTATATTGGGGCTGGTTGGTAAGAAACGAGCAGATTGTTGAGCCAAACTAACATTTATTTCTTGTAATCGATCTAGTAGATTTTGATAGCGGGGAGATTCACTCAAATAACTAGCTACTAGTGCTTGTTGTGGTTCTAACCCTAATTGCCTTTGTAGATTGTTGTAAAGAGATTTGGCTGCTTTGATTTGTACTTGGGTTTCAAAATATTTTTGTTCTTGTTCGGTTAACTGTTCGGCAATTAGGACAGAATGTTCTTGCGGGTCGAGGAGATTGTGTTTTTGGCGAAATTTTTCTAGTTTTACTTGTATGTAATCTACTTTCTGGGTTAGCTCTGGCAATCGATCGTCAACAAATTCAATACCTTGCTCGATCGCTTTTCTTTTTTCTTCTAGAGAATATTCTAAATAGGCTTGAGCCAAGTTTTCTAAAACAAACTCAATTTTAGTTGGATCGTTATCTTGATAAGAAATATCGAGGATTTTGGTATTGTCTAACTGTTCAATTTCGAGGGGGGAATTTTTTTCCCTAATTAAATCTTCATATTCAATTTTTGGATAGTGAGTAGCTAACTTGGCGACAAGGGGATTGAGAACACTAGGACTCTTTAATACGGCAATTTGAGAGTCATAATCGACACCCTCTATACTTCCTTCCAAAAAAGCTAGTTGATTTTGTTTTTGCTCTTTGTTGACTGGCTCGATTAAAACTTGAAAGTCACCTTGATACTTGGGTTTTTGAGTCAGTGTCCAGATAGTTGCTAATGTTGTTACTCCTAAGGCTACAGCAATAATAAGACGAAAACGATATTTAGCTATATTGAGCAACTGTTTTAGATCGAGACTTTCTTCATCTTCCTCCAGATTAGCTTGCTCCACAACAGGCATCGAATAAAAATGAGTAATTCCATTCTTACCATTACCATTGCCATTGCTTTCTATATAGCGCTCTCTGCTTGTATCTTGCATTATTGATAATCCTCACAACCCAAGGTTTTATAATTATGATTAATTTATCAAAAGATCGCTATCCCAAAAATGAGAATAGCGATCGCCTGTAGCTCGTATTTAGCTAAAATTTTCAGAATTGTCTAGAATCCCAGGAATCTTAATAAGCTTAGCGGTGCGGTTAGAGGACGAAGTACTGTTCCTAGAGCATCTCCGATACCAGCAGCACCAGAACGTTTGACCACTATGACATCATTTTGACGGAGGGTAGGGTTATTTTCTTCGTCAATATCATTAGCAAAGTCAACTTTGATGTTTCTTTTCGATACTGTCCCATTCGGATTAAGGCGAACCAACTCAACTGAACCAGTGTTAGCCCTCGATCTGTTAAAACCTCCTGCTGCCAAAATGCCTTGGTTTAAAGGAGTATTGGGAGGCACTTCAATTGTGCCAGGGTTGGTCACTTCGCCAACTACATTAATTCTGATTGCTCCAGGAGAAAAGCTTGCTGCTGCCAAAGATTCAGATTCTTCAGCAGCCAGTGTGTCTGCCCGAGGAATGATAATGCTATCCCCTTTTTGCAAAATAACGTCTTGGGTTTCGTCTCCATCCTGTAGCATACTCCATAAATCTACAGCAATAGTTTTCTCCTTCCCATCCCAAGTTTCTCTCCTTATTTCTATGTCTCTTACGTTAGCTAGAGGTTTTATTCCTCCTGATAAAGCTAATGCATCAGATAATCTGGGTGGTAGAGCTTCTCCTTGGCCTTGGTCATTAGGTCCTGCTTGGGTATTAACCGTATAAGTTCCTGGACGGTAAACTTCCCCCACAAGAGCTACTTTAATTGGGTCGCCAATACCAAAAGTAGCCCCAGCAGCAGCTAATCTGTCAATTTCCTCAAGGCTTACTTGTTCCACAGTAGGAATAAAAATAGTATCCCCGTCTCTCAAACGCAAATCATCTATTTTACCCTGGTCAATTAGGTTCCAAGCGTTGACAAGATATGTCTCTTCTCTATTTTTAATTTTTCTGATAATTTGAATATTGCGTATATCAGCAAGAGTAGTGATTCCTCCTGCTTGTTGAAGCACTTCGACTGCCGTAGGGAAGCTTCTGGTTTGGGTAACATCGAATTCGTAAGAACCTGGATTATCTACTTCCCCAGAAGCAGTAATCTGCATCGGACGAGGGGTAACTAAACCAACAGTAATTACTGGGCGTTTGAGATAGGCTGCATATTTACTAGCAACTAAGTCAGAAGTTTCTGCCAAAGTCAAGCCGGTAACTTTAAGGTTACCAATCAAAGGTAAACTGATACTACCATCAACCAAAACAGGATATTCCCCACTGTATTCTTCTACTTGGAAAATATCTAATCTAATTTGGTCTCCAGGCCCTAGAGTATAATCGGTTTCGCTGTAGGTAGAGCTATTAACAGGAAAAGGAGTAGAATTATTGTCTGTATTAGGAAAAGAATTAGGATTATTTGGTCCTGGTGGGGAATAGGTGTTTGGTCTAGACCGTTTTAGTACGTCAAGTCTACTAGGGTCTAAAAGCCCATCTTCTCGTTGAGCTACGGCTGGTAAATATGAAGAAAAAATTACTACTAAGCAAGATGCAGCGATCGCTGATATCTTAAAGTTCGGAGATACCAGTAAGTTATAGAAAAAGGAGTTGTTCTTCATAAAAAAAACACATTTAGTAAAATACGTTATATCGTAACTAGATTATTATTATTAATCTTATAAGTTCAAATGTCGAAAAAACATAAACAAAAGTTCCCCTATCTATTAGGTTCTAAGTGGACATCTCGTCAAAAAAATTGGGGATGGCGACATTTTCAAGTAATCAATCGTAAAAACCAGGGTAAATGGGTATTTGCCGAAATGGTTGCTTCTTGTGACCCCCAAACTCGTTTTTGGCTTAATGCAGAGCAACTAAAGGATAATTCTCTTTGGCAATCTGGGTGGAAAACTTTAGAGGAAATTAACCAAAAGGAAGAAGACCGAGAATCAGAATTGCTCATCATAGAATAAGACTATTTATTAACTAGACTAGACGAATTTACGGAATCATTGAGATTAATAATATTGCAGCCAGAATCATAGCACTGTCTTGACAATTTGCCACTAAGTTATGTTTCAACAAACATTGAATGGATAGCCCTATAATAATCTATTATTTATTATCCTTTTGCTCTCTGGCTTAATGTCTTTTGCTCCCTGGCGATCGCATTTGTCCCGCGCCCTACATCGCAATCGTTCTCAACCTTATTCTCGTTATTTACAACTAGCCACCGTAGATACCCAAGGATTACCAGCTAACCGTACTGTAGTTTTTCGTGGCTTTCTAGAGGATAGTAACCAGTTACAATTTATTACCGATGCTCGCAGTAATAAAATTGCTCACATCAAAGCTAAACCTTGGGCGGAAATTTGTTGGTATTTTACTAAAAGTCGCGAACAATTTCGTCTTTTTGGCAAACTGGTTTTAGT
Source organism: Xenococcaceae cyanobacterium MO_188.B32 (assembly GCA_030065635.1). Taxonomy (GTDB): domain Bacteria; phylum Cyanobacteriota; class Cyanobacteriia; order Cyanobacteriales; family Xenococcaceae; genus JASJDJ01. Next base: position 5,485 of record JASJDJ010000181.1, read on the forward strand.
TACGGCAGCAGATTTAGAACCAGCTTTACAATTAGCTCGTCAACAAGCTTGGCAAAAACTATCAGATTCTACTCGTTTACAGTTTTCTTGGCCCAAACCTGGTGAGGAGAGAGTAACCAACCCAGAAGCCTTTTCTCCACCACAGCCATCAGCAAAAGAGCCAATAATTAATTTTTGTTTACTATTATTAACACCAGAAAAAGTAGACCACTTAGAATTACGGGGAGAGCCACAAAATCGCTGCCTATATCTGCTGCAAAAAGACCAAACCTGGTCAACTCAATCAATTAATCCTTAATATTTAGTTCGGAATTCGGAGTGACCTTCGGTAGTCGCTTCGCGTACGGAGTTCGGAGTTTAGCCAATAATATCTATCTCCTTAAAAATATCTGGATTATTTACTCTACAAACTTTTTTATTGAAATTACACTTATAAACTGCTGGTTTTTGCCAACTAAGAGGAACTTCTAATAAATCTCTCGCTCCTGTAATTCCCTGACCGACAAATAAAAGTAATGCCAAACAATTGAGGATAATATGGACATAACGCCAACGATTAGCTCTATCTTTATAGATATCTTCTACAATTGCTAAAGAAAATATCATTAATAAAGAAACGGCAATACCAAAATAATAATGAGACCAATACCACTCATTGCTCAATCTCCATACCCCATCTTGACTGCCAAGAATGACTAAACCCATCCCTGAGAGGGTAGCAAAAATAGCTCGCCACAGTTTTGTTCTAGCACGATAAAGCAAAACCAAAGAAGCAATAGTGGCGATAAACATCAAAGCAACAAAGGTAACTTGAAAACTATCTAAACTACCTTGTTTTTGTTGGGCAAGAAAACCACCAGAGCCAAACACAACCGAGTAAGCCAGAGCAACTAAAGTCACTCCCACTACACTACCAGTAAGCCAACGTCCAATTTGTACGTGTTCTCGACCGACTACTGGAGGAATTTTACTCTTACCACCTCCCGCAACTGCCAACCTTCTTTGACGGGTTTGCCAAGCAAAATTGGCTACCATGCCAATTAAAGGAAAAACAAAAACAACAGCGAGTGCTGGATGAATTAGGGCAATTAAATCTTCATTTTTAAGAAAAGTAAAGCCAAAGATCAACTGAGACTGGAGACTATTAAATATATCCATAATAAAAATCTCGAACATAGAAACCAAAATTAGGTAATCTGGTTTTTCAACATCTTCTCAAGAACTTAAACCAAGATTATTAAGGCAGGCTTAATTTTTCTAGATTAAGATGGGCGATCGAAATTAAACAGTAAAATTTTAGACATTAAGTTGAATAATATTCTGACGATTATTCCTGTCCGTAACGAAGAAGCCACTATCGATCGAGTTATCTTTTCTTTGCAGACTTATGGTTTAACCAAAATCAGAGTAGTAGATAATGGCAGTAGCGATCGCAGTGCTACCCTTGCCCGACAAGCGGGTGCAGAAGTATTATTCGAGCCTATTCCTGGTTATGGTCGAGCTTGCTACTGCGGATTGCAAAATTTACCAGCAGAAATTGATTGGATTCTTTTTTGTGATGGGGATGGTAGTGACGATTTTACTTGCTTACCAGAGTTTTTCCGTTTGCGCGACCGCTACGATCTAATTTTAGGCGATCGTCGTTCTACCCCTCAGGGAAAATCTGCTATGACTCCAGTGCAGAACTTTGGTAATGGTCTGGCTAGTTGGCTAATTGGTTTGGGTTGGGGACATTGGTACAAAGATTTAGGGCCTTTACGTCTTATCCGTCGTTCGGCTTTAGCCAAAATTGAGATGCAAGACCGTGGTATGGGATGGACAGTAGAGATGCAAGTAAGAGCAGTTGAAGAAAAATTGCGTATTGTGGAAATACCTGTAATTTATCATCCCCGACAAGGAGGCAAATCTAAAATATCAGGTACTGTTTCTGGCAGTATTAAAGCTGGAATAGTCATTTTAAGTACTTTAGGTAAATTTTATGGGCCTCATCTTAAGCGGATAGTCCAAGCTGAGATCGAAAAAAGGGAAAAGCTTTGGCAATGGCTCAGTGGCATACTACTGCTATTAGGTACAATTTCTATTCTTCCCCATGGCGATTTTCGTCAACCAGAAGCAGTACCTCAGTTTTGGTCGGGCATAGCTGTAATGAGTGGGGGATTTATTTTATCTTGGTTGTTACATTCTGTAACTTTTTGCTGTTTTTGGTCGATCGCTATTCTGACTAGAAGTACTCTTTATGCTTGGAATCCTCTAGTTATTTACTCTTTTGCTGGAGGAGCGCATTACGATAGCTGGTTTATTTTACCTTTAGTTGCTGCTTGGTTTTTATTTGATTTGAGGCAAGAAGAACATAACGGCAAAATCTTTAATTGGCTCGGAAGTTCCGTTCTCCTTGGAGTTGCGACAGCAGTGAAATGGATATCTTTACCTATACTAGGTTTTGTAACTTGGCAAGCTTGGCGTAAAGCTGGTTTTTCTCTTTCTCAGGTAAGGAATTATGGCAAAACAGGGTTACTTATTTAGCTGACATGGTATATGTCACAAGGTTTGTCGCGGGCTAAAGTATCTCCCAACCAGTTCCCTTGTAACCAAAATTAAATAATTTTGGATGAATAATTTCTACCAGAATTTCTAGGGAGTCGATTAATCTTTGACTGGGACGATTAAAATAAGCATTCCCATCGGTAATAAATACTTTATTAGTTCTGACTGCTTTTAAATTCGACCAGTAAGGATTTTTGATTAAATCCTGAGATTCTTGTTTCGTTCGTTCTAGATTAAAACCACAGGGCATAATAATCATATAGTCTGGATCTGCTTTTAAAATTTCCTCCCATTTTAAATAAGGAGAATTTTGACCTGGGACTCCAAATAATGGTTTTCCTCCAGCAATTTCTATTAATTCTGGTATCCAATTACCAGCAATCATGACTGGTTTAGTCCATTCAATGGCTACGACTGTCGGTACTTTTCTCGGCACAGATTTAATTTTTTGACGACAAGTTTCTAACCGATATTTGAGACGATCGAGTAATGGCTTCGATTCTACACCGAAAGTTTGAGCTACTCTGGCTATATCTGCCCAAATATCCGCTAATTTATTTGGTCGTAAAGAAATAATTTGAGGATTACTATTAGTTAGTCGGGCAACTGCTTGTTCGACATCGGCAAAACTAACAGCACAGACATCACATAAGTCTTGAGTAAGAATATGAGTCGGCTGTAATTGTTTGAGCACATCGGTTTTAATTTGATAAATACTTAAAGCAGAGTTTAGTAATGTTTGCACATCGGTATCTATTTGTTCGCTCGATCGTGCTGTATCTAATCTAGCCTCCGTACAAATAGGTAAATGTTTTATTGTTGTAGGATAATCGCATTCGTGCGATCGCCCTACTAAAGCATCGGTCAATCCTAAACCAGCAACTATTTCTGTTGCGCTAGGCAAAAGGGAAACTATCCTGAGATTACGAGAATGAGTCATTAATCATCCAAAACCACTAAATTAGACATTACCCAAAGCTAAAACTGCATTTTGTCCGCCAAAGCCAAAACTAAAACAGAGTACCCCTTGGATATTTTGTTGATAGCTTTCTCGAACTAAATTTAAATCAAATGCTGATTCTGTTAAACCCACACAAGGTGGTAACTGTTGATATTTTAACGCCATCAAGGACAAAGCAACTCCGAGGGCACCAGAAGCCCCTAAAGTATGTCCCGTAGCTCCTTTGGTGGAACTAACAGCTACTTGTAAAGGAAACAGATATTTAATTATCTTGGCTTCTTGCGAATCGTTTAATTGGGTACTAGTTCCATGAGCATGAATATAGTCTATATCTGAAAAGCTGAGGCGCGATCGCTCCAAACATTGCTTAATAGCTATTATTGCCATTTTTCCACTAGGTTCTGGTGCGCTGAGATGGTAGGCATCACAAGCCAAACCAAAGCCTAAAATTCTGCCATAAATATCAGCTTTTCTTTCCTTAGCTAATTCTGCTGTTTCTAAAACTAAAATAGCTCCCCCTTCCCCTAAAACTAATCCTTCTCTCCTTTTGTCAAAGGGATAGCAGCCTGTTTTGGCTAAGGCTCCCATTTTGTCAAATCCAGCTAAAGTTAGTCTAGTGACGGGGGCTTCTATTGCCCCGACGATAACCCTTCGACAACAGCCAGTTTGAATCAATTCAAATCCCCTGGCGATCGCCCAAATTCCCGTAGCACAAGCTGCCATGGGAGCCAATACGGGGGCTGTGGTACCCAAGTAACGAGCTATGGAGACTGCCCCTTGATGGGGAAGTATATCTTGCCAATCTAACTTTGTTCGATCGTTATCCTCAACTAACCAATCTTCCCAATTTCCCTGACAACCTCGACTCGAACCGACAACTACTCCGCAGTCGGGTAAAGGACTAGCTAATCCAGCATCTTTTAAAGCTGCTTGGACTAATAGCTCAGTTAAAGAGCTTAAGTAAATCGGGCGATCGCCAATTAATCCTAAAGGATAAGAGGGAAGTTCGGGAAAAGGTTGGTGCCATCTAATTCCCGACTTACCCTCTAGTAATTTTTGCCAGCTACTGGTTAATGAACCAAGGGAAGAAAGTAAACCAATCCCAGTAACCACAACATCTACCAATTTCCGTAGGGGCGATTCGCGAATCGTCCGTACAATTATTTTTGCAAATTTTCTGCTCCTTCAATTATTTCAGCCGACTCAATGCGATCGCCTTGTTCGATGCCATCAACCACATCCATTCCCTCGATTACTTTACCAAACACGGCATAGTCACCATCGAGAAATTCTAAATCTGCTAAAGCGATATAAAACTGAGAAGAAGCCGAATCTGGTGCTTGAGAACGAGCCATAGCTACTGCCCCACGGTCGTGTTTTAAGGCTACAGATGGAGCAGAAAAACCCGCTTGTCTACCTACTGCTTTGTTATAAACTGGTTCTTCTTCTCCTTCTAACTTAATCTCTAAAGGAATAAAACGACGCTCTCCTGTTTCTGGAGCGATAAAACCACCAGTCCCCATCCGATTCACGGGGAAATTGGGGTCTTTTCCTTGGGGATCTCCTCCTTGAGCTACAAAAGGTTGAGGCTGCTTAACTACCCGATGAAAAGCTAATCCATTATAAACCCCGCGATCGACCAAATCGATAAAATTACCAGCAGTTATCGGCGCATCGTTGCCATTAATTTCCATAATTATGGGTGAACCATTAACAACAAGCTTCACTTTTGCTGTTCCTTCGAGTTTTGGTAAATTACTATTCATATTTGCACTGCTGGTATCTGTACTAGAGGATTCTACTGGAGTTTGAGAGAGATTACCAGGAGACGGAGAAGAATTTGTTGATGCCGTACATCCGCCTAGAGTTAAGCTACCGAACAATACCAGTACGAGTAGACTGGTTAGCCAGATAGGTTTTTTTTTGTTCATTCTTTGTCCTGCTCAATTGAACTAAAAGTTAGATTTGTTCATTCAAAACTGATAACTGGTAACGGATAAGCGATCGCTGTTACAACCCTTCTAAAGGAATTTCCAAAAAACGAGCTAATTCAGCCCCCTGATTTTCTAATTCTGATATGGCAATAGGCTCACCTACACGAGTCAGAGGAATATCTCTTCTTTTATTGGCACGTAAATACAAAACTCTTTTAGGATTAAGTCCTTCCCTAATCTCGGCTCTAACTGACTGAATGTCTTCTAAGGCAATATCTATTTCTACATTACGATTTTTGCCAGGAAATCCCTGACGGAAAATTTTAGCTATCCCAGTATTTTTATTAAATTCGTTGTAGCCTCCGCCCACGTCCCACCAAATTGTCAACCAAAGATAAAGAGACAACAAGATGCCTGCTACACCATAAAAAGTAAGAGCGACTCCTTGAGGTATAAATTGCAAGTTACTTGGGTCAGAAACTAGTAATAAATTGATTTTAAAATAGCTAGATAAACCAGCCAGAAGAAAACCTAAGCCTCCCAATAAAGAAACAACTGCCCACAAGTAATTGCTAAATCGGCGAGAACCAAGAATATTTTGACGAAGAACACTGCTATTCATTGTTATTTATCTTAACAGTCTGTACTAACCAAGAAATTTTACTTTAGCAAAAAGTCTATTTTTCAATTACGAAATTAAAAATCTAAAGATTTATGAGTGACAGTGTGTCATTTTGTTAAAATTTTGCTAATAATTATTATTAGACATTGAGTCTCATTATTTTCAGATCCTGAAATTCTCATAAAAGGAAATCGGGATATGAAGCGGACTCATGATATTTTAAAAAATGTTAACTAATCGCTTTCTACCCCGTAAGCGATTTTAGGGCTAGTTCCCCACAAAAACAGAATTTTATCCAGAATAACTGGTAAAGTTTTATAAAGCTTGACAGTTCATCATAATGTGACTGTCAGAGAAAAAAAAAGAAAACGTGCAAATTTTAGCAATCTTGCAGTTTATTTCATTAAGCAAGAGGATTAGAAACTATGACCATAGCAGTGGGACGCGCACCAGAAAGAGGATGGTTTGACGTCCTCGATGACTGGCTCAAGCGCGATCGCTTTGTCTTCGTAGGTTGGTCTGGTATCCTACTCTTTCCCTGTGCCTACTTGGCAGTAGGGGGC
>JASJDJ010000182.1 GCA_030065635.1 Xenococcaceae cyanobacterium MO_188.B32
TGTTTATTTCTCCAGACTAAAAACCTGACATAGTTAGGATTGGTTTTGAATTCATCAGACTTGAATGTTGAACAGCAAACAGGATGGCTTTCGATAAATTTTCCACCCTGTCTTTCATTATTTGCCTTTCAGTGCTTCATACATTTTTAGCTCGGTTTTCAAGTGTTCATTTTCAGACCTTAAATACTTGTTTTCATTTTCTAATTTTTCTAGTTTCAGCTTTAGTTTTTCTAGCTTGTCCCTATTAGCGTTGTCTTGTCTTATTTCTCGTTTCAAGCCTTGTAATTTTGACTCATAGCTTTCATTTCTTAAATAGGTAGTCGAGTTCATTATTATTCCATGTCCTAAGCTATTGGCTAATACTTTTTGGTTAATACCTAAATTATGCCCTCTGATGTTATAAGCATGACGTAAAGCATGAGGAGTAAACCCATACTTTTGCGCTTCAAACCATTTATTGACAGACTGAGAACACATATGCTGTCCATTCATTCTTCTTTCTAATGGGTTTTTTATGTCTGGCAAATTTAATGATTGAATTAAATTAAAATCTTTAATCCATTGGCAATTGCTTGAGTGACCATGAGGAGAAATAGGAAAAGCAACGCGAAAACCCGTTTTCGTCTCATGTCCTATACATAACCAAAAATCTTGATTATTTGGGTCAAGAATAGCAGGAATAACTATTTTTTTCTTTATTTGATGATAAGAGGGTTTACCATTTTCATCATTACCATTGGTCTTACTTGTGTTATCGGTGACAATTATTCCATTGCTATCTTCGATAGTTACTGATTTATCCCAATTGGCTATATTCCATGCTTCATGTATTCTTAGCCCATAAACAGCTAATAACCCATATAAGAATTGCCATTGAGAATAACGATAAAGATACATTTTGGGACAATTTTTTTTAGGCTCAAAACCGAATTGATAAGTATAGGTGATTTCACTATCACTAGGAATGTACTTTTTTTTGGGCTTAGGATTATTTTCTTTTTTATATCAAAAATTTAAGCGATTATCGAGCAAATAAAAATTAGGCTAGCGTGTTTTTAGTTACTCTAAGTCATGTTTCAATAGCACTCTCTAATAAATCAAATAAACAAACTAAAACCCGATACCGTATAAGCTGGAGAAAAAAATAATTAACTTGGGGAAAGAATGAGAATCTTACAAATAGTCCCTTCCGTTTCTCTAGTATACGGAGGTCCTAGCCAGATGGTACTCGGATTATCTAAAGCTTTGGCAGCAGAAGGAATAGACGTAACTCTAATTACTACTAATTCTAATGGGGATACCGATCAACTACCCTTGGATGTTCCCATTGCCCAACCAATTAAACAAGATGGCTACGAAATAATTTATTTTCCTTGTTCTCCATTTCGTCGCTACAAATTTTCTCTGGGTTTATTACAGTGGTTGGCGCAGAATGCGAATAAATACGATTTAGCTCATATTCATGCTTTGTTTTCTCCCGTGAGTACGGCAGCAGCTACTATAGCCAGGAGTAAAAAATTACCCTATATTCTTCGTCCCCTCGGTACTCTCGATCCTGCTGACTTGCAAAAGAAAAAACAACTCAAACAGATATATGGACTGTTACTCGAAAAACCTAATTTAGCTGGTGCTGCGGGGGTACATTTTACCAGCATAGAAGAAGCTAAAGTCTCGGAAAGATATGGAACACAAACTAAGGATTTAATTATTCCTTTAGGGGTAGATTTACCGTCAAACTTGCCAGCGAAAGGAACAGCACGTCAGCAATTAGGCATAAGATCGGACTGTCCTTTGATTCTATTTATGTCTCGTATCGATCCGAAAAAGGGACTAGATTTATTACTTCCTGCTTTAGAAAAATTACAAGCAAAAGAATTAGACTTTCACTTTGTTTTGGCGGGGGCAAATCCCCAAGATGCTGACTACGAGCATAAAATTAAACAAGCTATACAGACATCAACGTTGGCACAACAAACAACTATTACAGGATTTGTACAAGGAGAATTAAAATTAGCATTATTGCAAGATGCCGATTTATTTGTGCTGCCTTCTTATTACGAAAACTTTGGTATAGCGGTAGCTGAAGCCATGGCTATGGGTCTACCTGTAGTTATTAGCGATCGCGTTCATATTTGGCAAGATATACAGTCGGCGAATGCTGGTTGGGTAACTCCTTGTGACGTAGGCAAACTAACTGAAGCATTGCAAAGCGCGATCGAAGCCCAAGAAGAAAGGAAACAAAGGGGAGAAAATGCCCGTCAGTTAACCCAAGCAAAATACAGTTGGAGAGCGATCGCTAAAGAAGTTATTCAAGCTTATAAAAACATTGTTACCAAGCATAACGACTAACCACTAACAACTAACAACTAACCACTTATGTTTAATAAAATCTTACCTTTAGGCTTAGCTACAGCTACAGTTTTACTAATTAGTCCTTTAGCTTATACTCAGCAAACAATAATTCAAGGTAGTAGTTCTTCCTCTACAGCAGCAGGAAGAAATAGTTCTGCTAGTAGTAGTGTGCGTCAGTCAGCAGCCCAATATCGATCGCGTCACTCAAATCGCCAGCAAATATCCATTCAAGATGGTCATAGTAATTCTACAGCGATCGGGCAAAATAATACTGTGAATACTACTATTCGTCAGTCTAGTATACAAAATCAATTAAGTAATCTTCGAGAACAAAAAGCTACTCAAAGAGGAGCTAGTAACGGTACGGCGATCGGGCAAGATAATACTACTAATAGCAATATCAGACAGGATAATCAGCAAAATTATTAGCGAATGGAATACTCTCTAAAATCAGCAACCAATAAATTAATGAAGCAATACTATTGAAGAGAATACTTATTTGGCTTTCTCATGTTTATTAATCTAATTGGCGATTATGGTAATGGCGATCCTGCTTTTGCCGAAGTAATGCAACGTCTATCCCAAAAACTTCCAGAAGCTCAAATTCATTGTTTAAGTGTTCCACCCTTTAGTACACTAGCAACAGGATTTTGGATTGCTCAACTTGGTCTCAACCCTGGTGTACCGAAAAGATTAATTTATCATAACTGCGCCCCTCGTCAAGATAATCCCGAAGCAAGAACAGATAATGAAGGAGAAGGACTTACTTACGTTAAGCTTCCCAATGAAGTAATAATCGTGGGAGTGTTAGCAGGTTATACTCTTTCCTTTATCAAACAAGAGGCATTGCAAATTAATTCAGTTCGAGTATCACGGGGTGGTTCACAGTTTCGCTCCCGCGATGTATTTCCTCAAGCTGCTGCTGCCATAGTTTCTGGGGACTATAGCCTTTTAGGAGAAGAGATTACTCCATCCCAAATTCCCGATCCTCCTACAGATCGCATAGCTTGGATCGATGGCTATGGGAATATTAAGACTACTATACCAGCCAGTAATGTCGATCTACCTCTCTCAACTAAGGTTGTAGTCCGTGTGGGAGATGCAGTCAGTGACGCTATCTATTCCGATGGTAGTTTTCGTGTACCAGAAGGGACTTTAGCTTTTGCTCCAGGTAGCTCTGGTTGGCAAACTAAAAATGGTCAGAAAGTTACTTGGATGGAGTTATTTTTACGTGGTGGTAATGCTTGGGAACGTTTTGGTAAACCTAAGGTTAATCAGCGTGTTACTTATTCTGGCAGAAGTTAACGTGAGCAAAAACACGAATTGATATTCGTAATGTCTACAAGAAACATTCTTATATTTGATTAGCTTGCTTACAAGCTGCTAGTAAATCTCGATGAACAGTAGCATTAGCAGCGACGATCGCGCCATTATAACTATAGTTTTGGCAAGTATATAGGGATGGCAGGGGTGAACCATCGAAACTAGTAACCAGACAACCAGCTTCTTTTGCCATAAAAGCTAAGGCTGCACTATCGATAAACTTACCTCTCTTTGTTACCCAACCAATTAAATCGTTAGTAAAAATACCGTTATAGTTGGGGAATTTTTTTTCGGGAGAATAACAATTTTCCAGATCGATTACCTGATATTTATCTATTAATGCTGGTTTTAAATGAGCCATTCCCCATCCCAATAAAATTGCAGGTTTGGGGTTGGTTATTTGGAGTGGTGTACAAGCATCTAAATCTACATCTAAATTGCCTTGGTAAGTACCTTCATCTCTTAAGGCGTAATAATAACAGTTTTGAGCGGGAGAAATAGCAATTACGGCTTCAAACTCATCTACATTGAGAATACTGAGAATAATTTGATAGTTATCGTGTCCATCAAGATAAAATTTAGTTCCGTCGATAGGATCTAAAGTAATTAAATAGTCGTCTTGTACGCCTAATTCTGTCGAGCGAAAATATTTAGTATTGCGAGATTGTTCGTATTCTTCTCCGTAAAAGCGAATGTGAGGAAAAGTGCCTAATAAAGCTACTTCTACTAAAGTTTGAATCGAAAGATCGGCATCGGTTAAAGCAGTGGCAAAAAAGTTATTTCCCTCGTCTTTAGCAGGTAATGTGTTAATTCTAGTTTGAATTTGACGAGCATAACCAGCAGCTACTCTTAGATGAGGTAATAAAGTGGCAATAATTTCGCGGGGAGAAGGACAAACAGACATTTAGGTTAATGGTTTTGATTAGAGCTTAAAATTATTAAACCTTATAAGTACCTGGGCAAAATCAATTGAACTCAAAATAATTATTTAGAATTTTATTGAATAATATACGATCGACTTTGCCGACATACTTACGAAGTTAGGTTGCTCCTAGAAAACTAGACGCTACTTGAAAAGGGTTTGATGATACTACTTCATCGATCGAGTATTCGATGATTCACTGTTTAGCAAGGAATCGATCGCCATTACACTACTTGCGCCAGTAATCCTTTATCGATCGTCATTTGTTTGCTGTCAATCTTTATTTATCCTATCTATTTTGGAATAATCAGTAAAAAACTATATTTTGCTATAAACCCTGAATATTATGCAAAATGTCACATTAATTGTACTTTAGCTAACTAGATGCCATAATTTTTTTTATAAAATCATGTAATGAATAGTCAAAAATAGAAAAGGTAATTTTATGGCTGGTGTTAAAAAATTCGATCGAGAATTCGTCTTAGATCGGGCGATGGAGGTATTTTGGCAACAAGGTTATGAAGGAACTTCCATTCAAGATTTAACCAAAGCTACAGGACTGGGTAGAGGTAGTCTCTATGGTGCTTTTGGTGATAAGGAACAGTTGTTTTTAACAATTTTGGATCGTTATGCTGATAAATTTCTGGTAGCGATCGCCGATCGATTAAATCATCCTGACCCCTACCAGGCGATCGAGGGAATGTTTGAAATCACGATCGAGCGCATGAGCAATCCTAAGTATCCAAGGGGTTGTCTGAATACAAATACTTCTGTTGGTAATTCGATCCAGTCTGAGATGATCGAGCGCAAAATTGCCGAACGATTGGGCAGTCTGGAATCTGCTATCTATCAGGTACTCAGGAAAGCACAAGCCGAACAGAAGCTATCTCCAGAAAAGGATATTAGAGCAATAGCTAGATTTTTAGTTGGTGTATCTCAAGGAATGGCTGTTTTAAATAAAACTTTTGCTGACCCTTCTGTGATTCAAGATGTAGCGAAGGTAGCTCTTAGTATATTGGAAGAAAAAGATAAGAAAATGTGAGTTAGTAGTTAGTAGTTAGTAGTTAGTAGTTAGGAAAAAACACGGTGATGAGCCAAGAATTTAGACAACTAGGAGAACTTTATCGAAACGAACTGTTGCAGAAAGTAATCCCTTTTTGGGAAGAGTATTCTATTGACTGGCAACAGGGAGGCTATTTTACTTGTCTAGACAGAGAAGGTAAAGTTTATGATACGGATAAGTTTATTTGGCTACAAAACCGTCAATTATGGACTTTTTCGTTATTTTATAACCAATTAGAACCAAAAGAAGAATGGTTGAAAATTGCCGATAATGGTGCTAACTTTTTAGCGAACTATGGTCGAGACGGGGACGGTAACTGGTATTTTGCTTTAAATAGAGAAGGACAACCTTTAGTTCAACCCTATAATATTTTTTCTGATTGTTTTGCAGCTATGGCTTTTAGTCAATACGCTCTAGCTTCTGGCAAAACAGAAGCCAAGGAAATTGCCCTACAAGCTTACAATAATGTGTTGCGCCGTAAAGATAACCCCAAAGGCAAGTACACTAAAAGTTATCCGGGGACAAGACCTTTAAAAAATTTAGCCGTACCGATGATTTTAGCTAATCTTTCTCTGGAAATGGATTGGCTACTACAAAGCGATCGACTAGAAAATATTTTAAATCAAACAGTTAAAGAGGTAATGGAAGATTTTCTCGATTCCTCTAACGGCTTACTCTACGAAAATGTTACTTTAGATGGCTCGCATCTGGACTGTTTTGACGGTAGGTTAATTAACCCTGGTCATGGGATTGAAGCGATGTGGTTTATTATGGATATTGCCAGTCGAGATCGATATCGAGGTTTGATTAATCGAGCGATCGATACTGTACTATCTACCCTTAATTTTGGTTGGGATGAACAGTATGGGGGCATTTACTATTTTCTGGATGCTGATGGTCATCCACCACAACAGTTGGAATGGAATCAAAAATTATGGTGGGTACATCTAGAAACTCTGGTTGCTCTTTCTATGGGTTATCGTTTAACGAAAAGGGAAGATTGTTGGTATTGGTATCAAAAGGTACATGACTATACCTGGAACCATTTTACCGATCCAGAATATGGAGAGTGGTTTGGCTATCTCGATCGTCGTGGTGAAGTTTTGTTAAATCTTAAAGGAGGTAAATGGAAGGGGTGCTTTCACGTACCTCGCGCTTTGTATCTTTGTTGGCAGCAGTTTAAGGCGTTAGCTTTAGAATAACTACCTTCTGGTTAAAATTGTTTAATTGTCGCCCTAATAGTATATTTTCCCGATGTTCCAGCCTTAGAATTTCTGGCTATCACAAAATATTTTCCATCTTGAGGTAAAGTAACTGAAATTTGAGCATTCCAACTATAAATAGAGTCATCGTCATTAAATGCTAATTCAATATTATCTTTTTTAAGTACTAATAAATAAGGATCGAAATCTTCACTGAGCATTTCAATAATTATTGTTTGTCCTTTTTTTCCTGAAAAGAAATATTTTTCACAATAAAGGTTATCTTTAAAATATTGACAAATATCTTTACTATTTAAAAATCTTTCTGTTGATTTTCCAGTTAAAGGTAATTGCAAAAATGACTGTTGTTTGAGTTCCCTATTAGAGGCTATAAATATAGCACTCGTTAGTCCAATTACGATACCAACAGCCATAACTATTTTAGATGGTAAAGATAATAATTTATTGCTTTTTGCTTGAGTATTCTTGGCAAGAATTTTATTTTTTTCAACTACGCCTTGAAGTGCTTGAAGAGCTTCTTTAGCTGATTGATAACGATCGCGGTAATTACGCTTTACCATTGTCGATAAAAAATCTGCTAACTCATTACTAACTTTGGCATAATTTTGCCAGCTAATTTCTCCTTGTTTATCCAGAGGGAATCCAGCCCCAAGTATATCTTTCAATTCTCTCCCTGTTATAGCTTGAATCCCTATCATACCAACAGCATAGAGATCGCTACAGAAGTTGGGTTGGCCATTAAACTGTTCTTCTGGTAGATAGGCATAGCTACCAACAATAGTTCCTTTTGTCGCTCCTACTGTAGTGATTTTCTTGACCGAACCAAAATCAATTAAAACCAACTTATTATCTTGCTTTCGTCTAATAAGATTGGCAGGTTTTATATCGCGATGAATTACATTGTATTTATGAACAAAATTAAGTATTTCTAATATTTCTATTAAGATATCGATCGCTTGCTGTTCGGATAAAGGGTTGCCAGGTATTAGCTCTTTTGCTAAAGTGTGTCCGGCAATGTATTCTTGAACTATATAAAATTCATGATTTTCTTCAAAATAAGCAAACAAGGTAGGAATATTAGGATGTTTTCCTAGAACCTCTAAAGTTTCTGCTTCTCGGTTAAATAAGTCTAAAGATTTTGTCAGTAGATACAGTTCGGAGAAATTAGGCTGTAATTGTTTGACAACACAAATTGGACAAGTTTTATTCTTCTTATCTTCTGCTAAGAATGTCGTGCCAAAACCCCCTTTGCCCAAAACTTCTTTTATCTGATAGCGACCATCTAGAAGTTCCATCACTCTTATCTCACATCAGATTAATGTTTATTTTGTGGCTTAGCTTACCATTTATTTGGTATTAAGATTGTATATTTGTTAGCGACTATTTATAATACTTAATTGGGCGTCAAAAGCGGTCAGGCAAAGCCTGGCACTGCGCGAGACTTTCAGTAGTCGCTGTCGCGATCGCTCTGTCTTATTTATTCTTTACTACAAGTTCTAACTCGATACATAAATTCAGGTAGTTGACCCCAACTTGCATAACCAGGACTTTCGGCATGAATAATGCTAGGTATGAATCTCAGTGCAGGTAAATGTCCTGTAGGTGCAGTTGTAGGAGCGAAATTTAATTCTGAATATTCTAAGAAATCATGTTTGCTAGCATTTTCTTTTTTCCATCCTACTTGTACTGCAAATTTTTCTAAGGTTGAATCTCCATAAATGGCTACCAACTTAAGGCGGGACAAAAAGGGAGTTAGTTCGCGAATGTCAATCGCGAACTAGGAGCGATTTCTCATCTTGCTCCTAAAGCATTAGTTTCCATTGTGTCAGTCCATTAGGAGTGCGAATCTGGTTGGTTAGAAGAATCCTTACTCTCGGAATAGAGATCTGACCAACTATCTTTAAGAGCATCAATGGCTTTTTGGAGTTCATCAATTTGAACTCTTCTGAGAACCATCATTACAGCATCAACATGAGCTTGAGTCCCCGCAGCAGTAACCATTCACTCTCCCTAGTAAAAAATGAGCCAACTGCACTCTGGTGGTGTATGTTAAAAACATGGCTAAATTAGATAAAAATGACTTGGCACAGATGAACGAAGATTACTTCAAGTCTCTCGAAAAAGAGAGATTGGTAGAAGTTGCCAAAAATCTACATCAATTAGCCACAGATTTATGGGAACAGCAACAGCAAAGTTCGGAAAATAGTTCGAGCGCCTCCATCAAAAGATAATCCTTACGGCTCATTATCCACAACAGAAGAATCCGCTCAGGACTCAGAAGCGGAATCCGTAGAAGCCAAAACCGAGCAGAAGCCCATAGAGGAATCTTCAGTCAAACCCCAGAAGAAAAACTCTAGCAGAAAGCCAGGAAAGCAACCAGGGGCTAAAGGATTTGGGCTCCGCCAACCCCTGAAGGCGGAAACAATCATTCCACACTATCCCCATCAATGTGCCGCTTGTAATCAGGATTTAACGGAATCTGAGTCTCAAAGGTATATGGGCTATTATGTCCTAGATAAGAAGCCCGAATTATTTGGGTTTCGCTTACGTCACATCTTTACATCATTATTATCGGTCAACTTGTAACTGCGGTCATTGCACCCAGGCCCAACCAGGGACAGGATATATTTCTGAGGTAGAGGGACGAAGTAAAGCTCTAATCTTAACAGAGTATGTTCTGGTGGGACCAATCTTAGCAACATTCATCGCTTCGATGAGCGTTCGTTATCGAATGAGTCGGACCAAGATTCAAGAGTTTTTAAAAGATTGGACCAACACCGAACTGAGCATCGGCACCATAGATAGATGTATTCGAGAAGTAGGGATTGCTTGTGTACCAGTAGTAGAAGAATTAGTAGCGCAACTACAACAAGCAGATATTCTACATTTAGACGAGACTCATTGGTACGAGAGCGGAAAACTACATTGGCTTTGGGTTGCCGTCAGCACCAAGACCGCAGTATTTCATATTGGCTCTCGCCGAAAAGAAGAATTATCCTATTTGGTGACATCGGCTTTTATCGGCTGGCTCATCAGTGATGGTTATGCTGCCTACCGTTCTTATCCCAAAAGACAGAGGTGTTTAGCCCATCTCATTCGTAAAGCGATCGCGATTACGGGAGCGATTAATCAAAAAGCGGCCCAGATTGGACAATGGATTTTAGATGATTTAAGAGCATTAATTGCTACCATTGCTGATGCCAGTGAAGATAATCGTCTGAAGAGTAAACTTATGGCTGGTCTGAGGCGAGTTTGTCATCTAGGTCAAAAGGCTGACCATACCTTCGTTACAAGCCTTAGCCAAAGAAATTCGATTGGGATTGGGACGCAGTGGTCGCTTTTGTGAAAAATCCTGAGTTGCCACCCACCAATAATGAAGCGGAACGGGCTTTACGCCATGCGGTAATTGCTCGCAACATTGGCTTTGGTACTCGCACTCCTGAGGGGAGTCTAGCTTATAGTTCTTTGTTGAGCGTAATTGAAACTTGTCGTCTGAGAGATATTAATCCTTGGCCTTACATCGCGGAGGTTTTGGCTTTGGCTAGACAAGGAATTGGTCCCCCACCATTTCCGGTTGGCAGTTAATTAGTGGACAGTGGTAGAGATATCCAGTGTCCTCAATTTCCCTTGCTTTTTTGGAGGGGGAATGAGCGGTTACCCCGCAGCACCCAGATGTTTGTAACGGGAGGGTTTACCCGCTCCTTGTTTCGAGACAAAGATGGGTTGCTTGGCTTGTAATTTATAGTACCAGTAAGGCTTGTACTGACCTCGTGCTTGGTAGCGAGCCAGACAACAACTTGGGGGCGCGACTTCTCCCGATGCCGAAATCTTCTCAATCTGAGCTTCTATTGTAGCAATTGTCGCTAATAATCTTTCCGCTCGATTGAGTTTTTCCCGTTGCCGAGCCGGTGAAGTTTTGTCAGACATGATTGAACTGTGGAGTCACAAATTAATATAATCCTAGCATTGTTCGCGATATCCACCAAACGCTTAAAAGTCTCTACGGTGATTCATAATTTCGCTCTCAAACGAAGTGATGGTACTACGGAGGCACGAGAGGTTATTTGGTCACAAATTTCCTGACTTATTTGAGTATCTTGTTGAACATATTGGTGAGCTACCTCAACCAAGGAAATCAAGAAAATCATCCCAGTCCAAAACTTTTACCCTGCCTACTGTCCCGTCTTAAGTTGGTAGCCGGTTTTTTTATGTATGTATGTATTGACCTTAAAATTTCCTTCTCTTCAAAATTAATCGGGTATTATCTGAGTTCGATGAAAAAAAGTTCTAATCCGGATCGAACAAGAATTACAGATCTGTTATCAGTCTTGCTTTTCTAAGAAGGAATTTCAGCACAGTTTCCTCTCTAGTAATAATATCCGCTCGACCCTCCATACCCAATTGAAGAGTACACTGATTACTATCTTTACCCAGAGAAAGACTATCTGGCTTAATCGTTACCTCATAGAAAGTCCCCATCGCCTTTGCTTGTTCTGTTGAACCATTGGTTGGAGCATTAGTACCATTCATTTTCGGAGAGAACGCATCAGCAGAAATCCTGTTTATTTGACCCTTGAGGGTGCCATAATCGGGATAGGGACAAGCAGATACCCGCATTTGCACTTGTTGACCTGTTTCTAATTTACCAATATCCTTGGGCGACACTTTGGCTTTTACTTCCAAAGGAGCATTACTAGGAACAATTTGGGCCACTTGCTCTCCCACTCGTACCGTTTGGCTAGAGTTGCGTAAGGAAAGTTGAGAGATAATCCCATCTACTGTAGCAGTAATATTAGTCTGACTGAGGTCGATTTCGACTTGATGTAGTTCGTGGCTATCGCGCTCAAGCTGTTTGTTAATTTCAATCCGTTGTTGAATTAAAGCTTCCCGTTCTTTATTTAAAGTAGCAAGAGTTGCTTGACCCCTAGCTTGTTCTTGGGCAATGTTAGATTCAGCGATCGCTACTTCGGCTCGACTAGGATCTAGATAAGCTTTGGTACGTTTTAATCTAGCTTTAGCAGCTATGACAGCTTCTTGTCGCTGTTCGATCGTTTCTTGGTGCATAGCAACTGTAGCTTGTTGTGCTGCAATTGCTTCTTGTTGCTGCCGAACTGCTAGTTTAGCTTCCTCTAATTGATCTAGTGGCAAAGCTCCCTCATCAGCTACACTCTGATAGCGGTTGTGTTTCGACTGAGCAGCTAAATAGGCAGCCTCAATCGATCTCAAGTTAGCTTTAGCTGAATTTATCTCTGCGGTTGCCCTTTGTAAATCTTGTTGAGCAACTCTGACGTTGGCTTCGGCTTCTCCCACTTCAGCAGCAGTAACAATTTGCTTATCTCGATATTCTCGTTCTCGACGTTCTAGTTCAGCTAAAGCTGAGGCAACGGTGCGGTTAATGCGATCGCTTTCCGCTTGAATCTGGCTATTGAGGGCACTAATTTGAGCGTTGATTTGAATTAATTGCTGCCGTGCCTGTTGGATGTTACTTTGCAGTTGGCTTTTTTTCGTTTGCAGACGAGAATCGTCAATAGTCGCAATAGTATCCCCTTTGGTAACTGTTTGATTCTCTCGGACAGCAATATTGAGAATCTGTCCTTCGGTGGCAGCCTGAACAATCCGTAATTCTCCAGCAGGACGAAGGCTAGCTTGGGCTTTAACAGTTTCCTTGTATTTAGCCACAGAGGTTAGAGGAACAGATATCCCTACAATAGTAACGATAAATAATCCACCAAAGATAATCCAACGACCAATGGGCGGTAAAAATTCGTTTTCTTGGACTGGGGGTAAAAAGTGAGTTTTGTAGTTGCTAATCATAATAATTTCTGGCTAATGGCTAATGGCTAATAGCTAGTTGAAGTTTTAGTGGGTAGAACTACCGTTTAGAGTAGAGGGAGACGCAGAGGAAGATAAGACTAAATTCTTATTCTTAGTAACAGGCATA
>JASJDJ010000183.1 GCA_030065635.1 Xenococcaceae cyanobacterium MO_188.B32
ACTCAGCCATAAGTCGATGCCATAGATATTGGTAATTAGATGGGCATTAATTTGGTCTGTTAGTTTATAGGGAATACTTGATGCTTGCTATGCCATGACGAAATATAAGTTTACGATCGCCAAAGAAATGGTCAAACTGGATTTTGAGTTGAATTAAAACTCCGACCATCATCACTCAGTCTGTCATGGATTCCATAGTTGGAAAAGTCATAGAAAAAGCCTTGCTGCATCTTGGCTGCTTTAGGATTAGCCTGAATGTACCGTAGGGTGTTTAATGCCCTTTTGTAATCAGTCTTCTCAAATCCGCTGCTATGATATCGTTTCTCCCAGAAATGCCCTGTTCTATTCAGCATTCGGTTGAAACACATGGCAGTGTACCAGTTGAGCCAGTGCATGATGCGGGGTAAATCCTCTGGCTGTGCTGGTTCGAGCAAGTAGTGGATGTGATTACTCATGATACTTTGGTAATCGGATTTGGTATGAACCCAAAATATCTATAAGTTATACATAGTATTACATATCATGACTAGAGAAACAGAGTAAATAGTTGATTTGACACAATTGCCATTTAATGATAGGTGAGATGGGGTTATTTTTTTGTGTTTACTATTTCTTTACTTGCTAATTAAGAGTTAATGAAGCCTATTTTTGCTCGTTGGGACTTGTGGGAATAATAGGTAAGTGAGTGTAAGTGGGTTATCAACTACCAAATTGTTTAACTCCTCGGGTGGGATTCGAACCTACGACCAATCGGTTAACAGCCGACCGCTCTACCGCTGAGCTACCGAGGATTGCTGGCAACGATTATTGATTATAGCGACAAAAATTTATTTTGGCAAGAACTTTTTTTTGATTTTCTTCATTAGATCTTTTACAAAAGTAAATTTTCAGGGTCAAAACAAGTTAATTACTCCCCGATTAATCAAAGCTAAGAGCTAAGAATTAATAGCTAATACAACCGAGATTCTCGCTCTAGACAAGAAGTCTATTAATTCCTCAAAAATTAGGGATATCTTATAGATGGAGATTAAAATTGAGCTTGTCTATGCTGGCGCATAATAGTAATACGGTATACCTTTCCTTACTTTCTACTAATTTACCTCTTTGGCATATAGTCGAAAGTAGAGCTTCGCTTTATCAAAAAGATAGGGACAAATTTCATCTTTTATTGCAGCAAAAAAGACCTATATCTTCCGCTTCAGCGACAAAAGAAGAGGATAAGAGTATTTCCAGTAATAATTCTCAGGGAGAATTACTGTGGTTAGAAATTTCTCCTTATCGGGTAATCATGACTATGCAAAGTCAAGGCAAGCTAAGTTATCGACATTTTTGGGAGAAAGGAATTTACGGCACTAGTCGCTACTGGTTAAATGAAGACCCTCCAGAAAAAAGCGGTTCTCTCCGCTTACGTAACTTTACGCGCTATCTCAAGTTAGAAGGTCAACCCCTGCCAACTAGTTTACAAATAGAATACGAACTATGGTCGGCTAAACTGCAATTAGGTTGTTATGTTTTGCATTTAGATGTCGATCGATAGTATTTTTATTAATTTTTATTATTCTCTTCGGTTTGCTCGGATTGTTTTTTTTGAGCTAATTCTTGTTTAATTGCTTCCAGTAGGGTGGTAAGTTCTTTTTGCTGAGGATTTAGTTCTATGAGTTTTTCTAAGGGAATAATTGCTCCTTCTAAGTCTTGCATCTCCAAACGGGTTCTTACTAATCCACTTAGAGCCGTAAGATTTTCTGGCTCTCTATCTAAGACTTTCTGATAACCACGAGCTTGAAGAAGTAATCTTTCTTCAGCAGAGGGTACATTTGCAGATGGTGTAGAGGAAGGAGAAGAAGTGCGCTCGCCACTAACAAGACTACCAATCATGAAAACTACTGTTGAACCAAGAAATGCTAAGCCAAACAGTATTGTTAAAAGACGTTTTAAGGTTTTGTTTTTCATTACTTATCAATTAAATAAGCACCTAAGCAGAATTAATTAAATTTGGTCGAGTCATTAGTCATTAGTAATTACCCGAACTCGATATAATACATTACTCAATTAAACTTTGATATTCTTCTTCTGTGTATAAATCTTTTTTAGATTCAAGGCGCTCGAGAAATACTAAACCATTAAGATGATCTAATTCGTGTTGAAAAATACGAGCTATAAAATCTGTCAATATTTCTTGCTGTCGTTGACCATCGGGGTTATAATACTCTACCTCAATAGTTTGATATCGAGATATTTTGCCTCGCAGTCCGGGTACACTCAAACAACCTTCCCAATCTTTGACAGTCTCGTCACTATGAGCAATAATTTTGGGGTTAATTATTGCTTTAGGATTCATTGTCGGCGCATGAGGATAACGCGGGTTAGGACGAGAGGCAATAATAAATAAACGGTAAGATTGAGATACTTGAGGAGCAGAAATACCAACTCCATTAGCAGCAGTAGCAGTCTCTATTAGAGAATCAATTAGCTGTTGTAATTTTTTGTCTGTAAAATTTTCTACAGGTTGAGCCTGGGAACGCAGTATAGGATGACCTAATTGAGTAATTTTGAGTTTAGCCATAACAAGAAAGACAGGTATAAGTACACGATTGGCATTACATAGCACGATCGCTGGAAAAATATAAATATAGTTCTGGCGAACTTACTCTTTATGTTACTCAACTGATAAAATTCTTCAATCACTACCAAATTAGTAAACCCGTGAAAATCTCTCGACAAAAGCTTTGGAATCAAGTTTTGGAGCGTCTACAACTACAATTGAGTCGCCCTACTTTTGAGACTTGGATTCAAACAGCTACAGCCGAAGAATTGAGAGATGATTGTTTAGTGATACGCACTCCCAATGCTTTTGTTTTCAATCATTTACAAAAATATTATCTCAAAACTATTGCTGATGTAGTCCAAGAAATTGTTGGTAAACCCCTGGAGATCGAACTAAAAGTTGCTAGAGAAGATAATATTGCTTTTATTGGCGATAGCAATGTTGTTTCTTCTCTAGATACCCATTCAGAAGAAATTTCTGCCCATCATGCTCTCAAACCTACTAAATTAAATCCTCGCTATACTTTTTATCGTTTTGTAGTCGGTCCAACTAATCGTATGGCACACGCTGCTTCTCTAGCAGTGGCGGAATCTCCAGGCAGAGATTTTAATCCTTTATTTCTCTGCGGTGGGGTTGGTTTAGGCAAAACTCATCTGATGCAAGCCATCGGACACTATTACTTAGAAATCAATGTCAATGCCAAGGTATTTTATGTTTCCACAGAGCAATTTACCAATGATTTGATTGCTGCTATTCGCAATGACAATATGGAGAGTTTTCGCGCTCATTATCGCACCGCAGATATTTTATTGGTAGACGACATCCAATTTATTGAAGGGAAAGAGTACACCCAAGAAGAATTTTTTCATACCTTTAATACTCTCCACGAAGCAGGAAAGCAGATAGTTTTAGCGAGCGATCGCCCACCCAATTTAATTCCCCGTCTCCAAGCAAGGTTGAGTTCTCGTTTTTCTATGGGTTTAATTGCGGATGTGCAGGTACCCGACTTAGAAACACGCATGGCAATTTTACAAAAAAAAGCCGAATACGAAAATATGCGCCTTCCCAAGGAAGTAATCGAATATATTGCCAGTAACTATACTTCTAATATTCGGGAATTAGAAGGGGCATTAACTAGAGCGATCGCCTACATCTCTATTTCTGGCTTACCAATGACGGTAGAGAATATCGCTCCAGTACTCAATCCCCCTGTAGAAAAAGTATCTGCTTCACCAGAGATTATTTTAAATGTAATTGCCGAGACTTATAAAGTTTCCCTCGAAGACCTTAAAGGTAGCTCTCGCCGAAGGGAAATTAGTACCGCCAGACAAATAGGTATGTATTTAATGCGCCAACATACCGACCTCAGTTTACCGCGTATTGGTGAAGAATTTGGCGGTAAAGACCATACTACCGTTATGTATAGTTGCGAAAAAATTACCAAACAGCAAGCAAAAGACCGCGAATTGAGTCAAACCCTATCTCAATTGAGCGATCGAATTAACTTCGTTAGCAGAAATTTATCTCAAAGCTAATTGATTGTGTAGACTACAATTGTCGAATAAAATACAACGAAGGCGAGCGTTTAAATATAGCTAGCTATGTCTGACCGTAATTACGGGGATGGATATTTCTCCTGAGTCAGAAGTGATTTTAGCGACAAGGAATTTAACCAACGCATCAAGGATATTATCACCGCTAGTCCTCCCCAAGCTTGGTTGTGGTGGATGTGGAAATGCTTTATTCCCTGTTGTCAAGCGATCGCACTTTCTTTTAAGATGACTCGCAAATGGCATACTTACGATTTTCAGTCCTACTTAGATGTTTCTTTAGCAGATATTCGTCAGAAATATAACATCAAGGTAATGCAATATCTAGCTAATTAAAATGATGATTAATAAATTTCTAGAATCAGCGATCGAGCAACCTTGGATGGCTATTTATACTAAGGTAGTTGCGATCGCTTTGCTTTATGGTGCGACGGTTCATCTTAGCAATATGCTGGGTTTAACAGGAACACCTTGGTTAGCTACTCCCCTACTCTGGCGAGGGATGGATGTGTTGCTATTAATTTTTGACATTGTAACAGCGATTGCTTTATGGCGAGGTTTAGTTTGGTCTATCTGGTTGCTGTTTGCTGGAATTACTTTGCTTCAAATTATTCCTTATACCCTATGGCGATCGTATTTTGTTCTCAAACCTGAAGATGCTCGGATTCTTAATGGGTTATTGGGTACAGAGATTTTACTTTTGAGTATTCTGCTCCTTTTACTATGGCTTAAAAAATAAAAGTTGAGGCAATAGATTGTGATTACTACTGGAAAAAGAAAGTTTTAACTTGACCCATCAGATTTAAATTGTGTCATCTTTGTGCTTATTTCCTCACAAGTTATTCAATTTATTTATTTACTTTAGAGATAGAAGGAATTATATAAGTAACAAAAGAGAGAGCATCATGAACCGAAAATTCCTGCTAATACTAACCATACTGATGGGGGGAATTAACTTAGCTGGATGTATGACCACCGTAGAAACTGGAGAAATGGGCATGCGTACCAGCTTCGGTAGACTCATCGAAACTGAAAAACCAGGCTTACATTTCTACACTCCCTTCAAAGGGAATCTGCACAAGTTAAATCTCCGTTCGCAAACAATTTCCATCCCCATGCCTGCCTATTCCAAAGATTCTCAAATCGCTCCTGACAATAAGATTCAAGTCACCTTTTCTCTACAAGAAGCTCAGGCAGAGAGAGTATTCAAACGCTACGGCCAACAGTACACCATTACTCAAGTAGAACCAAGAGTTGCTAATATTTTTCGTGAAGAATTCGGGACTCGGAATGCGTTACAAATTGTTCAAAATCGGCAAGAGTTAAATAATTCTGTACGCACTCGTTTGACTCAGGAATTAAAAACCTTAGGATTAGAAGTCGAAGCAGTTAATATTTCGATTAAATTTTCCTCGGCGTTTGAGAAAGTAGCAGAAGAAGCTGCCATTGCTCGCTCTCAGGCCAATAAAGCCGAACAAGAATTGCAAAGGGTGAAGTTTGAGGAACAACAAAAATTAGCTCGGGCAGAAGCAGATAAACAAGTCCAAGTTTTGGAGGCGCAAGCCAGAGCAGAGTCAATTCGTTTACAAACCGAACAACTCAATCGCAATCCTAAATATATTGAGCTTTTAGAGGCTCAAACAAAATTAAAAGCTGCAGAAAATTGGAATGGACAACTACCTAATTATATGGGGGGTTCTGCAATTCCTTTTATTCAGTTACCAACACAGAAATAAAGGAAAATAGATGTTGACTTGGGATACGAAGCTCAAAACTATTCATTTCCAGCTTCCCATGAATACTCTCCCTTTTCTTTTTGTCTAAGCTATATCTAGCTTTTTATCATTTGTGTCAGACAGTCAGGGGCAAAGAAAAATTTCAAGCTAGAAAATGGGCAAGTTAATTGCTGATTAATGATTACTAATTACTGTTAAATCAGCAACTTTCATGATGCCCAACAATTGTACAATAAATAACCAAATATCAATAAATAATAAAATATCAATTAGTTTGATTAATGGAAAATGTAGTAGTTAAACCCCTTGGTCGAGTTTTAGAACAAGCTGGATTAATTTCAAATTTTCAAATTCACACAGCTTTAAAAATTCAATCTCACAACCATCAAGTTAAGTTCGGAACGATTTTAGTGAAGCAAGGAATACTCAAACAAAAAACCGTAGATTTTTTTGCCGAACAATGGCCTCAATTGTTACAACAACAAAAAACACAACCTTTAGGTTATTATTTCCAAGAAGCTGCTTTGCTCGACCCGCAACAACTTGAAGCCCTACTTAAAGAACAACAGCAAATAGAAATGCTTTTGGGCGAATTGGCAGTAGAGAAAGGATTATTGAGAATAAAGACACTTAATTTTTTTCTCGAGCATTTAGTAAATACAGATAATAAACAGAAATTATTATCACCTTCTCAGCAAGAAATTATTAAGTCTCTTCATTTAGAAACTAAATCTGCTTCCCCTTATTCTTTACTCAAAGAAGTTTTTGAATGGACGGGAGGACATCCTTTATTAACGAGACGGCTTTGTCAAGTTATCTCTGATGCCGACTATTTTATTCCTTCGGGAATGGAAGCTACTTTAGTGGAAAAGTTAGTGCAGGAGCGTGTAATTTATAATTGGACAAATCAGGCTATTGGAGAATATTTAAAAACAATTCAAGAGCATTTATTGAATAATACGGTTTGTCTTCCCAAAATGTTACTAGAAATGTATTTGCAGATTTTACAGCAGGGAGAAATAACCAGCGATCGAAGTCAAGAAAAAAAAGAATTAATTAAATTAGGATTGATAATCGAGCAAGAAAACAAATTAAAAGTATCCAATCGTATTTATCAATCGATATTTAATTCAGATTGGGTCAAACAGCAATTATTAGCTTTAGAAGAAAAGTCATCGACTAGAGCGAATAAAATTGAAAAAATTACTCCTAAAAAACAAACTATTTCAAAAGTAATTCAAAACAAAAATGAACCGCTTACTCAAATAGCTGCTTTGATAAGTGCATTGGGATTGTTAATAATTTCACCCCTAGTAGTTTTCTTCAATAATTCGCAGCATAAAGTTACACTAGAAAACGATAGTCTCGATTTTCTATCATTATCAAAGTCAACCTTGTGCACGGAGCCAATTCCTACTGAAAAAGCTATTCTACAAGATTGGCGTATCCGCCTCGAGCAAGCGAAACAAAAATTACCAGAGCATTTTCCTGAGAGTTGTCAGAGTAACCTAGACAAATTAATTGTTTTAAATGCCTTAGAGTTAGGCAAAGAAAATCGCGTACTTGATGGAATTAACGATCTTTGTCAAATCGGCGCAATGTCTGAAAGTTTTAACCAAGCCCAATTTTGGCTGAGTCGTTGGTATAATTCTGCTTATTGGGGAGAACAAACTCAGTCCTATTTACGCTCTATTAATGATTGTCCGGCTGCCGAAAAATTTACTAACAACTAAAAGCTGAGAGCTAAAAGTGAAGCAGTGCGGTCTTGCTTGGTTTCCAACAAAGAGCAACTGCTGAACCCGAAGGGCTAAAAGCTAAAAGCTATTTTTATCTAGGAGGGACTAAAAGTACCATCACTACCTCTCATTTCCTCTTCAACCGATACTCTCAAAGCTTCTCTAGCAATTTTGAGATATTTGAGCGACCATTCTAAAGGAGACTCGGGAATCAGACTTTCGGATTTATATTTATTTCTGTTCGCTCGAGCTAGATTATTGGGTGGTTGGTTGACTGTTGGAGAGTACTTGAGTCGATCGTTGCCCAATTCAACTAGATAGAGAATCAGACCGATCGAGAGCCAAAATAGTAAACAGAGGACGATTGTCAGAGCTAAAACTGAAAGTATACCGACCAGTTGAGCTAAAATTTGTCCGACTCTGTTTACCTCTTGTTCGATATAAGGTGGTAATTGATTGACAAATAATCCTACGGCGAGAGTTCCCCAGATCCCACAACCGAGATGAACGGGAACGGCTCCTACAGGATCGTCGATGCGATAAAATTCTAATAAAGCTTCAACGAGAATTACACATAAACCACTAACAGCACCAATGAACATAGCAGCTCCTAGAGTTACATAAGCAGAAGATGCCGTAATTCCCACCAAACCGCCCAAAATACCGTTAATCACTAAAGGTAGTGCCGGTTTATTGCGACGCAAACCCCGCAACATTAAAACGAAGACACCTCCAGAAGCAGCAGCGATCATGGTAGTAGTCATCACATGGGGAATATGAGTAACTTCTTTGACCGAACCGCCATTAAATCCCAACCAACCTAGCCAAAGAATCAGACAACCTAAAGTAGAAAAAGTCAGGTTATATGCAGTAAATTGTTTGGGTTGGGCGGAAAATCGCTCTTTACTTATCCGATTGGGGGCATACCCCTGCCAGCCTCTTCTAGGGCCGAGTAGCATTGTTCCTAACAAACCTGCCGTACCACCAACGGAATGAACTACTGTCGAACCAGCAAAATCGAGAAAATTTAGCTGACTGGCTAACCAGCCATCAGGACCCCAAACCCAATGACCGGTTATGGGGTAAGCAATTCCGACTAAACAAAAACTAAACCAAAAAAATGCCCAAAACTTAATTCGTTCGGCAACTGCACCAGAAACAATGGTGGCTGCTGTTCCCGCAAATACCAATTGAAAGAAAAATATTCCCACAAAAGATTGACCGGGATACAGAGTAGCTAGCTTTTCAAACCCAGCAGGAAAATAATTATTAAAAGGAGGGTTGAATGTTTGAAAAAAGAAACCCTCTTGTCCCCAAAATGAATTACCATCCCCAAACATAATCCCAAAACCAAGCCACCAAAAGGCAAGGATGGAAACACAAAAGACAATTAGATTTTTGGCTAAAACATTAACTGCATTTCTAGTCTGACAAAGACCAGCTTCGAGCATGGCAAAGCCAGCATTCATAAAAAATACGAGCGAACCAGCTATTAACAGCCAAAGGATATTTAAGTAATCAGCTTCAGTCTGGTTATAGATTTGTGCCCTAGCTACTGGATGATGACATAAAGCTAGAATTAGACCAATTAAAAATAAACAGAGATAAGAACAAGAACGTTTGAGATTAAGCAAATTTAAATAATGAGAATGTCCTAAGGCACATCCTACCCTATTATGCATTTCACAACCTGTGGAAAAATATTAATACTTTTCCACAATTTTTCCACAGAAATTATCTATTTTCTATAGTACTATCGATCTATTAAAAGCCTAAAATCAATTCTCTAAATGATATAGATTAAAAACTATTCTTACAATCTAGTTGAGTAGTTTATTTTACATTTTTAGTAAATCAATATATAAAACGTTCGCAGTTAATTATCGATTTTCCATGAAACTAATTTGTAGCCAAAGCGATCTCAGTAGCTATCTATCTTTAGCTAGCCGTGCCGTTCCCTCTCGACCTGAAAGAATCGTACTGGGAAACGTACTTGTAGTTGCAGAAGAAGAGACACAAACCGTCAGTTTAACTGGTTTTGATGGTAATTTAGCTATCCATACTAACTTCAATGCAGAAGTTGTAGAAGGAGGCAAAATTACTCTACCTGCTAAATTATTTAACGATATTGTTTCTCGCCTACCAGAGATGGAAATTACTCTTGCTTCGGCAGAATACCAAACCGAAGCAGAAAGTATTTTGGCTACTTTAAGTTCAGCGTCGGGAAAGTTCGAGTTAAAAGGAATAGATGCAACTGAATTTCCCGAACTACCAGAAATTGAAACAGCAGAAACTATCGATCTACCAGTATCGGCTTTTAGTCAAGGATTAGGAGGCTGTCTATTTGCTGCCAGTACAGAACTATCCAAACAAATATTAACAGGCGTGCATCTCACGGCTTTAGCCGATGGAGAATATAACAGTCTCGAATTTGCAGCTACAGATAGTCATCGTTTAGCAGTAGTCAAAACCATTTTGGACGAGAGGGATGGGCGGGAAACCCGCGCATATCCAATCGAGTCGTTAGAAGATCGGGAACAAGACAATGAAAACCCGACACCATTAGAAACTGCCCACAAGAGCGCAGATTTTAAGCTTACTATTCCTGCTAGGGCTTTACGAGAACTAGAAAGAATGTTGGCAGGTGCTAAATCAGAAGATAGAATTCAATTCCGTTTTGATGATACTCAAATAGTATTTCAAGTAAAAAATCAGCGTTTAACCTGTCTCAGACTCACGGGTGCTTATCCAGCTTACCAGCAACTAATTCCCCGTTCCTTTATCCGTCAGATGACTGTGGAACGTAAACGGCTGATTAGTAGTCTAGAGTTAGTAGCAGTGCTAGCGCAAAAAAATAATATTGTTAAATTTAGTTTAGATAGTGAAGCAGGTCAATTGTTTCTCTCTGTTGATGCTAAAGATGTGGGTAGTGCTAAAGAGTCTCTGCCCGCAGAAATTACAGGTGGCAGCCTAGATATTGCTTTTAATATTAAGTATTTAATGGATGGACTCAAAGCTTTGCCAGCCGAACAGATTAAAATGCAATTAAATGAATGGAATCAACCAGTCATTTTTACTCCTCTGGGAGGGCTACAAATGACTTATTTAGTCATGCCCGTACAAATTAGAAATTAAAGCGTTGCTCATTTTAGTAAGATTTTAAGTTTAAGAACGGTCAGCAGGAGGAAATTAAAACCGATGTATTTACATTTTTGAAGGGCTCTCCCTCGAATAGAATTCGGAGGCTTGTACGCCGTGTGATTCATACTTTAAATAGGTAAAACCCAAATTAAAAGTTAGTTTATTTTTACTCATATGTCTTATAAAACAAATATAAATAATCCATCTAATAAACTAATTAGCCCCACGCAAATATCTATTTTTATATCTTTAGTAATTCACGTATTACTGTTAAGGTATGGTTTTACTCAATTAGCGATCGAAGAAGATAAAAAGATAACTATTAAAGAGACTGTACCTACCATAGAATTAACTCCCGAAGAACAAAGCCGTCTGCCTAATTTAACTCCTGAGTTAAACATCCCAGAATTAAATAAAACTCCTCTGGGTGAAAATATTGCTCCTTTTGCCTTATCTCCATCTATTCCGCAAAATCCTAACCTTTTTCCCGATTTACCTTCTGTTCCTTTACCGCCACCACCAAGCAGCTTAGCTGTACCTAATGTACCTCCCGTACAAATTCCCCTCCCACCTATTCAGTCTTTACCCGTCATAGAACCACCATTACCTTCTTTACCACCTCTACCTAATACTGATATTAAATTGCCACCTATAGGAGATACATCTTCTTTACCCTTACCTCCTCCCGTTCCTTCCGCACCAGTAGATTCTACAGAGAAACCAGTATCTCCTCCGACTGAAAAACCATCTACACAACCTGCACCGCCAGAAGCTAAAAAACCAGAAGAGAAAAAACCAGAAGAAGAAAAACCGCCTACTCCATCAGTCGAACCCAAACCCAAGCTATCTCCTACTCAAATTGCTGCCCAACGTCAACAAAAATTAAATCGAGAAATGCGCGAATTGAGCCGTAGTCTGCAAAAAAATACTGCGGAAACTACTAATGAAGAGGCTAGAAAAAATTATGTAGCTTGGTTGAGTCTAATTAAAGAAGTAAAACCAGAAGAACTTACTTTTGAAGGTACTTATCCTAGAGATGCTTGTATTAGACGTTTAGAGGGAACAAGCGTTTATGGGGTTTTAGTCAATACTCAGGGGGAAGTTACTGATTTGGAGTTAATTAAGGGTGCTAAATACCCTATTTTTAATCAACAGGCTAGTAAAAATATTTCAGAGCGTAATTTGGCTAATGATACGGAGAATATCAAGCCCTATAGGATAACTGTCAATTTTAAATACGATCCAGAAATTTGTCCTTCTTTAACTCTCCCTTCTTTGAGACGAGACAATAAACCCGAAACGAAGGTAGTCCCTGCAAACTGGTAGAGGTACGAAAAACATAGCCTTTGAGCCTCTTTAATTGGCAATTCTTGCAACGAATTGACTGAGCTTTAGCCGATAATTACACCGATTATCGATGACCTCCACTAGTTTGTAGGGACTA